>JASLMH010000129.1 GCA_030746635.1 Alphaproteobacteria bacterium | reverse complement strand
CAAGCCGCCCCTGATCGAGTTCGAGGAAAGCCTGCTGTCCGGTCCCGGCGCCGGCGTCGCCCGGCACATGTTCCGCCTGATGGACCCGGAGTCGCGGCGCATGATGGGCCTGCGCGCCGACATGACGACACAGGTGGCGCGCATCGCCTGCACCCGGCTGAAGGGCGCGCCGCGGCCATTGCGGCTGTGTTACGCCGGCCAGGTGCTGCGGGTGCGCGGCAGCCAGTTGCGGCCGGAGCGGCAATACGCCCAGGCCGGCGTCGAACTGATCGGTCCGGCCTCGGTCGAGGCCGACGCGGAAGTGGTGCAGCTGGCGGCCGAGGCCCTGACCGACCTTGGCGTAACCGGCCTGTCGGTGGATCTGACGGTACCGACCCTGGTGCCGCTGATGGCCGAGGCATTGGGCCTGGACGGCGACCAGGCGAAGGGCGCGCGCGAGGCCCTGGACGTCCGCGACGGCGCGGCCATCGCGGCCCTGCCGGGCCTGGCGCCGGCCGCCCTGGACGGGTTGCTGCGGGCCGCCGGCCCTGCCGCCTCGGCGATCGAGCGGCTGGCCGGCCTGGACCTGCCGCCGCCGGCCCGGCGGCTTTGCGACCGTCTGGCGGAACTGGTCGATGTGCTGGCCGGCGCCAACGGCGACCTTGCCCTGACCGTCGATCCCGGCGAAAGCCGCGGCTTCGAATACCAGACCGGCGTCAGCTTCACCCTGTTCGCCCAGGGCGTACGGGGCGAGTTGGGCCGCGGCGGCCGCTATGCCCTGGCCAGTGGCGAGGCGGCGACGGGCTTCACCCTGTACCTGGACAGCCTGATGCGGGCGGTGCCGGACGCGGCGGAACGGCGCCGGCTGTACCTGCCGCACGGCACCGCGAACGGCGCCGGCCGGACCTGGCGCGACCAGGGCTGGCAGACCGTGCAGGGCCTGGACGCCGACGGCCCTGCGGACGACGAGGCGCGGCGCCTGGGCTGCAGCCATCTGTTGCGGGACGGCCAACCCGAAGAACTTTCCTGAAGCCCGCCCTTGCGGGGCGGACCCCTAATTCTTGCTCGAGCGGTATCAACAATGGCGAATGTAGTGGTGGTGGGCGCCCAGTGGGGTGACGAGGGCAAGGGCAAGATCGTCGATTGGCTGTCCGAGCGGGCCTCGGTGGTGGTGCGTTTCCAGGGCGGCCACAATGCCGGCCATACCCTGGTGATCGACGGCGAAGTCTACAAGTTGAGCCTGCTGCCCTCGGGCATCGTGCGCAAGGGCAAGCTGTCGGTGATCGGCAACGGCGTGGTGATCGACCCCTGGGCCCTGCTGTCGGAAATCGACAGCCTGCGCGGGCAGGGCGTGGAGATCACCCCGACCAACCTGCGCGTCGCCTTCAACGCCAGCCTGATCCTGCCCTTGCACAGCGAGCTGGACGGCATTCGCGAGGACGCCAAATCCGGCCAGCGCCTCGGCACCACCCGGCGCGGTATCGGCCCGGCCTACGAGGACAAGGTCGGCCGCCGGGCGATCCGGGTCTGCGATCTTTCCGATCCGGACAGTCTGCCGGCCAAGGTCGACAACCTGCTGGTGCACCACAACGCCCTGCGGCGGGGACTGGGCCAGCCGGAGGTGGACGGCGCCGAACTGGTCGACAAGCTGCGATCGGTGGCCGGCGAGATCCTGCCCTTCGCCTCGAACGTCTGGCGCGACCTGGACGAGGCCCGCCGGGCCGGCTATCGCATCCTGTTCGAGGGCGCCCAGGCGGCGATGCTCGATATCGACCACGGCACCTATCCCTACGTCACCTCGTCCAACACCCTGGCCGGGCAGGCCGCCGCCGGCGCCGGCATCGGCGTCGACGCCTTCGACTACGTCCTCGGTATCACCAAGGCCTACACCACGCGGGTCGGCGAGGGGCCGTTCCCCACCGAACTGGAGGACGAGGTCGGCCGCGGCCTGGGCGAACGCGGCAACGAGTTCGGCACCGTCACCGCCCGGCCGCGCCGCTGCGGCTGGTTCGACGCGGTGATGGTGCGCCAGGCGGTCAGGGTCGGCGGCATCAACGGCATCGCCCTGACCAAGCTGGACGTGCTCGACGGCATGTCCGAGATCAAGGTCTGCACCCGCTATCGGGTGGACGGCATGGAGGTCGACTACCTGCCGACGGAGATGAGCCGCCAGGCCCGGGTGGAGCCGGTCTACGAGGTCTTCGAGGGCTGGTCGGAAAGCACCCAGGGCGCCCGCAGTTGGGCCGATCTGTCGGCCACCGCCATCAAGTACATCGTCCGCATCGAGGAACTGATCGGCGCGCCGGTGGCCTTGTTGTCGACCAGCCCGGAACGGGAAGACACCGTGCTGGTCAAGGACCCCTTCGCCGACTGACCCGGTGGCGGCGGCGATCGACCTAGGCATCATCGGCGCCGGTCCGGCCGGCCTGTCGGCCGCCCTGACGGCGGCGGAGCTGGGTCTCGAGGTCCATCTGTTCGACGACGGCCCATCACCCGGTGGGCGGATTTTCAAGGCTCTGGAGGCGGCGCCGGCCGATCGGCGATGGTACCCGGGCGATGACCACGCCCGAGGGGCGGATCTGCTGAACCGTTTCCGGGCCTCGGATGTCCGTTATCACCCGGAAACCACGGTCTGGTCGGTCAGCCGGGAGCGGGAGCTCGGCCTCGCGGCCGGCGGCCGGGCCTGGTTGTTGCCGGCGCGGGCGGTGATCCTGGCGGGTGGCGCCATGGAGCGGCCCTGGCCGTTCCCCGGCTGGACCCTGCCGGGGGTGATGACGGCGGGGGCGGCGCAGGTCCTGTTGAAAACGGACGGCATGGTGGCCGACGGCCCGGCGCTGTTCGCCGGCGCAGGGCCGCTGCTCTACCTGATCGCGGCGCAGTATCTCGCCGCCGGGGCAACCATCGCGGCGCTGCTGGACCTGGCGCCGGCGGGTAACGCGCGCGCCGCCCTCGGCCGTCTGCCCGGCGCCCTGCGGGCGCCGCACTATCTGCGCCAAGGTCTGGCCCTGCGCCGCCGGCTGCGCCGCGCCGGCGTGCCCCTGATCCGCCGGGTCACGGACCTCGAAGCCCGGGGTGGGGGGCAAGTGGAAACCGTCAGCTACCGGGCGGCCGGCCGCCGGACCGAGGTCGCCGCCCGGCATTTGTTCGTTCATATGGGCCTGTTGCCGAACAGCAATCTGGCGGCGTCCCTGGATCTTCCCCATGACTGGGACCAGGGGCGCCTGTGCTGGCGGCCGCGCCTCGATGGCTGGGGCGCCAGCGAACTGCCCTGGCTGGCCATTGCCGGCGACGGCTACGACATCGCCGGCGCCGTCGCCGCCGAACGGCGTGGCGAACTGGCGGGGCTGTGGGCGGCCGAGGGTTTGGGCCGGATCGACGTCGCCGAACGCGACCGCCGGGCCGCGCCGATCCACCGCCGGCTGAACCGGGAACTGGCCGTCAGACCCTTTCTCGACCGGCTGTTCCGGCCGCCGTTGGAGGATTTGGCGAAACTCGATGACGCGATCACTGTCTGCCGCTGCGAAATGGTTAGCGCCGGCGACCTGCGCGGCGCCCTGGCGTTAGGCTGCGGCGAGGTCAATCAACTCAAGGCCCTGACCCGGGCCGGCATGGGCCGCTGCCAGGGCCGGCAATGCGCCGGCACGGTGGCGCAACTAATCGCCGCTGAAACCGGCCGCCCGGTGGCCGACGTCGGCGGCTATCGCATGCGCGGGCCGATCAAGCCGATCCCATTGGCGTCCCTGGCGGCACTGGAGACCGGCGATGACTAGTGGCACCTACGACGCCATTGTTGTTGGCGGCGGCCTGCACGGCTGTTCGGTGGCCCTGCATCTGGCACAGCGCGGGTTGTCGGTCCTGGTGGTGGAGAAGGACACGGTGGGCCGCCATGCCTCGGGCGTCAACGCCGGCGGCGTGCGACGGCTCGGCCGTGATCCGGCGGAGATCCCGCTGTCCCAGGCGGCCATGGAGATGTGGTGGCGGATCGGGGACTGGCTGGGCGACGACTGCGGCTTCCAGGTCTCGGGCCAGCTCAAGGTGGCGGAGACGGCCGGCGAACTGGCCGAACTGGAAGCGCGGGCGCGGCAGGTCGCCGACCTTGGTTACGACCACGAGGAGTTGGTCGGTCCCGACGAACTGTTCCGGCTGGCCCCCGCCCTGGCGCGCCATTGCACCGGCGGGCTGGTCAGCCGCCGGGACGGCTTCGCCGATCCGTTCCGCACCACAAGGGCTTTCATGCGCCGGGCCCGGGAGGCGGGCGCCGAGTTCCTCGAAGGCACCGCCGTCACCGCCATTGAACGCCGGGGCGGCGCCTGGACCGTCCGGGCCGGCGAATACCGCCTATCGGCCGCCAACCTGATCAATTGCGCCGGCGGCTGGGGCGCCGGGCTGGCGGCCTGGCTGGACGAGGCGGTGCCGGCGGAAACCGCGGCGCCGATGCTGATGGTGACGGCGCCGTTGCCGCCCTTCGTCGAACCGGTGATCGGCGCCCAGGGCCGGGCGCTGTCGTTCAAGCAGACCGGGGCCGGCACCGTGGTGATCGGCGGCGGCTACCGAGCCCGGGCATTGCCCGAGGAGAACCGGACCGAACTGGATTTCCGCGAGCTCAAGCTCAGCGCCAGGACGGTGGCCGAGCTGTTTCCGATCATGCGGCAAGCCGACATCGTCCGCTGCTGGGCCGGTCTGGAGGCGATCACCCCGGACGGCATCCCGGTGATCGGTCCCAGCGCCAGGGAGGACGGCCTGATCCACCTGTTCGGCTTCTGCGGCCACGGCTTCCAGCTCGGCCCGATCACCGGCCGCATCGTCGCCGACCTGCTGACCAGCGGCCAGACCGATCTGCCCATCGCCCCTTTCGCGGTGGATCGGTTCGCTGGTTAGGTATTTCTCATTGGCTGTACCACCCGCTCGTCGTCCCGGAATCAAGGTGGAATTAAGGGGACACCATTGGCTGTCTTCCCGTCATAAGCCTTCCAACGCAGGGCGAGTCATGGTGTCCCCTTAATTCCACCTTGATTCCGGGATGGTGGGGACGGAGCGCGGACGGCCCGTCACCTCGAAGATAATCGAGACCGATCTAGTTCAGACGCTGCTCGGTGGCGGCGCGTTTCATGGCTTTTTGCAGCTTTTCGAAGGCCCGCACCTCGATCTGGCGGACCCGCTCGCGGCTGATGTTGAATTCGCCGCTCAATTCCTCGAGCGTTTTCGGGTCTTCCTTCAGGCGCCGTTCGGTGATGATGTGTTTTTCGCGGTCGTTCAGGTGTTCCATCGCCGCCGTCAGCAATTGCCGGCGATTGCTCAGCTCCTCCCGCTCGGCCAGTTCGGTCTCCTGATCGACGCTGTCGTCGACCAGCCAATCCTGCCATTCGCCCTCGCCCTCGGCCCGTACCGGCGCGTTCAGCGAGTTGTCCGGCGCCGCCAGGCGGCGGTTCATGTTGACCACGTCCTTCTCCGGCACGTTCAGGGCCTCGGCGATCTTCTGCACCTTTTCGGGCGACATATCGCCCTCCTCGATCGCCTGCAATTGCCCCTTCAGCTTGCGCAGGTTGAAGAACAGCTTCTTCTGGGCCGCCGTGGTGCCCATCTTGACCAGTGACCACGAGCGCAGAATGTATTCCTGGATGTTGGCCCGGATCCACCACATGGCATAGGTGGCGAGGCGGAAGCCGCGCTCCGGCTCGAACCGCTTGACCGCCTGCATCAGGCCGATGTTGCCTTCCGCGATCAGTTCCGCCACCGGCAGGCCATAGCCGCGATAGCCCATGGCGATCTTGGCCACCAGGCGCAGATGGCTGGTCACCAGCTTGTGCGCCGCCTCGCGATCGTCGTGTTCGCGCCAGGCCTTGCCCAGCATGTATTCCTCGCCATGCTCCAGCATCGGAAACTTGCGGATTTCCTGGAGGTAGCGCGACAGGCTGGCCTCGGGCGAGGGGGCGGGCACGTTGGGGATGGGCGCCCGCGCACTGCCGGTCTTGGCCGCCGTTGCCTTGGCCGCCGTTGCCTTGGCCGCCGTTGCCTTGGACGCCGTTACCTTGGCGCCCGCCTTTTCGGGCATTTTCGCGTCGTTTTTCTTGCGTTCGGCCATGCGTCAGTCACCACCGGCGGTACCGGTCAGATGTTCGCCTTTTGTTGGAAATGGTAGGTAAAGATTACTGAAAAACCCTTAATATGTCAAGGATTTCCGAGTCAAACAGCCGTTATCACCCCTTCCGCATCCGCGCCAACAGATGCAGCAGCGTACCCATGTCATCTGGGAGATCGCTGTGGAAATGCAAGGCCTCGCCGCTGATCGGGTGGCGAAAGCCCAGTTCGGCCGCATGCAGGGCCTGGCGGCCGAAATCCGCCACCGCCGCGGCGATGTCCGCCGGCAATGCCTCTCGCCGTTGGCGCCGGGCCCGGGCATACAGGCGATCGCCCATCACCGGGTGGCCGATCGACGTCAGGTGCACCCGGATCTGGTGGGTGCGGCCGGTTTCCAGGCGGCAATCCAGCAAGCCTGCCTGCCGGCCGAAGGCACGCAGCAGCCGATAATGGGTGACGGCCGGCTTGCCGCCCCGGGCCACCACGGCCATTTTCTTGCGATTGTGGGGATTGCGGCCGATGGCGCCCTCGATGCGGCCCTGCCCCTCGGCCGGCACGCCCCAGACCAGGGCGCGATAGCGCCGCTGGATGTCGTGGCTGGCGAACTGTTCGCTCAGGCCGGCATGGGCGTCGTCGTGCTTGGCGGCGACCAGCAGGCCCGAGGTGTCCTTGTCCAGCCGATGCACGATGCCCGGCCGGCGCACGCCGCCGATACCCGACAGGCTGCCGCCGCAATGGGCCAGCAAGGCGTTGACCAGGGTGCGGTCGGGGTTGCCCGGGGCCGGGTGCACCACCAGGCCGGCCGGCTTGTCGACCACGATCAGATCGCCGTCCTCGTAGACCACGGTCAGGTCGATCGGCTGCGCCCGGGGGGCCGCTTCCTCGGCCGGCGGCACCGACAATTCCACCACCTCGCCGGGTTTGACCCGATAGGACGGCTCGGTTACCGTCCGACCGGCAATTCGCGCCCGCCCGTCGACGATCAAGGCCTTGATGCGCATGCGCGAAAGGCCGTCAAGCGAACGGCTCAGCAGGCGGTCCAGCCGCTCGCGGGCCGTCTCTCCGTCGGCCACGATCCTGTATTCCGCCGCTTCCGACCGATCGCTCATGGCCGCAGACTGGACCGAGAACACCAAGGCACTCAAGCTTCTCGTCGGCGGCATGACGGCGCTGCTGGTGATCGGCCTGATCCTGCTGCTGGTCGGCATGGCCCGGACGGCCGGCGAAATGAGCGCCACCTTGGGCGATCTGGCGGTGCGGGTGGACCCGGGCGACCAGTTGATCGACATCGCGGCCGGGGACGGACGGCTCTATCTGACCGTGCGACAGGCCGATGGCGGCCAGGCGGTGATCGTGCTGGACGCCGACAGCGGCCGCCGTCTGGGCCGCTTGCGCCTGGAGGCCGGCGAATGATCGTCCTCGCCGCCGCCGAACGCGGTGCCATCGCCCGCCACGTGGCGGCGGGCTACCCGGACGAAGCCTGCGGCCTTCTGCTGGGCGAGGGGGCGGCCAATGGCGCCGTGGTGATCCGCCAGGTGGTGCCCAGCGACAACCTGGCCGACGATCCCAGGCACAGTTTCGAGGTCGATCCGGCCCTGCGCTTGCGGCTGCAACGGCAATCGCGCGATGGCGGCGATCGCCTGATCGGCCACTATCATTCCCATCCCGACGGCCCGGCCCGGCCGTCGGCCCGCGATGCCGGGCGGATCTACGAACCGGAGCTCCTATGGCTGATCGCGGCCGTGCGGGCGGATGGGCTGGCGGAACTGGCGGCCTTCATGCCGGCCGCCGGCGGCGGCTTTACCGAACTGACACTTGGGGACTAACGGGGGCGGGATGAATTTTTCCAGCGACAATGCCGCCGGGGTGGCACCGGCGATCATGGCCGCCCTGGCGGCGGCCAACGAAGGCTATGCCGATGCCTACGGCGCCGATCAGGTGACCAAGGCCATGGAATCGGCCTTTGACGATGTGTTCGGTACCGAGGTGGCGGTCTTCCCGGTGGCCACCGGCACCGCCGCCAATGCCCTGGCCCTGTCCGCCCTGGCACCGCCCTGGGGCCTGATCCATTGCCACCGACAGGCCCATATCGAGGAGGACGAGGCCGGCGCCCCGGAATTCTATTCGGGCGGCGCCAAGCTGGGCCTGCTGGACGGCGAGCACGGCAAGTTCAGCGCCGACACCCTGGCCGCCGCCCTTGCCGGGGCCGGTTTCGGCGTACAGCACCACCCGCAGCCGGCCGCCGTTTCGATCACCCAGGCGACCGAGGCCGGCACCGCCTATACCCCCGACGAGGTCGCGGCGATCGCCGAGTTGGCGCACCAGTCCGGCCTGGGCCTGCACATGGACGGCGCCCGCTTCGCCAACGCGGCGGCGCATCTGGGTTGTTCGCCGGCCGAGCTGACCTGGCGGGCCGGCGTCGACGTGCTGTCCTTCGGGGCGACCAAGAACGGCGCCATGGCGGCCGAGGCGGTGGTGTTCTTCAAACCGGAGATGGCCGAGGATTTCCTGTTCCGCCGCAAACGCGGCGGCCATCTGTTTTCCAAGATGCGCTATCTCTCGGCCCAGTTGGCGGCCTATCTGGCGGATGATTTGTGGCTGGTGAACGCCCGCCACGCCAATCGCTGCGCGGCGGCCCTGGCCGCCGGCCTGGCCGCCATTCCCGGCGCCCGCCTGGCCCATCCGGTCGAGGCCAACGAGATCTTCGTCCACTTGCCGGAAAGCGTGCTGGCGGGATTGGAAGGGGCCGGCGTCGGCTTTCACCGTTGGGGGCCGGCGGCCGAGGGGCAGGCCCGGTTCGTTACCGCCTTCGACACCGACCCGGCGGATGTCGACCGGGCCCTGGCGATCGCTCGCGAGGCGGCGAATTCAAACCAATAATCGGGAGTGGCCGGAATGCATGGCAGACGGATAGGCGACATCGAGGTTAGGCGGATCCTGGAGATGGAGGGGCCGTTCCGGACGCCTTCCGATACCTTCGCCGACGCCACCGACGAGGCGATGGCGCCCCACCTCTCCTGGATGGAGCCGCACGCCCTGTGCCCCGACACCGGCAAGCTGATCTTCACCTTCCAGTCCTACCTGGTGCGCAGCCGCCATCACACCATCCTGATCGACACCTGCATCGGCTGCGACAAGACCATTCCCTATTTCCCGGAATGGCACGAACGGCGCGATCGGGCCTGGCTGGCCAACCTGGCCGCCGCCGGCGTCGAACCCGAAGGCATTGATTACGTCTTCTGCTCTCACCTGCACGTGGACCATTGCGGCTGGAACACCTCCCTGGTCGACGGCCGCTGGCTGCCGACCTTTCCGAACGCCAAATACGTCTTCGCCAAGGACGAGTACGAGGCCTCCGCCGCGGCCGACACGCCGGTGTTCCGGGAAAGCGTGCTGCCGGTGATGGAGGCCGGGCAGGCGCAACTGGTGGCCACCGATTTCGCCCTGGACGACGAGATCTGGCTGCAATCGACGCCCGGCCACACCGCCGGCCACGTGGCGGTCAACCTTTCCTCCAACGGCCGGGGCGCGGTGATGTCGGGCGATCTGATCCACAGCCCGGTGCAATGCCTGCACCCCGATTGGAGCCCCAGGTTCGATTCCGACAAGGACCTGGCGGCGCGGACCCGCCGGCGCTTCCTGGAAGAGAACAGCGAGAGCGACCGCCTGGTGCTGACGGCGCACTTCCCCTCGCCCTCGATCGGCCAGGTGGTGGCCAAGGACGACGCCTTCCGGTTTCTATACGAGGAGTAGGGCCGAGACGCGACGGGCATGACGCGTCCCGTTCACCCTTCGAGACGAGCCTGCGGCTCTCCTCAGGGTGAGGAGAGTTGTTCATTTTCAAATAGTTACCCTTATGCTGAGGAGGGCGCGGAGCGCCCGTCTCGAAGCATGCCTATGGGTCAATCTTTCCGCAAATTGGTCTTAGGCCGTCGCATTGACGGGCGGATGGCTGGCGAAATGGGCGGATGACCCAGCCAAGTCCGGCGGGACGCGGTCGGCGACCGGCTTGTCGGCGATGCCGGCCACCAGGGCCCACGGTCGGTGCCCCGCGTCGCTGGCCTGGATCATGATCAAGGCCGTGTCGTCGCAGGCGCTGAGGCGCAGCGTTAGGAAGCAAATCAATCCGAGTTCCAGAAATGATCGATAGGGGCACATTGCTCTATCCCGCATTTCCTGATTGAGGCTCGTATGGCCGTCTCACCAATGGGTGCGCTCGTCGGTGGGCAGAATGGGGTCCCGCGGCGCCCCGGTCTGTGGGAAAAGCCACATTCTTTCATTGCTTCGTATGAAACCATGCAACCTGTCGGCGGCATGCCGCCGGCGATCAATGCAAGGCCGGGATCTTATGCGCCGGGCCTTGCGACAACACTCGGTGAAGGGCGTCCTCTCGGCCCATCGCCGCAGTCTTGTGAGCGGCCGGCGTTTAGGCGCGAGGTGGGGGTCGTCAACGGGGGCGACAGACCCTCGATCGATACGCCGCCAAGCGCCGGCCGTGATCTTGGTGAAACACGCTCTAGCTATTCAAAGCATCGCCGACCAGGGCCTTGAGCCCCGGCAGGTCATGGATATCCACCCGGCCGCGATGCAACGTCAGCAAACCTTCCGCGACCAGCCGGTTGAGCTCCCGGGTGACCGCCTCGCGATGGGTGTTGATGCGCGCCGCCAGTTCCTGATGGGTGGGCGCCGGCTCCACGACGGCGCTGGAACCATCGCTTTCGCCTTGTTCGGCCAGTCGGAGAAGCTCGATGTGAATGCGGCTATGCACCGGCAGGGTGCTGAATTCAAACACCCGATTGCTCAACATCCGTGTCTTGCCGACCAGCAATTCGATCAATTTCATTGCCGCTTCTGGGCATTCGCCGAGCGTCAATCGAAAATCCGTGGCGGGCATCCTGCCCAGGGCGCACGGCGTCAGGGAAACCACCGACGAAGAACGCGGCTGCCCGTCGATGGCGGAGAATTCACCGAACAAATCCCCCTCGGAAATGTCCGTGAAACTCACTTCACGGCCGGCGCTCGAATAGCTCTTGGCCCTGACGGTCCCTTCGACGATGAAGAACACGTCCGTCGAGGGTTCGCTCTGACCGAGGATTTGCTGGTCTTTGTCCCATCTTTTCCAGTGACAGCGCCGGCCGATCCGACCGATCTGGTCGTCATCGAGATCGCTGAACAGCAGATTGTTCCGCAACCCTTCGGTCTGCCAACTGCCCATCGCGGCCATACCCCCGAGCTTCCTCCCGATCTCGTGGCATCGCGGCAATTCTAGTGATGCCCGCGTCGAAGACAATCGTCGATTGCCCGCCTGGGTCGGTGTCGACCGGACAGCACGGTGCCAATTGCCGAAACGGCAGGCAATGGGTTTGTGGGAAATCTCACAGACCCGCGTCGGTGGAAGGGTCAAGCTTCGGCAAGCCAACGGATTTGGATGCAGGAGGCACCAATGACCGACTACAAGCTCAGATACGGTCGGCGCTATCTCGAACTCCGGGAAAGCCGGAAGTTCATCGGCGTCAGGCCGAAGCCCGGGCGGGCGCGGGCCATGGACGACGCGATCGTGGCAATCAGCGCCCGCAAGGCCGATCTCTCCGACGGCGGTCTGGGTGGCTTCGAGGTCGTCGAGGTCACCTCCGAGACCGAGGAGTCGGGGCAGGTGCTCGACCGGTTGCGGCTGGACAACAGCGTCAAGGTCGGCACCCACGTATTCCACACCTCGGACGACGATGTGCCCTTCGTGCCGACCGGCGAACTTTTCGTGGTCTTCCGGCAAGGCGCCTCGGACGACGAGAAACGGGAATTGCTCGGCGATCAGCGGCTCGAACTGGTGGAGGCGCGCGATGGCAACGAATTCATCGTCCGCGTGACCAAGGCCGCCCGCAATCCGATCAGGGTGGCGCACGAGCTTCAACGCTCGGAGGCCGTCGAGATCGCCGAGCCGGAGCTGGCCACACTCGGCCAATTGACCGCCCGACCGCCGTCGGCGGACACGCTGATCGACGAGCAATGGCATCTCCGAAACACTGGCAGGCATCGCGGTGACAGGTTGTTCTTCAAGCCGGGCGCCGACGCCAGGGTCGTCGATGCCTGGCAAAGGCTCGGGGTGATGGGATCTCCGGATACCGTCGTCGCGGTCATCGACGATGGCTTCGATCTGACTCATCCGGACCTGCGCGGCAATGAAAGGATCGTGCATCCCTACGACTTCACACGCAAAAACGCTGAACCGAAGCCGGGCTGGGGCGATTGGCACGGCACCGCCTGTGCTCGCGTCGCCATCGGCCGTCCCGGCCGCGGCGATATCGCCGGGGCGGCGCCGGGCGCGACCGTGATGCCGGTTCGTTGGGGCAGGAACCTCGCCGATCGGGAAATCGAAGACTGGTTTGGCCACGTGACCCGCAACGGCGCCGATGTCGTGAGTTGCAGTTGGGGTGCGGCGGCCGACGTATTCGAGCTTTCGACGCGGGCCTACCGGGCCATCGAGAAGTGCGCCCGGGATGGCAGAGGCGGCAAGGGCTGTGTCGTGGTGTTCGCCGCCGGCAACGATAATCACGATATCAACGATCCGCCGCACAGTGTCGACGGCTTCGCCATTCACCCCGACGTCATCGCCGTTGCCTCCTGCACCAGCCGTGATGAAAAATCGAACTGCTCGAACTTCGGCGTCGAAATCTGGATCGCGGCCCCATCAAGTGGCGCCGGCGGCGCCGGTATCGTGACAGCGGGTGTCATGGGCCACGTGGCGGAAAATGGCACCCACTACCATCGCGGCTATGCGGCGGGTGACTACACCTATGACTTCGGCGGCACCTCGAGCGCCTGTCCCCTGGTGGCGGGCATCTGCGCCTTGATCCTGACGGCCAATCCCGATCTGACCTCGGCCGAGGTCAAGGACATCCTGCGCGACACCGCCCGCCGCATCGGCAACGGCGCCGGCTACGACCGCGACGGCCATTCCGAGTTCTTCGGCCATGGCTGCGTCGACGCCGACAGCGCCGTCGCCAGGGCGCTCGAATTGATCGCCCCGGACGAAGACGAGGTTGGCTATAAGGCAACCGCATGATCGTCAGTGCGGTTGTCTTTCACCTCGGATGGCGGCCGGCCCGCGGTTCCCACCATGGCCAAACGCGGAATCGCGGGTTCGGTCGCCATCCTTGGTGAGCACCAACGCCCGTGCAGGGCGGCGAGCGATGTCGGCCCAATCCGTTGCGGGATAAATCAGCGGACGGCTAGTTTCTTCTTGAGGTGGCGCCACCATTGCATGCTGCCGAATACATTGGCGTAGTCATCGGTCCAGACCCTCGCGTCCGGCTCGGGGCGCAGTTTCTGCCAGGCGCTTTTGGCCCGCCCCGAAACCGTTTTGGGGTGCAGAATTGCCGACAGTTCCGTGCTCGGCCGGGCCAGGAATACCCAACGCGAGCTGTGATGGTGGCGTTCCGTCTTGCTGCGAGGCTGGTACTGGTAATAGGCATCGAGGCCGGCGTCGTAGGCGAGATTTGCCAGCACCGACCGGAGATCGAGATGGCGATTGGAGACGTGAAACAGCAACAGGCCATCAGGTGCCAATTTGCCGAGGTAGATCGCCAAGGCCTCGCGGGTGAGCAGATGCACCGGAATAGCGTCCGAAGAAAAGGCATCCAGGATCAATAGATCAAAATCCTCTCCCTGCTCCCGCGCCAGGGACAGGCGTCCATCGCCAATGACAATGCGTGCCTCGGGCGCGCAGTCGGACAGGTAATGGAAATATCTTTGATCCCGTGCGAGGGCGACCACCAAGGGATCGATTTCGTAAAAGGTTCTTTTTTGTCCCCATTGGTGACAGGCGACCGAGCCGACCCCCAAGCCCACGACGCCGATATGGCGCAGACGGAAACCCATGCCCCGCATGACCTGTCCGAGGGGGCCCTTTGGATGGTAATAGGTCAGGGGTATGCGGCGGTAGTCCGGGCTAACATACTGCGCGCCATGGTCGGTCGTGCCGTGCTTGAAGACCAGCACCTTATCCTCGCCACTGCCCTGGGCGATGATGCGATTGACGCCGAAAAAGCTGCGCGCCACGGCAACTTCGTCGGCCTCGTCGTCATGGCTCCCGGCCAACAGGATCGCCGCGATGGCCAGCCCGATCAACACGGGCCGCTTTCGACAGGCAAACACCAATACCATCAGCGCAAGCAGGTAGGGCACCAGCCAGTATGATGCGAACTCTTCCGGCTTGAAGCCGGCGAGCCGCGTCGACACGAGCAAACCCAGAATGACGGCCAGCGGCAACGCCTTCGGCCACGTCATTGGGGCCCGGTCGGACCGCGGTCGCAACAAACAGGCCGCGACCAGGGCCAATGGATATTCATGAACCTTGTCGAACAGCACCGGCGCCAGCAGCGCCGTGAAGGCGCCGCCCAAGACACCGCCAAGGGACATCCAAAGATAGAATTCGGTCAACCGGCTCGGCGCCGGACGGCCCCTCGATAGTTCGCCGTGGCAAACCAGGGCCAGGAAAAAGAACGCGACCAGGTGCAGCGGCACGAACAGGCGCACATCCCGAATACGCCAATAGAAAAACACCGCCAGAATGACCACAACGAACACCTGCAGAAACACCGCGACGTGGTGCGGGATCACCGGCCGGCGGCCGAACACGACGATGAAGGTGGCCAGATAGAGTATCAGCGGCAGCACCCACAGAAGCGGCGCGGACGCGATGTCCGTGGTGATATGCTGGGTCACCCCCAGAAGCAGGGAGGCAGGTACGAAAGCCAGCAACAGCCATTGCAGGCGGTCGTGCCAGTCCACCCGGTCCGACAGACCGAACCGCAAGACCGCCTGTCGGTCGGCGCCGTCGACTTGATAGTGCAGGAACAACAACCAGGCGCAGGCACCGATCCCTATTGCCAGGACGGCGAAACTCAGGGTCCAGGCCAAGCTTTGCTGGTCCAGGCCCAGGATCGGCTCCAGCAATATGGGATAAGCCACCAGGGCGAGGATTGAACCGAAATTGCTGGCGGCATACAGGACGTAGGGATTG
>JASLMH010000128.1 GCA_030746635.1 Alphaproteobacteria bacterium | reverse complement strand
TCGTCGACATCCGGCCGGACGGTGACTCGTTGCGGTTCCGCTTTTCGATGCCGGCGCCGATCGCCCCCTATATCGCGCCGAAGGGGTCGGTGGCGCTGAACGGCGTGTCGCTGACCGTCAATGAAGTGGACGAGGATGCCTTCGGCATCAACGTCATTCCCCATACCCAGGAAATGACCACCTTCGGTGCCGCCAAGGTCGGCGACCGCGTCAATCTGGAGATCGACGTCCTGGCCCGTTATGTGGCGCGTTTGGCGAAAAAGGAGATGTTGTGAACGACGTCATCTTGCAAGATCGCAGCTACCTGTCCGACATCGAGGAAATCCTCGAAGACGCCCGGAAGGGGCGGATGTTCGTTCTGGTGGATGACGAAAATAGAGAAAACGAGGGCGATCTGGTGATCCCCGCCGCCATGGCCGATCCCGAGGCGGTGAATTTCATGGCCCGCTACGGGCGCGGCCTGATTTGTCTGGCGTTGTCCGGGGACCGGGTGCAGGAGCTTGGCCTGCCCTTGATGGCGCAGCGCAACGAATCCCGTCATGGCACCGCCTTTACCGTGTCGATCGAGGCCCGAAAGGGCATCTCCACCGGTATCTCGGCCGCCGACCGGGCCCGCACCATCGAGGTGGCCATCGACCCGAATTGCGACGCCGCGGATATCGCCACGCCGGGGCATGTCTTTCCGTTGATGGCCCGCGACGGCGGCGTGCTGGTGCGCGCCGGCCATACCGAGGCCGCGGTCGATGTCGCCCGTATGGCCGGGCTGTATCCGGCCGGGGTGATCTGCGAGGTGATGAACGACGACGGCACCATGGCGCGGATGCCGGATCTGATCAAATTCGCCCAGTTTCACGGCCTGAAAATCGCCACCATCGCCGATCTGATCGAGTATCGGCGGCGCACCGAAACCTATGTCGAACGCCAGGCGGAAGCCGAACTGGACAGTGTCTACGGCGGCACCTTCCGCATGGTGGTCTATGTCAATAAGGTCGCCTATTCGGAACACATCGCCCTGGTCAAGGGCGACGTCGGCGCGCCCGGCCCGGTGCCGGTGCGGATGCATGCGCTGGACGTCCTGGCCGATGCCCTGGGCGATCGCGGCGGCAAGGCCGGGGTGCTGCAGGCGACCATGCAGTTGATCGCCAAGGAGGAGCGCGGCGTCGTGGTGCTGATCCGCGAGGCATTGCCGACCGTGGTCTCGGACCGGGTCCGCCGCAAGGCCGGCGAAGACGTGCCGCATCAGGTGGAGTTGCGCGACTATGGCATCGGCGCGCAGATATTGTTTGATCTCGGCGTGCGGGAAATGGAGCTGCTGACCAACTCCGACTATGACATCGTTGGCCTGGACGGCTATGGCCTGACCATCACCGGCATCCGGCGCATTACCACCGAAGATGCCTAGAGGGGCCGTGGCATGATAGGCGACGACCCCCATATCCTGATCCTCGAGGCCCGGTTCTACCCCGATATCGCCGACGAGTTGGTGAAAGGCGCTACCGCCGTATTGGAGGCCGCCGAGGCGACCTTCGACCGGATCGACGTGCCTGGCGTGTTTGAAATTCCGGCCGCCATCCGCATGAACATCAAGGGCATGGACCTGGTCGGCGGACGCCGGCGCTATGACGGCTATGTCGCCCTAGGTTGCGTTGTTCGCGGCGAGACCTCGCACTACGACTATGTCTGCGGCGAAAGCGCCCGTGGCCTGATGGATCTGAGCCTGCACTACTCGATCGCCGTGGGCTATGGCATCCTGACCGTGGAAAACCAGGAACAGGCCTGGGAGCGCGCCGACGTGAGCAAGAAGAACAAGGGCGCCGACGCGGCGCGGGCGGCGCTTCGCATGATCGAAGTGAAGCGGCATTTCGGCTATTTCCCGCGATGACTGAGTCGGGCGCCGGCAAGCGGAGCGGGCGCAATCCAGCCATCGGTCCGCGCCGCCGCGCCTCGCGACTGGCGGCGGTGCAAACCCGCTACCAGCTATCGCTCGGTGGCGGCGAGGTCGAGGATGCGATCATCGAATTCCTGCGGGACCGACCGGGCGCGACTCTGGAGGGCGATGCCTACGCCGAGGTCGATGGCGATTTGTTCGCCGACATCGTGCGCGGCAGCAAGCGGCGGCACGACGAAATCGTTGCCTTGCTGGATCGTCATTTGCCGGCGCGCTGGCGCTTCGCCCGGCTGGACCAGATCCTGGCGGAGATCCTGGCCTGCGCGGCTTATGAATTGCAAAGGCGGCCCGATGTGCCGGCGCCGGTGATCATCAACGAATACGTGGAGATCACCAAGGCGTTCTACGACGGCAAGGAAGGCGGCTTCATCAACGGCGTGCTACAGGAAGTGGCCAACGGCTTGCGCGCCGACGAGATCGAAGATCACAAGCATGAGCAATCCGGATCCGCCTAGGCTTGGCGAATTCGATCTGATTCGGCGCCATTTCGCGCCGCTGGCGAAAGGCGTCGAGGCCGCTCTTGGCCTGACCGACGATGCCGCCGTGCTGACGCCGACGGCGGGTCGGCAGTTGGTGTTGACCGCCGATGCGATGATCGCCGGCGTGCATTTCCTGGCCGACGATCCCGCCGCCGACGTCGGGGCGAAGCTGCTGCGGGTCAACCTGTCCGATCTCGCCGCCATGGGGGCGGCGCCGCTGGGCTACCTGATGACCACCGCCTGGCCAGGTGATCTGTCGGAAAGCTGGATCGCCGATTTCGCCGCCGGCTTGGCCGCCGATCAAGCGGAGTTCGGTATCGGCCTGCTGGGCGGCGATACCGTTTCGACCGATGGACCGCTGAGCCTTTCGCTGACCGCGATCGGCGACCTGCCGGCGGGTACCGCCCTGCGGCGCGACGGCGCCAAGGCCGGTGATCTGATCTATCTCTCGGGCCGGGTCGGCGATGCCGGTGTCGGGCTGCACCTGCGCCAGGACGCGATCGTCGTGGCGGAAGGCGAGGATCGGGCCCATGCCGTCGAGAGATTCCACCGGCCTCGGCCGCGACTGGCCCTGGGTCAGGCGTTGCGCGGCCTGGCCAGCGCCTGTATCGACGTCTCCGACGGCCTGGTCGCCGATCTCGGCCATCTCGCCCGAGCCTCCGGCGTCGGTGCGGCGGTCGAACTGGCGCGGGTGCCCCTATCGCCGCTGGCCGGGGCGATCGGCGGACCGGCGGTGGCCATTACCGCGGGAGACGACTACGAGTTGCTGTTCACCGTGCCGACCTCGGCCGAGGCCCGGATGAACCAGGCGGTGGCCTCGGCCGGCGTGGCGATCCAATGCATCGGCCGGATCGTCGCCGGAGCGGACGTAGCGGTGGTCGACGGGGAGGGGCGGCCGCTCGAGCTGCCCAGTACCGGCTACCGGCATTTCTAGCGCATTTCAGAACCGCCCCGGACCGTCGCAGGCTGGATAGTTCCGGCGACAGGGGAAACGCCGGGTTCGCGGCCTTCAGCAAAGTAACCAACCGGTAACCTGATGCTGTCATTCTGCGGACCGTATGGCCGTCGCCTCGGCGGCGATTTGGGTCAAATCTTTTTGCGGGACATCTGACTGGCATGAAAATCGTCATCATTGCCGTGGTGGGCGTGTTGCTGTTGCTGGGTGGCGGCGGCGGCGGGCTGTATGCCATGGGCATGCTGGATGAGTTGCTCGGCATTGGTCCGGAAAAGCTGGCCGATGGCACCGAACAGCTCGACGCCGAGGAAGTCGTCGCGCAAGCCGAGGCAGCCGTTTACGTGCAGTTGGAACCGATTTCCGCGCCGGTGTTCAACGGCGAACGAGTGAAGTTCCAGGTGCTGTTGACCATGAGCCTGCAAGTCAAGGACAACAGCGCCAAGAACGACGTACTGAGCGTTCTGCCGCGCCTGCGCGACGCCATGCACCGGGATCTGTTCACCAATCCGGTGGTCCGCGACCAGGACTCCGGCGCCATCGACATCGACGACATCAAGTCGCGTATCCTCAGCCTGACCCGATCGATGGTCGGCTCCGAGGAAGTCCAGGACGTCCTGGTGCTCAAAGTCATGCGCATGGGTTGAGCCGGGCGCCTTGCCAAAGTCTCGCCCGACCACGAACCAACACCGGACGGCCGCACAATAAATCCAATGCTTGCCGCCACCCTGGCCGGGGTCTAGAACAGCATTCGGCCAGACGGGCCGGCCGCTGCCGCGGTGTCGGCCGCCAGGGGAAACATTTGGGCGGTGCGATCAGGCGCGGGGACGGTTTCATCTCCCTTTGACGCAATTGCCTTTCGGTCTACCGCCGTGCCGATGCCGACCCATCATCGCAACGTCATCCTACTGGGGGTTTGCCAGGCGATCTTCATTTGCGGGCAGACCACGTTGATCTTCCTGGGCGGCTTGCTGGGTTTTGCCCTGGCCGGCGACAAATCCCTGGCCACCCTGCCGGTCAGCGCGGTGATCCTGGGCACCGCGACGATGACCATCCCGGCCTCGTTGTTCATGCGCCGGGTCGGCCGGCGGGCCGGCTTCATGACCGGCGCCTGCGTCGGCGTGATCGGCGTCCTGGTCTGTGCCTTGGCCCTTCATCTTTCATCGTTCTGGCTGTTCGCCCTGGGCGCGCTGACCATCGGCTTCTACAACGCGTTTTGCCAATACTACCGGTTCGCCGCGGCCGATGCCGCCCCACCCGCCTTCCGGGCGAAGGCGATATCGCTGGTCCTGGCCGGCGGCGTGGTGGCCGGCGTGATCGGCCCGTCCCTGGCCACCGCGACGCGGGACCTGGTGGCGCCGATCAGTTATCTGGGCAGCTACATCGCCCTGGCCCTCCTGACCCTGCTGGCCTTGCTGCTGGTCTCGTTCGTGCGCATCCCCCGTTTGAGCGAGGCACAACGGAAGGAGAAGGGGCGGCCGCTGCCGGTGATCATGCGGCAGCCGCGCTTCCTCATCGCCGCCCTGTCGTCGATGATCGGCTACGGCATCATGAGCCTGCTGATGACCGCGACGCCGCTGGCGATGATCGCCTGCGATCACCCCCACGCCGAAGCCGGCTACGTCATTCAATGGCACGTGGTGGGCATGTTCGCGCCGTCGTTCTTCTCCGGTCACCTGATCTCGCGGTTCGGCGTGAACAAGATAATGCTGACCGGTGCCGGGCTGTTGGCCGCCTGCGTGGTGGTCGCCCTGTCCGGGATCAGCGTGACGCATTTCTGGGTCAGCCTGTTCCTGATGGGCATCGGCTGGAATTTCCTGTTCGTCGGCGGCTCCACCATGCTGACCACGGTGTACACCACGGCGGAACGGGCCAAGACCCAGGCGGCGCACGATTTCATGGTGTTCGCGACCACCGCCGGCAGCTCGTTCCTGTCCGGCAAGCTGTTGCACGAATTCGGCTGGCAGACGATCAACTATGTCGCCGTGCCCTTCATCGCCGGCGTGACGATACTGGTCCTTTGGTATGCCGTGGCGGAATCGCGCCGGGATCGACCGGCAACGTCGGCATAGATAAAGCGTCCCGCCGGTTGCGTTCTTGACGCTTCTCTGGCATTTTCCGCGCGCAATTCAGCGGGGGGAGAGGGAGTCCCGTGGCGTCGTCCACGATCCACGGCCCCGCGACCGATGATTTCTCCAAACAAAAGGATGTGACAAATGTCAGCGGGTTTGGCTTTCGCCATCGTGTGCGGGGTAATCGCCCTGCTTTACGGTATTTGGGCCATTCGGTCGGTGCTATCGATGAGTGCCGGTAACGATCGGATGCAAGAGATCGCCGCGGCGGTACAGTTGGGCGCGCGCGCCTATCTGAACCGCCAGTACACCACCATCGGCGTCGTCGGCATCGTGATCTTCATCATTCTTTGGCTGCTATTCGATATCACCGTCGGCGCCGCCTTTTTGGTCGGCGCCATATTGTCGGGCGCGGCCGGCTATATCGGCATGAACGTCTCGGTGCGGGCCAACGTGCGCACCGCCGAGGGCGCCCGCCAGGGTCTGGAACAAGGCCTCGCCATCGCCTTCAAGTCCGGCGCCATCACCGGCATGCTGGTGGCCGGCCTGGCCTTGCTGGCGGTCTCGGTCTACTACGCCCTGCTGCTGGCCATGGGGGCCGAAGGCCGGGACCTGGTCGACCCCCTGGTGGCGCTTGGTTTCGGCGCCTCGCTGATCTCGATCTTCGCCCGACTTGGCGGCGGCATCTTCACCAAGGGCGCCGACGTGGGCGCCGATCTGGTCGGCAAGGTGGAAGCCGGCATCCCCGAGGACGACCCGCGCAACCCGGCGGTGATCGCCGACAACGTCGGCGACAACGTCGGCGACTGTGCCGGCATGGCCGCCGACCTGTTCGAAACCTATGCCGTGACCGTGGTCGCCACCATGGTGTTGGCCTCGATCTTCTTCATCGGCGACGCGGCGACCAGCGCCAAGATGATGCTGTACCCGCTGACCATCGGCGGTGCCTGCATCATCACTTCGGTGATCGGCACCTTCTTCGTCAAGCTGGGCGCTTCGCAGAACATCATGGGCGCCCTGTACAAGGGCTTCATCGCCTCGGCGGTGTTGTCCGCCATCGCCCTGTGGCCGATCACTTCGTGGATCATCGGCATGGGACCGATCGGCGAGCGGGGCTTCACCGGCATGAATCTGTTTTTCTGCGGCCTGACGGGGCTGGTGGTTACCGGCTTGCTGATCTGGGCCACCGAATACTACACCTCCACCGAATACCGCCCGGTGCGCAGCGTCGCCAAAGCCTCGACCACCGGCCATGCCACCAACATCATCCAAGGGCTGGCGGTCGGCATGGAATCGACGGCCGTGCCGGCCATCGTGATCATCGCCGGCATCATCGTGGCCTTCAAGCTGGCCGGCCTGATGGGCATCGCCATCGCGGTGACTACGATGTTGGCCCTGGCCGGCATGGTGGTGGCGCTGGACGCCTATGGCCCGGTCACCGACAACGCCGGCGGCATCGCCGAAATGGCCGAGTTGGACGAATCGGTCCGTAAGACCACCGATGCCCTGGACGCGGTCGGCAATACCACCAAGGCGGTGACCAAGGGCTACGCCATCGGTTCGGCGGGCCTGGGCGCGTTGGTGCTGTTCGCCGCCTATACCGAGGACCTGAAGTTCTTCACCGCCAACCCGGAGCAATTCGGCTATTTCAAGGACGTGACGGTGAATTTCGCCCTGAGCAATCCTTTTGTGGTGGTCGGCCTGATCTTCGGCGGCCTGCTGCCGTTCCTGTTCGGCGCCCTGTCGATGACCGCCGTCGGCCGTGCCGCCGGTTCGGTGGTGGAGGAAGTGCGCCGGCAGTTCCGCGAGGACGAGGGCATCATGGCGGGCACTTCGAAACCGGACTATGGCCGCACCGTGGATCTACTGACCAAGGCGGCGATCAAGGAAATGATCGTACCGTCGATGCTGCCGGTGCTGGCGCCGGTGGCGCTGTATTTCATCATGGTGGTGATTGCCGGCAAGGGCGCGGCCTTCGCCGCCCTTGGCGCCATGCTGTTGGGCGTAATCGTTACCGGTTTATATGTCGCCATTTCCATGACCGTCGGCGGCGGCGCCTGGGACAACGCCAAGAAATACATCGAGGACGGCAACCTTGGTGGCAAGGGCTCGGAAACCCACATGGCGGCGGTGACCGGCGATACCGTGGGCGATCCCTACAAGGACACCGCCGGCCCCGCCGTCAATCCGATGATCAAGATCACCAATATCATCGCCTTGTTGCTGCTGGGCCTGTTGGCGCACTGGAACTAGAAGCCGGTTGGAAATAGCCGCGGCCCCGTCGGTGATCGGCCGGCGGGGCCGTTTTTCGTGGTGGCGTCGGCCGGCGCTATTCCCGGCCCGGACCGCCACCCTGGTTGGTGAAACGGCCCAGGTTGCCGAAGAACTGTTCGAACACCGTCAATTCCTTGCCGCGGGTCGGCGTCTCCCGTTCCACCATTTCCAGCTCCTGGCCGTCGGCGAGGGAGTAGCGGCGCACGCCGCTGACGATGCCGGCCTCGTCGAAGCCGACCGCCAGGACGTTTTGCGCGACGACTTTCTCATCGAAAAAGGCGATGCGCTCGGCGTCGCGGCGGACGTAGAACCAGGTTTCGCCGTTGAACTTGGCGACGCTGGTCGGCGAACCCAACAGTGCCGCCACCGAGTCCCTGTCGTGCACGCCCGCGCGCAGCTTGGTGACCATTTCCTCGTCCGGGATATAGCCGTGGCTGGCGTCGATCGGCGAGCAGGCGGTGATGGCGATGGCCAGCAGAACCGTTGCCAGCATCAGGCGATTTCTCTGGTATAAATCGATGGCCTTCATCGGCGCGGACCATGACACCGTTGCCGCCGGAAAGTCAATCTGACGATGCGTTGGGCAAGACCCGTGTTGAAGCGATTCCTCGGCCGCCGAAACGGCCACGACAAGGCGGCGCACGCGCTGTATCTGACGGCGGTCGAACAGGCGCGCCAGCCGCATTTCTATGCCGCGTTGGGGGTTCCCGATTCGTTGGACGGACGATTCGAAATGATCGTGCTGCATGTCTATTTGATCCTGCGGAGTTTGCGGCGACACGACGACCCGGCGGCCGACATCGGCCAGCGCCTGTTCGACGTGATGTTCGCCGACATGGACCGATCGCTGCGGGAGATGGGCGTCGCGGACATATCGGTGGGCAAACGCATCAAACAGATGGCCAAGGCGTTCTATGGCCGGGTGGCGGCCTATGACGCCGCGCTGTCGGCCCCATCGACGGCGTTGGAGCAGGCCCTGCGCCGCAACGCCTATGGCACCGCGGTACCGGCGGATGGGCAGGTCACCACTCTGGCCGACTATCTGCGAGGGCAAGCAGCCGATCTGGCCGAAATCCCCGGCGAACGCCTCCTGCGCGGCGATTTCCGGTTTGCCGACCGGTTTGGCGAGGCGACCGGAAAAGGCATTGACCGTTGAATTCGTAATCCCTATTTTGCGCCCGCCCTCGCTCATGGGGGGGGCCAGTCCCGACCATCCTCGAACCCGGAGTCATGCGTTGACCGAAGCACGGGCAATGCCGGAATTCAGTCGTTTCGTCTGCATTCGCGACGTCGATGCCGACGGCTGGCGTTTGACTGTGCGGGCCGGCGACGGGGAGCGGGAAGCGGTGGCCAAGCGCCTGGACCTGCTTGCCGTGAAGGATTTGTCCGCGACCGTTCATTCCAGCTCCGGGAAATCGGGAACGGTGCGGCTGAATGTTGATTTTTCGGCGGATGTGGTACAGTCCTGCGTCGTTTCGTTGGAACCGGTTTCGGCGCACGTGAGCGATACTTTCTCGGTACTTTGCGGTGAAACCGTGCCCGAGGGCCAAACCGAGGTGTTCGTGGATCCGGAAGGGGATGATCCGGGCGGGCCCTTGGTCGACGGGCAAATCGATCTGGGCGAACTGATAACGCAATATCTGTCGCTCGCCCTCGAACCGTTTCCACGGGCGGCCGGAGTTGAGCCCGCCGAGGCCGGTTCGGAGTGGCGAACGATGGGGGAAGAGGACGGCGCGGCGGATGCGGAGGCCGGCAAGACCGGTGGTGCGTTCGCGGCATTGGAACGGTTGATCGAAGATACCAAGGGAAACGGTTGAGCCGACCGTATCCGGTTGATCGGCGCTCGACCTGCGAATTCAACGAGAGTGTGAAGAGATGGCGGTACCCAAGAAGAAAATTTCGCGGTCGCGGCGCAACCAGCGGCGCGTCCATGACGCCCTGAAATCGGCGGCTTATGTCGAATGCCAGAATTGCGGCGAGTTGAAGCGACCTCATCACGTTTGCGCGGCCTGCGGCTACTACAACGACCGCGAGGTCTCGGAACCAGCCAGCATCGCTTAACCAGGGCGAGCCGAGGGCCGGGTCCAGGGCGTGACACCTGAAATTACGATTTCGCTTGATGCCATGGGCGGCGATGCCGCGCCGGACGCCGTCGTCGGCGGCGCGGCCATCGCCCGCGAACGGCATCCCGGCCTGCGTTTCCTGCTGGTCGGCGACCAGCAGGCGATTACGCCGATCCTCTCGCGCCACGCCGAGTTGAAGGACGCGGTGGAACTGCGTCACACCGAGGTAGCGGTCAAGTCGACCGATCGGCCCAGTCAGGCGCTGCGTCAGGGCCGGCAGAGCAGCATGCGCCTGGCCATCGACGCGGTGGCCCGGGGCGAGGCCAACGGCATCGTCTCGGCCGGCAACACCGGCGCGCTGATGGCGATGTCGCGCTTCGTATTGAAGGCCATGCCCGGTATCGACCGGCCGGCGATCTGCAGCTTCCTGCCGACCCAGCGCGGCGAGAGCGCGATGCTGGACCTGGGCGCCAACGTCGCCTGCGACAAGGACAACCTGATCCAGTTCGCCATCATGGGCGCGGCCTTCGTGCGCACCGTGCTGGGCCTGCCCCGGCCGTCGGTCGGCCTGTTGAACGTCGGCGAAGAGGAGATGAAGGGCAACGAGGCCGTGCAGGCCGCCGCCGCGCTCCTCAAGGACACCGACCTGCCGTTGCGCTTCCACGGTTTCATCGAGGGCGACGACATCGCCAAGGGGACCACCGACGTGGTGGTCACCGATGGCTTCAGCGGCAACGTCGCCCTGAAGGCGATGGAAGGCACCTCGAAGCTCTATTCGCAGTTTCTGCGCACGGCGTTCTCCCAATCGATGCTGTCGAAACTCGGCTATTTGCTGGCCAAACCGGCGATGAACGCGCTGCGCCAGCGGGTCGATCCGCGGCACCACAATGGCGGCGTGTTTCTCGGCCTCAATGGCATCAGCGTGAAGAGTCACGGCGGAACCGACGCGGTGGGCTATGCCACCGCCATCGGCTTGGCCGTCGATATGGCGGCCGACAACCTGATCAGCCGCATCTCGGCGGACATGGATCATTTCGTCGGTCACGATCAGCAACAAGACCAAGCGGCGGCCAATTGAGATGATGAAGTCGGTTTTCATAGGCAGCGGCGCGTATCTGCCGCAACGTGCCATCGCCAACGACGAACTCTCCAAGACCATCGATACCAGTGACGAATGGATCGTCGCGCGTACCGGCATCCGTCGGCGGCACGTGGCGGCCGAGGGCGAATTCACCTCGGACCTGGCCTATGAAGCGGCCAAGGAGGCGTTGGCCAGCGCCGGGATGAAGGCCAGCGAATTGGACCTGATCGTCCTGGCCACCGCGACACCGGACGAGACCTTTCCCGCCACCGCCACCGTCGTGCAGACACGCCTCGGCGTCGCCGGCATCGGCGCCTTCGACGTACAGGCCGTGTGCACGGGCTTCATCTATGCCCTGGCGGTGGCCAACAACTTCATCAAGGCGGGCCAATCGCGCAATGTATTGGTGATCGGCGCGGAAACTTTCTCGCGCATTCTGGATTGGCAGGACCGCGCGACCTGCGTGCTGTTCGGCGACGGCGCCGGCGCCGTGGTATTGCGGGCTGAACCGGATCAGGGCAACGGCGCCCGCGGCATCATGTCGACCCATCTGCATGCCGACGGCCAGCATCATGACATGCTCTACGTCGATGGCGGGCCTTCGTCGACCAGAACCACCGGCCATTTGCGCATGAAGGGCAAGGAAGTCTTTCGCCACGCCGTGGTCAACCTGGCGCAAGTCGTCAACGAGGCCCTGCAGGCCAACGATCTGGAGGCCGAGGCCATCGATTGGCTGGTGCCGCATCAGGCCAACAAACGGATCATCGATCACACCGCGAAAAAGCTGAAACTGCCGCCGGAAAAAGTGGTGCTGACGGTCGAGGAGCATGGCAACACCTCGGCCGCCTCGGTGCCCCTGGCGCTGCACGAGGCGGTCAGTGACGGCCGGATCACCCCAGGTGACGTGATCCTGATGGAGGCGATGGGCGGCGGCTTCACCTGGGGCGCGGTTCTGGCCCGTTGGTAGGGGATTCGCGCGGTCGATCGCCGAATCGCCACATTACTTAAACAGATTCCTGCATCCCTTTGATATTGACGGCATTCTTCTGGATTGCTACCGTCTATGCATAGCTGGATGGAGGGGTGGTGGACGTGGCCGGCAAGACCGTTACCCGAGCACAATTGAGCGAGGCCGTATACCAGGAAGTGGGCCTCTCGCGTAATGAATCGGCGCAGTTGGTGGAATCCGTGTTGTCGGAAATCCGCGACAGCTTGGTTCGCGGCGATACCGTGAAAATCTCGTCTTTTGGCAGTTTTTCGGTGCGTCAGAAGGGCGGACGTATCGGCCGTAACCCGAAAACCGGCGAGGGAGTGCCGATCGCCCCACGGCGGGTTCTGGTATTCCGGCCCAGTCACGTGTTGAAGGAAGAGGTCAACGAAACCCTTAGCGGCGCCATGGGCGGCTGAAGTGGACGATGGTTGAGCTTACCGGCAACGCTGGAGGGCGCCGGGGAAACAAATCGCCGGAGGCCTTTCGCACGATCAGCGAAGTGGCCAGCGATCTCGACGTGCCGCAGCACGTCCTGCGCTTCTGGGAAAGCAAATTCATCCAGGTCAAACCCCTGAAAAGAGGCGGCGGGCGGCGTTACTACCGGCCAGAAGATGTCGATCTGCTGCGCGGCATTCGCCATTTGCTCTACACCGATGGCTATACCATCAAGGGGGTGCAGAAGCTGCTGCGGGAGAACGGTCCGAAAACCGTCATGGAATCCGGCCGCACGCTGGCGCAGCGGGGCGCCGCCGGCGCCGCCGCCGCCCGTTCGGTGCGGCGCAACGCCGCCACCATCGATGCCGGCCCGGGCGCGGCAGAGGGGCTGACCGAGGGACAGCGCGACAAATTGACGGCACTGGCCGATGAACTCGGTGAAATTCGCGACATTCTGAAGCAAGGCAGGCACTGACCGCGGTCGAACGGCGCTTAACAATTGTCTCGTTTCACCGGTATCGGTATATTTCTCTCGACGCCGTTCCAGGACGGCGGATCGACGGAGCGTAGCGCAGCCTGGTAGCGCATCACACTGGGGGTGTGGGGGTCGGTGGTTCGAATCCACTCGCTCCGACCAAAAAAAGGGGCCGGTCCGTTGGGGCCGGCCCCTGATTTTCGGATCAACTTCATTTATGTTTTGGATTACTAATCCACTTTAACATGCTGTTTATTTTAAGTTTTCATGGAACTGAATTATGGATGGGTGCGGCGAGCGATGACCAGGCCAGATGATCCCGAGCCGGCGCCCGGCAAGGCCCAGCGTTCGCGTCGGGCCGTGGCGATCTGGTTGCTGTGCGTCGCCGCCATGGTTGCCGCCATGGTGTTGTTGGGCGGCGCCACCCGACTGACCCATTCGGGCCTGTCGATGGTGCAATGGCAGCCGTTGATGGGCGTCCTGCCGCCTCTTGGCCAGGAGGAATGGCAGGAGACCTTCGAGAAATACAAACAATATCCCGAATACCAGAAGCTCAATCGGGGCATGTCCCTGGAGGAATTCAAGGGCATCTTCTACTACGAATACAGCCACCGGGTGCTCGGCCGCGGCATCAGCCTGGTTTTCGCGGTGCCGTTCCTGGTGTTCCTGCTCAGCGGCCGGCTGGAACGCCGGCGCCTGCCCTCACTGGTCGGCCTGTTCCTGCTCGGCGGCCTGCAGGGGTTGATCGGCTGGTGGATGGTGAAGAGCGGCCTAGTGGACCGACCGGACGTCAGCCAATACCGGCTGACCGTGCATTTCGGCGTCGCCGTGGTCATTCTCGGCGCCTTGATCTGGGTCGCCCTCGATCTGCTGTTGCCGCCGTCCTCGGGCAGCCGGGCGCCGCGGGTGGTCGTGCGGTGGACCTGGGTCGCCCTGGCCCTGGTCTTCCTGCAAGCTCTGTCGGGCGGCCTGGTGGCCGGACTGGACGGCGGCTTTGTCTACAACACCTTTCCGATGATGGACGAGCATTGGCTGCCGCCGGAGCTGGGGTTGCTGTCGCCCTGGTGGCTGAACGCCTTCGAGAACGAGGTGACGGCGCAGTTCAACCACCGCATCGGCGCCTATGTGACGGCCCTGGTGCTGTTGGCGCTTTGGTTCAAGGCGCGGCTGGCGCCGCTGGGACCGCAGGCCCGACTGGCCTTGCACCTGATGCTGGCGGCGCTGGTCGGGCAATTGCTGCTTGGCGTCTTCACCCTGATACTGCTGGTGCCCCTCAGCCTGGCGATCCTGCATCAGGGCGGGGCGCTGGTATTGTTCGCCGTCGTGCTGTACGCCCTGCACCGGCTGCAACACGAAGGGGCGGCGGCCTAGCGAAGGGGGAGAGAATGGAAGAACTGACCCTGTTGTACGTCACCTGCGCCGATGGGGACGAAGCCAAGCGTATCGCCCGCGGCTTGCTGGCGGACCGCCTAGTGGCCTGCGCCAACGTTCTGTCGCCCCACACAGCCATCTATCGCTGGCAGGGCGAGGTGCAGGAGGATGCCGAGGTCGGCATGCTGCTGAAGACCCGGCGCGATCTGACGGTGCCGGTGGCGGAGCGTATCAAGGCCATGCACTCCTACGATCTGCCCTGTGTCGTTTCGCTGCCGATCCATGGCGGCAGCGCCGATTTCCTGGCCTGGCTGCACGCTGAAGTCGGCTGACAACCCAACCATCATGACCGCCCAGCCGACCCGCGGCCCGACCATCGCCCTGGCCTTCGCCAGCGTGGCCCATACCTATTCGCACATGTTCGTGCTGTTCTACGCCACGGTGGTGCTGGTGCTGGAACGGGTCTGGCAGTTGCCCTATGCCGAACTGTTCGCGCTGTCGCTGCCGGGCACGGTGATGTTCGGCCTGGCGGCGCTGCCGGCCGGCTGGTTGGCCGACAAATGGAGCGCCGCCGGCATGATCGCGATCTTTTTCCTGGGCACCGGCGCGGCCTCGATCCTGACCGGCCTGGCCAGCGGCCCCTGGGGTCTGGCGATCGGCTTGACCGGCATCGGCACCTTCGCCGCGATCTATCACCCGGTCGGCGTACCCTGGCTGATCCGGCATACCCGGAATCACGGCCGGGCCCTGGGCATCAACGGCGTATTCGGCTCCGGCGGCACCGCCCTGGCGGCGCTGCTGGCCGGCGCCTTTGCCGATCTGTGGGGCTGGCGGGCGGCCTTCATCGTGCCTGGCCTGGTCTGCCTGGCGACCGGTCTGTGTTTCCTCGTCGCCATGCGGCTTGGCCATATGGCGGACGACGAGGGGGAGGCTTCGCCGGCGCCGCCGGCCGCCGCCGTC
>JASLMH010000127.1 GCA_030746635.1 Alphaproteobacteria bacterium | reverse complement strand
CGCCGCCTGGTCCAACAGCAGGTCCGCGACGGCGCTGCCCAGGCCGCCGACCAGGGTATGTTCCTCGACGGTGACCAGCAAATCGACGCCGGGCAGCCGGCTCAGGATCGCCTCGCCGTCCAGCGGCTTGACCGTATGCATGTGCAGGACGCCGCAGTCGATGCCGTCGGCGGCCAGTTCCTCGGCCGCGTGCAGGGCCCGGGTGCTGGTGATGCCGGTGCCGACCAACAGCACCTTGCCGCCGGGGCGCAACTCGATCGCCCGGCCGATCTCGAAACCGTTCTCGGGTCGCGACACCACCTCGTCGCCGCCCTTGGCCAGGCGGATATAGCAGGGCCCGCCCAGATCGAGGGCTTGCGGCACGAAGCGGCGCATCTCTTCCTTGTCGCAGGGTGCCACCACGGTCATCCGCGGCAGGGCCCGCATGATGGCGATGTCCTCGACCGCCAGATGGGTCGGCCCCAGGGGGGCATAGACCAGGCCGCCGCCGTTGGCGATCAGCTTGACCGGCAGGTCGTGCAGGCACAGGTCCACCGCCACCTGTTCGTAGCAGCGCCGGGTGATGAAGGTGGCGATGGTGTTGACGAAGGGGATGTAGCCCTCCATCGCCAGGCCGGCGGCCATGCCGATCAGGTTCTGCTCGGCCACGCCTTCCATGAAGAAGCGGTCCGGCATCTCGTCGCGGAACTGGTCCAGGGTGCCGGCCCCCAGATCGGAACCGATGAAGACCACGCGTTCGTCCTGCTTGGCCAGTTCGTACACCGTGTCGAGACAGGTCTTGCGCATGGTCAGGCCTCGATCGCTTGCAGCATTTCCTTGACCTCAGCATCGGTCAGTTTCGATTTGTGGTGCCAGGCCGGCTCGTTCTCGGCATAGGCGATGCCCCGGCCCTTGACGGTATGGGCGATCACCGCGTTCGGCCGGCCGGTGGCGAGAGGCAGCGCCCCCAGCGTCCGGCGCAGGGCCTCGACATCGTGGCCGTCGACGTTGCGGACGGCGAAGCCGAAGCTTTCCCACTTGCTGGTCAGGGGTTCCAGGTCCTGGACCTCTTCGTTCGGGCCATAGGACTGCAGCTTGTTGTAGTCGACGATGATGGTCAGGTTGTCCAGTTGGTATTTGCCGGCGGTCATCGCCGCTTCCCAGACCGAGCCCTCGTTGATCTCGCCATCGCCGGTGACCGCGAAGACGCGATGCGCCGCGCCCTGCAGCTTGGCCGCCACGGCCATGCCGACGGCGATCGACGGGCCATGGCCCAGGGCGCCGGTGGAGGCCTCGATCCCCGGCACCTTGCCAGCGTCGGGATGACCGCCCAGGATGCCCTCGAAGCGGCAGAACCGGTCCATCTCGGCCATCGGAAAATAGCCGTGGTCGGCCAACAGGGCGTATTGCGCCAGGCAGCCGTGGCCCTTGGACAGCAGGCAGCGATCGCGTTCCGGCCATTCGGCCTCGTCCGGCTGATGCGCCATCACATCGTCGTACAACACCCGCAGGATCTCGATGGCCGACAGGGCTGAGCCCAGGTGGCCGCGGCCGCCGCCGGCCAGGCCCCGCACCACCAGGCGGCGCAGATCGCGGGAGCGGCGATCCAGGGCGATCGGCTGGTAGATGTCGCGTGCCTGGCGTTCCAGGGCGGCAAGATCAGGCATGGTCGATAACCTCTTCATAACTGTCGTTGACGCGCCGCAGCATGGCGACGGCCTTGGCCAATTGCGCCGTCTGGGCATGCTCCCGCTGGCCATGGCCGCCGGCGTAGTCCCGGCGGGCCCAGCGCTCGGGCAGGAATTCATTCAGCAGGATCATGCACCAGCGCATGGCGTACAGCGGGTACAGCAGCCGCAGGCGCCATTCGAAGTCGGGATCGCCGCCAAACACGGCCACGGCGCCGCGCCGGAAGCGGCCTCGGAACTCCCCGTCCAGGGTCATGCCCGGGTGCAGCATGAAGTCGGCAACCAGCTTTACCGGGTCGTCCCAGCCGAAATATTCGAAATCGATGAACACCAGACGGCCGTCGGCCCGGCGCAGGGCATTGTGGAAACCGAAATCCGACGGCGACAGGGTGGCGTGCCGATGCGCGATCGATTGCTGGAAGTCGAAATCCCTGGCCTCGTAGGCCACGGCCGCCTCGTCGCAGCAGCGTTCGTAAGCGGGCGCGAAATCGTCAATCAGAAAACGGCGCAGCCGCTGATCGTCGATCACCAACAGGCGATCCATGCGGCGGTCGATCTGGCGCGTCAGTTCCGCCGCCGAAAGGCAGGCCTCCGAGGCCAGTGGCAGGATCGCCGCCTCTGGCCGCTGGGCCAGACGATAGAGATCCAGGACGAATATCAGCGCCTCGAACAGATCCTGCGGCGCCGGCCGGCCGACCGGCTCGCCGTCGATCCAGTCGAACAGGGCGCAGTGGCGAACCGGATCGCGGGCGACCGCGTTGGGCACCCGACCGCGAATGCCCTGGGCGCGCAGAAAGACCAGACCGCCGAATTCGGCGCCCAGGCGATCGCGTTCGTCGTCACCGCGATGCATATAGCTTTTCAAGGCATAGTGACGGCCATCGGCGGCTTCGACCCGATACAGCCGGTTGTTGCCGCCGCCGGCCCGCCGATCGACCGCTTGCACCTCGTCGCCCAACAGGGCGGCGGCTGCGGCGCGGGCGGCCTCGGGCGTGTCGATGTCAGTGTGCGGCGCCAAGCAGATGTTCCCCGATCTCGTGCCAATGGCGACAATGCAGGATGGCAGCATCCGCGGCGGCGGTGGCGTGCGGGTCGTACAGCACGGCCCGGGTGGCGGCGGGATAGCCGGGCTCGGCGAAAACCTCCGGCAGGTCATCGATGAACCAGTCACAGCCGAGGTCGTGGATGCGATCGACCTTGGCGGCGCGGGTGTCCTCGAAGAACACGTCATCGGGCCGCAGACCGAGGTCGCCGGCGTCGAAAAAGCCCTGTTCGTCCAACCAGGCGGTGGCCGCCTGGCGCAAATCGGTGCCGTCGGAGGCGTAGTTGGCGAAGCGGGTCTTGTGAGAGACGATGCGGACCCGATGGCCGTCGGCGTGGCAGGCGCGGATGAAATCATCGGCGCCGTCCAATAGCGCCGCCGCCGCCATGCGCGGGCCGTAGGCCATGGCCTGCAGCCGCCGCCAGGCCATCTCACCGTCCGGCCGCCGGCGCAGGGCATCGCGCAATTCCGTCTTGCCGGCAGGCGCCCGGGCGAACAGGCCCTGCTCCTCCGCCAAGCTGACGAACAGGGCATCATACCCCGCGATGGTGTTGTCGAAATCAATGCCGATCCGCATGCCGCGCCGTCTCGCACTGCCTGCGGACAGAGTAGACGGCGGGTCATTTAGCAATGGTTAACGAAGGCTGATTGGCCGGTCTTTCCGGAGCTCGCGCGCCGTCTTGAAACTCCCGGAATCCTAGTGCAGGGCGATCTCCTGCATCAGCTTGACGTTGTAGTAGACCGGATCGGTCATCGCGTTGGGCACCTTGCCCGCGGCGAACGCCGCCGTCAGGCTGGCCACCGCGTCGTCGATGGTGTGCCGCGGCACGAAGCCCAGCTCCCGCCGCATCTTCTCGGAGGAGACGTGGTAGGAGCGGTTGTCGTCGGTCGGCGTGGCGACGATCTCGACGGCCTCGCCGACATTGGCGCGGACCATTTCGGCGATCTGCATGACGGTATGATTCTCGTAGCCGGCGTTGAACACCTTGCCGTCGATCATCTCGTCGGGATATTGCAGGCAGCGCAGGTACAGATCGGTCATGTCCTCGACGTTGATATTGGGCCGCCGCTGGGCGCCGCCGAAGACGGTGATCTTGCCGTTGTTGATGGCGTGGTTGGTCAGGATGTTGACGGTCAGATCCAGCCGCAGCCGGGGGGCATAGCCGCAAACCGTGGCCGGCCGCAGGGTCAGGGTGACGAAGCCGGGCTCGCGTTCCCGATCCAGCACCTCCTCGCACATCGCCTTGAACTTGGAATAGTCGGTCAGCGGTTCCAGCGTCAGGTCCTCGGTGACGTTTTCATCCTGCTTGATGCCGTAGACACTGGACGAGGAGGCATAGATGAAACGGCGGACGCCGGCCGCCTTGCTGGCCCGCACCAGCGGCTGGAAGCAATCGAAGTTGATCGACTTGCCCAGATCGGGGTCCAGCTCGAAACTGGGATCGTTGGAGATGCAGGCCAGGTGAATGACCGCGTCGGCCCCGTCCAGGGCCGTCGCCACGACGGCCGGATCGCGCATGTCGCCCCTAACACAGCGCAGGTTCGGATGGCCGCCGACGCCGTTGAAGACGTCCTCGCCATAGATGAACAAATCCAGCACCGATACCTTGTGCCCGGCCACCAGCAGTTTCGGCACCAGGCACGAGCCGACGTAGCCGGCCCCGCCGGTGACCATCACATTCCACTTTCGCGCCGCATCAGTCATGCCGCACCTTTCTCCGCTTCCGGTCGCGACCACAGGCCCTCTTGCCGCGACCATCCCATGAAAATATCCAACAGGGCGTGCACCAGGGCGAGGTGCACGACCTCGACGAAGCCGTATTCGCCGGACGGGACGTAGATGTTGAAATCACCCAACCGCCGCAATTGGTTGTCCGGGCCAAAGCCGGACATGGTAAGCACCCCGCAACCCCTGTCCCGGGCCGCCGCTACCGCGTTGACGATATTGGCCGAATTGCCGGACGAGGAAATGGCGATCAAAAGGTCGCCGGCGGCGCCGAAGAATTCGATCTGCCGGGCGAACACCTGCTCGTAACCCTCGTCGTTAGCCAACGCCGACAGCATGGCGCCGTCGTTGAAGGCCAGGGTGGGTACGCCGCCATTCTTGGAAAAATCCTCGGCCATGTGGCTGGCGATGGTGGCCGAGCCACCGTTGCCGACGATCATCAGCTTGCCGCCGCCATCCCGCAGCACCCGCAGCAGATCGACCAGGCTTTCGAACAGGGCGGCCATCGGCAGCTCGTGGCCGGCCCCATCGGTGGCCAGCGAACGCAGCGGCAAGGCGCCCAATTCGGCGAAATAGTCGTCAACCTTGAAACGCATGCCCACCTTTCGTCCCACGCTACTTCAGCAAGGCGGTCAGGAATTTCATCAACGGCACCCGCTGCACCGACTGGCGATGGCCGACGATGCCGACCTTCATGGCGCCGACGGCGTTGCCGATCAGACCGACCATCTCCATCGGCGCCGCGGACTGCACCAGCGGCGCGGTGACGCTGAGGAAGGCATCACCGGCGCCGACCGTGTCCACCACCTGGCGAGTGAAGGCCGGCACCTTGCCCAAGCCGTCCTTCATGTCGAAGGTGACACAACCGTTCTGGCCATGCGTGACGATGATGCGGTCGCACTCGATCTGCTCGCGCAGCGGCCCCTGGATCAGCTGGCCGATATCCGAGAAACGGTCGCGCACCGCCAGCCGGGCCTCCGGCGCGTCGATGCAGACATAGTCGGCGCGGCGGTACTTGCTGACCGTGTTGTAGCCGTGGTTGGCGCTGTTGCTCTGGGCGTTGACGGCCAGGAAGCGGGAGCGCTGGCTGACCTGATCGATCACCCTGGGCGTCAGCATGCCGTGGCCGAAGTCGTTCACCACCACGACGTCGAAATCGGCCGCGTGCTCGGCGATCAGGCTGCACAGCTCGTCTTCCTTGCGGCCGGCCAGCGGCGTGTCGTCGAAGTGATAGACCTCGAACAGCTTGCGCATGTGGCCGGGATCGACGAAGCGGCATTTGCGGATCGTCGGCACGCCAGGCAGGCGTACGAAGTGCACCTTCACGTTGTTGGCCACCGAGGCGAGGATCAGTTCATCGAACGAGTCCTCCTCGCCGACGCAGGTGATCACCTCGACCTCGTCGACGAAGCTCGCGACATGGTTGGCCGAGGCGATGACGCCACCGGCGAACACCTCGCGGCCCTCGTATCGGGAAGCGATGATATTTTCCTTGGCCGATTTACCCATCGGCGCGGCGTATTGGTATTCGTCGATGATCGCCTCGCCGACCAGCAGCACCCGATGTTCCTGAATGGCCTCGATGGCGCTCAACACCTGGCCGGCCACGTCGCCATCGCGCAGCCCTTCGAGGTAGGCCGAGACCTCGGAATCGTAGACGTTCAGATGCCGGTTGATCAGCGACGACGAGGAAAAGGTGATGTCGTCGGTGAAGACGACGCGACCGCCGAAGCTCTCGACCAGTTCGCGCTCGCGGCGGATGCCGCCGGTGATGTCCTCGGCCTCGGCGGCGTAGTCCTGGCCCTTGATGAAGACGGTCGGCCGAATGAACCGGATCACGCCTTCCGCCGTCGACCAGTTCGAGATGCCGACGCCATCGACGCAGCGAAGGGCGGCGACCATTTCGGCCCGCATCGGTTCGGGAAACACCGGCCGGCCCGGCCCCTTGTTGACGTAGCGGTCGGCGGTCAGGGTGACGATCAGCAGATCGCCCTCGGCCCGGGCCGCTTCCAGATGCCGGACATGGCCCATGTGCAACAGATCGAAAACGCCATGGGCCAGCACCACGTCGCCGCCCTTGGCCCGGGCCTCCTCGGCCAGCCGCGCCAGTTCCTCGATGCTGTGGATCTTGTCGCGGGCCGGCAGCGGCGGTAGCGCGCCGTTGGCGTGGATGTCCAGGTATTCGATCGTCACGGCAGGGCTCCCTAACTCAGCGGCCGGCGGCGCCGTCGTCTGCTGGACTGGCCCTCGGCCAGCCGGTTGGACGATGCAACAACGGACAACGGCGCCGAACGGGACGCCGTCGGGTGCCAGTTTCCGCCGCCGCGGTTAACAAACGGTGAAGTCCACCTGGTTATCCACAACGCCGCTAAGGCCCTGTTAACCATGGCTATTCACCCGCCGTTAACCGGCCGCCGGCATGATGCAGGGCAGCGGGAGTCCAGGCATCCAGCCTGGCCCCAACCCGCCGCCGCCGGCCCGGCCGGCGGTGCGTCTTGGATAGGGATTGGAAAGCCGTGAACATCTTCGGCAATGGCAACCAGTCGATGGCGGTCTTCGACCACCAGGTCCTGGGCGCCTACTATTCCAGCGGCGTCTCCCTCGGCCTGCGCGGCCACGCCTCCAAGATCCAGGAGGAAATCCTCAACGGCACCTACGCCAATGTCGATCCGGCGGTGATCCCGCCCTGGACGATCCCCGAGGTGCGGCTGAACGACGAGATGCTGCAGCGGATCTTCGCCTCCGGCCCGCTAATCGACCTGCGGGACCCCCGGGTCACCAACACCGCCGGCGACAAGACCTTCGAGAGCTTGTTCGGGCTGTACCACGGCCTCAGCAAGCTGCGCGAGCTGGCCACCTACGCCGAGATCGGTTCCAACGCGGCGAGCAAGGGCACCCTGCTGCAGAGCCGGCTGGAGGGCCACCTGGCCGAGGTCAACAGCTACGTCGCCGACCTGAACCTGGATACAGATGCAACGCTGCTGTACGGCCTGAAGGAAACCTCGAAGACCAGCAGCCAGTCTTTTCCAAAGGACCTGGCCGACACCACACCGCACCATATCGGCGCCGAGATCTCGACCGTGCGCGACGACCCGATCGCCGGGCTGACCGGCACCGAGACCTTCGACATCACCGTCACCACCTCGACCGGGACCACCGTGGTCAACCTCGATCTGTCCGAGGTCAGCGGCACCCTGAACGTCGACAACATCGCGGACTACATCAACGGCGAGTTGTCGACCGCCTCGGTCAGTTCGACGATCGATGTCGAGCGCTTCAACGAAAACTCCTATGGCTTCCACCTGAACCTGAACACCACCGAAACCGTGAAATTCGGCAACCCCTCGGACGGCTCGGCCGGCGTCTACATCGCCGGCGGCAACAATGTCGGGGAATACTCATCGGGCTTCGTGCGCAAGCTGGACGATCTGGGCGCGGCGGCGCCGAACGACGTCTTCCGCTCCGAAACCGACACCACCGATGCCGACACCGCCCGCGGCGTCGCCGTCGACAGCGAGGGCAACGTCTATTCCGTCGGCACCACCGCCGGCGATCTGGGCGGTCTGGCCAACCAGGCGGTCAACGACGTCTTCCTGCGCAAATACGACGCCGCGGGTGAACTGGTCTGGTCGCGGATGCTGGGCGCGACCGATGACGCCAACGGCTTTTCGGTGGCGGTCGACGCCAACGACGACGTGGTCATCGCCGGCAGCGTCGCCGGGCAACTCAGCGCCACCGCCTATGGCGGCAACTACGACAGCTTCGTCACCAAGTTCGACGGCGACGGCGTCGAGGCATGGACCCGCCAGGCCGCGCCCTACGCCAATGACGGGGCGCTGGCCCTGACCACCGACAGCTCGGGCAACATCTTCATCGCCGGCCATACCCAGGGCGCCATCGACACCAGCATCACCCACGGCGGCGGCAGCGACGGCTATGTCACCAAGCTGGATACCGACGGCACCCTGGTCTGGAACAAGCAGTTCGGCGGCACCGGCGCGGACCGGGCCACGGCCATCGCCGTCGACAATGCCGGCAGTGTTTACGTCGCGGGCGAGAACGACGGCCAGATGGTTCTGCGGCGCTACGCCGACAGTGACGCCTCGCAGACGCCCGATTGGGAGGTCGATCTGGGCAGCCAGAACGCCGATGACACGGTGACCGGCCTGGCCATCGGCAGCAGCGGCAACGTCTATGTCTCGGGTCAGACGTCGAACGCCGCGATCTCCGGCAGCATCGTCAACGCCCATTCCGGCGGCGCCGACGGTTTCGTCTCCCAGGTGGTCGATTCCGGCGCCTCGGCGGCGGTCGGCTGGGCCACCTATCTGGGCAGCACCAGCACCGACGCGATCAACGGCATCGCCGTCAAGGCCTCGGTGGGCGCCGACGAGATCTATCTGACCGGCGCCACCCAGGGGGCCCTGGACGGCGGCGCCGACGCCACCGTGCAGGATGCCTTCGTGGCCAAGCTGGACAACGCCGGCGCCGAGGTCTGGGTCAATCAGGATCACGGCGCGGTCAGCCAATCCGGCCACGCCATCACCTATGACGCCGACGCCACCAGCGTGATCACCCGGCTGGGCCTGCCGACCGGCGATCTGCCGGTATCGCCGCCCTCCGACATTCTCAGCCTGACCACCCTGCGGCCGGGGCAATACTTCTCGATCCGGGTCGACGGCGGCAACGCCGAGAAAGTGGAGATCGAGGACGACGACAGCCTTGGCTTCCTGGCTTACAAGATCAAGAAGATCCTGGGCACGTCGGGCACCACCGAGATTACCTCGGGCATCGACAGCAAGACCTTCAAGATCGAAGCCCTGGACGAAGGCGTGATCGAGCTGATCGCCGGTCCCGAGGGCTTCGACGCCCTGGCCCCGCTGGGCCTGTCGGCCGGCACCCTGTACGGCGATCCGGCCAACGAGGAAGACGAGGAAGCGAAGGCATCGACGATCTTCGAACTGGGCTTCTTCGACGGCATGTCGGTGGAAACCAGTCAGGCGGCGGCGGAAACCGGCATCCTGATCGACAACGCCATGCGCGAGATCCGCTCGCTGTACGACTTCATCACCATCGGGCCCGACGACGGCAGCAGCAACGGCCCGGTCAGCCTGAAGCCGGCCGACGCGGAAAAGATCGCCCAAATGCAAGCGGTCCTGGCCTCGGTGACCTCGCTGGCAAACTCCCTGGTGCTGACCAACCAGTTGCGCCAGCAGGGCGAGGGCGGCGGCAGCACCACCTCGATGCTCAACATCCTCGCCTGACCCCAAGGCAAGGGGACCCAGTGGGTGGCCCCTTCTTTTGACTCCTTCCTCGGGTCTGATCGTCGTATAGCGGGACAACAAATCAAGAATCCAGGTACCATGGCCGCGACGAGGCCGGGTACGGGTGAGCCGGGTGATCAAGATCTGTGAAGTCGCTTTTCGGCGGCCGGGCATGGCGGTGGAGGATTTCCAGGCCTACTGGCGCCATACGCATGGCCCAATCGTGGCGCGAATCCCGGGCATCCGGCGCTATGTGCAGTGCCATCCCAACACCGCGGGTTATGCTAGGGGGGAACTGGCTTGCGATGGCGTCGCCGAGATCTGGGTCGACGACAAGGAGGCACTGCGCGCGATGAGCCAGACGGCCGAATTCGCCGCGGCTAAACGGGACGAACCCAACTTTATCGATGGCGATCGCCTGGTCGAATTGCTGACCGAGGAAGTGGTGATCAAGGACGGGCCGATCCCGGCGAACGGCATCAAGAGCATCTCGCTGCTGAAGTTCAAAACCGGCGTCGATCCGGCTGCGGCACGGAGATATTGGCGCCAGAACCACGGCCCCATTGCCGCCGGCATCGAGACTTTGCGCCGCTATGTGCAATGCCAGGTGCGCCTAGGCGCCTACCGCAAAGCGGAACCTCCGGCTTTCGACGGTCTGGCCATGGCCTGGTTCGACGACATCGACGACATGCGCAAATCGGGTGCTTCCAACATCTACGCCCAGGTCAAGGCCGACGAGGTCAATTTCCTGGAACCAGGGCGCATCGGCACCATTCTGACCAGGGAACACGTGGTCATCGGCTAGACCGCCTGTTGTTCGCGGAAGGGGATGGGGTCAGGGTCGCAGCGATGTCGATGTTCCTCATCATTTCGACAGCTTGGGCGGTTATCGCCCTGGTGCTGCTCGTCGTGGCTTGGCGGCTGGCCAGGTTCGGCAGAACCGTACCGCACCGGAACATCATGATCCTGCTGACCGCCGGTGCCTGGATCTTCGTCCTCAACTATCTTTTCGTGCAGCGGTATGGCGGGGAAGCCGCCTCATTCCCGCGCCAGTACATTCCCTGGGTGGCCTTGCACGGGTCCTTGGGGCTGGTGCCGCTGATCGGCGCGACCTGTCTGGTTGCCGGCCGGTTGATGGCGGGTCGGAACAGGTTCAGCGGCCACTTCAATCGGCACCACAAAGCTTATGGCCGCACGTTCATCGTGGTCTGGGTCTTTACCCACCTTGGCGGGCTGTTCAACACGATCTTCCTGCACTGATGAGCGGCGGCGCCAAGCCCGAGGAACGCTGCGCCCTCCCGTTCAGCCGGTCAGTTCCTTCTTGCGCCAGGCCTTGATGTAGGTGGCGCAGTCCGGGTCCTGGCCCAGCACCACGTCGGTGGCCAGGCGAAGAGCGTGGGAATCGGCGTCCGGGTCCAGGGCCGCGGCCGGCGGGTTCAGCACCGGGTCCATGATGCCGCCGTTGGCGCCAGCCTCCACCGACAGGCGCAGGAAGGCCTGGTTGACGTATTTGCGGGCCGGGATGCCGAACGAGGCGTTGGAGGCGCCGCCGGCGATGTGGATCTCGACGCCGTAGCGGCCGCGAAGCTGCCGGATCGCGTCCAGGCAATGGCGGCCGAAGGCCGGATCCACCGACACCGGGAAGACCAAGGGATCGATATGGATATCGCCGATGGCGATGCCCTTCTCCAGGGCGGCGTCGACCATGCGCGAGGCATTCTCCACCCGCCCCTCGACGCCGTCGGGCATGCCGCGCTCGCCGGCCGCCGTGACGATCACTGGCGAGAGGTGCTCCAACGCCAGATCGAGCGCCGCCGGCCGCTCCAGCGAGGCGGAGTTGAGCATGGCGCGGCCGGCGCGACCGGCGCAGACCGCCAGGCCGGCGGCGATGACGTCGATGTCGGATGAATCGATGGCCAGGGAGGTGGTGGCGATCCCGGCCATGGCCTCGGCCAGCCATGCCATGGCGGCGATGCGCTCGTCCGGCTTGATGGTGAACTCGTCGACGTTCAGGTCGAGGTAGTCGGCCCCGGCCTGCTGTTGCTTCTCGACCAGCGCCCGCAGATAGCAGAGCCCCTCTTCCGCCGCCGCGCCGTCAGCCGTCATGGCCGCCCGCATCGCCACCGCGACGTGCTTGACCCGGCCCTCCTGGTAGTCCTGGGTGGCCTTGACCGCCTCGGGGATCGGCAGGCTGCGTTCCTCGCCGGCGGCGGTGGTGTAGCCGATCACCTCGTTGCCGTCGCCGTCGGCGACGATCCGCTTACCGCGGCGCAACAGCGACCGGGTGGTGTGCACGTTCTCGCCGATGACGACGAAGTCGCGATCCATTCCGGCGATTTTCATGACCAGCCCTCCCTACGCATCCGCCCCACCGGCGGCCGCCGGCATGGGCTTGAATTGGCAGCCCTCGACGAAGATGTCGAAGAAGTCCGCCTCCCGCTCCAATTCCACGTGTTCGGCGCGGCGGACCAGTTTCTCCAGATCGCCGCGCCGGCGCTGATCCAGCAGCGCCTCGCGGGCACCCTGCAGGGCGGTGTTGCCCGCCTTGACCACCCGATCCGCCGGCACCGGCGCCAGCAGCCCGATATCGACGGCGTTGGTGATATCGATCCGGTTGGCGAAGCCGCCGGCCAGATACAGCCTGTCGATATCGCCGGCGGCGATGCCGAAACGGCGCAGCAGGATCAGCTGCCCGGCCTGGCTGGCCGCCTTGGCCTGGGCCAGGTGGCTGATGTCCCGGGCCGACAGGGTGATGCCCTCCACCGGCGCCACCGTGACCATGGTATTGCGGCCGCGCTCCAGCAATCTTCCAATCTCGTCCATCCGGCCCTGGCGGCGCAGCAGTGCCAAAAGATCGATCAGGCCCGAACCGCAGATACCCACCGGCGGCCGACCGCCGATGGTGCGCCAGGCGAAGGACCCCTCCGACCCGGCGCCGACCCGCTCGATGGCGCCGTCGTAGGCGGCCATGCCGTAATCCACCAGGCCGCCCTCGAAGGCCGGACCGGCGGGACAGGAGGCCACCAGCATGCGGCCGCGGCCGGCCAGCACGATCTCGGTATTGGTGCCGATATCGACCAGCATCGAAACCTTTTCGGCATCGGGCGACAGATCCAGCGCCAGCAGGCTGGCCGCCGCGTCGGCCCCGACATGGCTGGCCACCAGCGGCAGGCCCTGAACCAGGCAGCGGGGGTTGGCGCCGATGCCCAGGCGGCGGGCCAGGGTCTCGACGGCGGTGCTGTCCCGGCTGCCGTCAAGGAATTCCAGTTCGGTGGTGGATTTGTAGGGCGTCTGGCCGATCGGCTGGACATCCAGGCCGAACAGCAGATCCCGCATGGTCGAATTACCGGCAACGACGATCTCGTAAAGCTGCCGTCGGTGGATTTTGAAGCGCTGGCAGAGATCTTCGAGCTCCCGCTTCAGGGCGTTGACCACGGCCTTGCGGAGCTCACCATTGAACGGCCCACCGTCATAGCTGATACGGTGCATGACATCGCTGCCGCCGAAGCGCTGCGGGTTTTCGAAGCTGGCCACGGCGACGGCCTCGCCGGTTTCCAGGTCGACCAGTTCGGCGACCACGGTGGTGGTGCCCAGATCGACGGCCAGGCCATAGAGGCCGCCACGATCGTCATCGATCCGTTTGCCGTCGCGCCAAACCTCGTCGCCCCGGTAGCTGGTGCGCGGGTTCAGCGGCAGCGATCGTCGGTCGCTGGCCTCCAGGATGCGCGGGGTGCGGATCAGCGGCTCGAAGGCAATCCGCGCATCGGCGTCCAAAACCTCTGCCTGGCAAGCCAGGCGATAGCCCTCGGGTAGGAATTCCTCCGCCTCGGTCGGCGGCGACAGCGCGGCCCTGCCCTCATCGACCTGAACGATGCACTCGTGACAGCTCGCCAGGCGGCCGCAGGAGCTGGCCAGCTTCAACCCCCGCTCGTCGGCCCGGTCGAACAGGGTCTCGGCCGGATCGGTGGCGGCCTCGGCCCGCCGATCGGCGGCCTGGCGCCTGACCTCGCCGATGCGCCGTTTGGCCTTGTCGTAGCTGCCCGGTCGGCTGTCCCAGGCGCTTTGGAAATCGAAGGTGCCGTCGTGGGCGCAGAGGCCGGCCTCGCCGTCGACCTCGGCCGGCCGGCGGTTGGCGCAGCCGAACTTGGCGCTGCATCTGTCCTCGGCCGTGCGGTAAGGGCAGCGCTCCCGGATTTGATCCTGAGCCCGGTCGACGATCTCGGTGAACAGACCGGCGATGTCGTCCAGGCGCCGCTGGTAGTCCTTTTTCGTCGGCGGCGGCACGCGAGTCATCCAGCGGCGGCGGCGATCAGTTCCTTGGCCATGGCGACGCAGCCCAGGGCGTCATTGCCATAGCCGTCGGCGCCCATGTCGTCGGCGAACTCCTGGGTCACCGGCGCGCCGCCGACCATGATCTGCACCTCGTCGCGCAAATCGGCGTCGATGAAGGCCTCGATGGTGCGCCCCATGTTGGGCATGGTGGTGGTCAAGAGCGCCGACATGCCGAGCACCTTGGCGCCGCTGTCCTCGACCGCGTCGATGAACTCGTCCTCGGGGATGTCGACGCCCAGGTCGATGACATCGAAGCCGGCGCCGCGCAGCATCATGATGCACAGGTTCTTGCCGATATCGTGCAAATCGCCCTTCACCGTGCCCATGATCACGGTGCCCTGCTTTTCGATCCCGGCGGCCGAGAGGATCGGTTCGATATGGGTCATGCCGGCCCGCATCGCCCGAGCGCAACTCAACACCTCCGGCACGAAGACGAAATTCTCCCGGAACTTGACGCCGACGATGCCCATGCCGCCGATCAGGCCGTCGTCCATGATCTCGATCGGTTCGATGCCCTCGGCTAGCGCCCGGGCGGTCAACTCGTCGACCAGGTCATCGTCGCCCTCGATGATGCCGGCGGCGATCTCCTGCAACAGCGGCTTGGCCCGGGTGAACAGGGCGACGAAGCGCTCGATCTCCTCCGGCCGCTCCAGGAATTCCTCGATCTCGTCCCGGATCGTCTGGTTTTGGATATCCGACAATTCCGCCATGCTGTCCCTACTGTCTCGTGCTCTTGCCTAGTGATGGGTGGCCGATTGGTGCCATTCCCGCACCGCCGCCGGGATGGTCCGCAAATTCTCGATGGTGGTCTGCAGCGGCACCGCGCATTCCGGTCCGACCATTTGTACCCCCGCCTCCAGGTTGGCGACGACTTCGTCGCGGACCGCCCCGGGGCCCTTGGCGAACAGGGTCTCGGGGTTGTTGATGTTGCCGACCAGGGCGATGCCGCCCGCCACCTCGGCCATGGATTCCGCCGGTTGGTTCTTGGAATCGTAGTGGAAGGCGGCCATGCCGGTTTCGGCGATGGCGGCCATGCGGTCCACCGTGCGGCCGCAGATGTGGAGGATCAGCGGACAGGGGATGCGCTCGGCGAATTCGTGGTGCAGATCGCGCAGATAGCGGCGGTAGTACTCGCCGCTGACCAGATCACCGGTGGCATGGTCCGGCAGGGTCAGGGCATCGGCGCCGGCGTCGATCTGGGCGTTGCCGAAATCGATGGTCGCCGGTTTCAGCTTCTCCAGGATGCGCCGGGTCTCGTCCGGGTCGTCCAGCGACATCAACAGGAAGCGCTCGACCCCGAAGCAATGATAGGCCAGCGACCAGGGCCC
>JASLMH010000126.1 GCA_030746635.1 Alphaproteobacteria bacterium | reverse complement strand
GTACGACGGGCTGCCGCTGGACAAGATCAGCCTATCGAACTCGCTGCAGCCGTCCATTGCCTTGGCCAACCTTTATTCGGCGGCCAAGCGGCTGGGTTACGCACCGGAAGTGCTACGCGGTTCGATGGTGCATTTCACCTTGTACGGCGAGGACAGTGGCTACGCCGTGCACATGCCCTCGCGACTGCGCCTGCGTCTGTCGCGCGACGCCGTCGAGTTCGCCACCAGGGAGATGCCGAAGTTCCACGCCTTCCTGGAGGACTGCTACTACATTTCCGACGGCGGCCTGGACGGGGTCGAGGAAATGGCCCTGGCCTTCGTCGAGACCCGCCGCCTGATCCGCGAGGTGCTGGCTCGCGGCCTGGACATCGACAGCTTCGGCCCGCGCATCGCCATCCTGCTGAACTGCCACATGGATTTCTTCGAGACGGTGGCCAAGGTCCGGGCCACCCGGCGGCTGTTCGCCCGCATGATGAAGGAGGATTACGGCGCCCGGGACCCGCGCACCCTGGCGGTCAACGTCGCCTCCCACACCTCGGGCCTGAGCATGACCGCGCAGCAACCGGTCAACAACATCGTGCGCGGCGCCAGCCAGGCCCTCTCCCTGGCCATGGCCGGGGTACAGGCGATCGAAATCTCCACCTTCGACGAGGCCTATCGCACGCCCAGCCCCGAGGCCCACCTGGTCGGCCTGCGCACCCAGCAGATCGTCGCCATGGAAACCAACGTCAGCCAGGTCGCCGACCCGTTGGCCGGCTCCTATTTCATCGAATCCCTGACCGACGAGATGGAGCAGCGCATCTGGGCCATGGTCGAGGAGATCGAGGCGGCCGGCGACCCCATCGAACTGGCCGACAACGGCTATTTCCGCGACATCTTCATGCGCGCGGCGGACCGCCGGGCCGAGCAGATGGCCAACGGCGAATTGATGCAGGTCGGGGTCAATTGCCACCAGATGGCGGAAGCCGAAGACACCCTTTTGAAGGATGTGGCCGAGCGAAAAATGGAGCCGGATTATGCCCGCATCGAGGCCATCAAGGCCTTCCGGGCGCAGCGGGACCTGCCGCGGGTGAAGGCGGCGCTGCAAACCGTGCGCGAGCGGGCGGCCGACGAGAACCACAACATCATGCCGGAGATGGTCGCCGCGGCCGAGGCCGACGCCACCATGGGCGAGATCGCCGGCGTGCTGCGCCAGGCCTACGGCGGACCCTACGACCCCTACGGCCTGGTCACCTCGCCATTGGAGCAATAGCCGATGACATCAGAGACCCCGATCAAGGTGCTGATCGGCATCCTGGGCGTCGACCAGCACGAGGTCGGCGCCATGACCGTGGCCCGGATCCTGCGCGATGCCGGCATGGAGGTGGTCTATGCCGGCCGCTTCAACCTGCCGCCCGCCATCGTCGGCGCCGCCGTGGCCGAGGACGCCGACATCATCGGCCTGTCCTGCCATTCCTGGGAATACCTGCACTACATGGACGAGATGCTGGCCGAGCTGGACAAACACGGTGTCGAGATCCCGATCGTCGTCGGCGGCTCGGTGATCACCGCCAAGGACGACCGGGCGATCCGCGACAAGGGCGTCGCCGCCGCTTTCGGGCCGACCGCCACGCCGGAGGGCATCGTCGCCACGATCCGGGAACTGGCAGCCGGCTGAACGGCCCACCCCGGGCGCCGGCTGGCGGCGAGCGTCGGACCGGGATATCCTGCCCGGCCGAACGACCGGCATCAGCTTGGGGAGTTTACGAGATGAAACCAGGGATCGACGTCGAGGTCTGCGAGGTCGGCCTGCGCGATGGCATACAGGGCATCGACACCTTCTTTCCCACCGCCGGCAAGCAGGCCTGGGTGGCGGCCGAGGCCGCCGCCGGGGTGCCGGAGATCGAGGTCTGCTCCTTCGTGCCGCCCAGCGTTTCGGTCCAGTTCACCGATTGCCTCGACGTGGTCGCCGATGCCCTGGCGATCGACGGCCTGACCGTCTCGGCCCTGGTGCCGAACCTGAAGGGGGCCGAGCGCGGCTTCGAAAGCGGCGTGCACAAGCTGAACTTCGTGCTGTCGGTATCGGAAAGCCACAACCAGGCCAACGTCCGCTGCAGCCGCGAGGAGTCCCTGGAGCGCTTCCGGCAGATCGCCGAACTGCGCGATGCCAACGCCGACAACCGCAAGGTCGTGCTGGGCGCCGGCCTGGCGACGGCGCTGGGCTGCACCATCGAGGGCCGGGTCGACCCCGGCGAGGCGGTGCGCACCGCCGAGCGGCTCTTGGAACTCGGCGCCGACGAGATCTCGGTCTCCGACACCGTGGGCTATGCCAACCCGGCCCAGGTCCGCGAGATGTTCCAGTTGATGCGCCGGCACCTGGGCGACGAGGTGGTGTTGGCCGGGCATTTCCACGATACCCGCGGCCTCGGCCTGGCCAACGTCCACGCCGCCCTGGAAGAAGGCGTGCGCCAGTTCGATGCCTCCCTGGCCGGCCTCGGCGGCTGCCCCTTCGCCCCCGGCGCCAGCGGCAACATCGTGATGGACGACCTGGTCTTCATGCTCGAGGCCATGGGCCTGAAGACCGGCGTCGACATCGACGCCCTGGTGGCGGTGCGCGAGATCGTCGCCGCCGGCCTGCCCGACGAGCCGCTGCTCGGCGCCATCGCCAAGGCCGGCCTGCCGAAGGGCTTCAATTCCGGCTTGGCGGCCTAGAAGAATCCGCGCCCACTCATTTTGCGTAGCTATCGGGGCAGCATGGCTTGAGTAGCACCGGCCTCGCCTCCGCCCTGGCGCCCTTTCGGGTGCGCAGCTTTCGATTCCAGTGGCCGGCCGATCTGCTGACCTCGTGGGCCTTCGAAATGGAGACCCTGATCCTCGGCTGGTACGTGCTGAGCGAGACCGGCTCGGTGCTGCTGCTGACCGTGTTCGGCTCGCTGCAGTTCCTCGGCACCCTGATCGCGCCGATGTTCGGCGTGGTCGCCGACCGGCTCGGCCGGCGCGCCATGCTGCTGGCCATGCGGACAACCTACGTTAGCCTGGCGGCGGTGCTGATGGCCCTCGGCCTGAGCGATCTGCTGACGCCCTACCAGGTGCTGGCGCTGGCCTTCGGGATGGGCCTGGTGCGGCCCTCGGACCTGGTCATGCGCAATGCCCTGATCGGCGATACCGTGCCGGTCGACTGGCTGGCCAAGGCCATCGGCCTGTCGCGGATGACCATGGATTCGGCCCGCATCGCCGGCGCCCTGGTGGGTGCCGGGCTGTTTTCCTTTCTCGGCATCGGCCCGGCCTACATCGTCGTCACCGCCTTCTACCTGGTCAGCCTGGGGCTGACCCTGGGTGTCGCCGGGCTGGACCCCGGGGACGCCGAACAGCCGGCCGAGGACGCCACCTCGCCCTGGCGGGAGTTGACCCAGGGCCTGGCCTTCGTCCGGCATACACCCGAGGTGCTGGCCCTGATGTGCCTGGCCTTCCTGGTCAATCTGACCGCCTTCCCGGTGACCTTCGGCCTGCTGCCCTATGTGGCGCGGGAGATCTACGCCATCGATCAGATCGGCCTTGGCCACCTGGTGGCGGGCTTCGCCGGCGGCGCCCTGCTCGGCTCCCTGGCCATGACCCTAACGGGCGGCGCCCGGCATCCGGGGCGGCTGATGCTGCTCAGCATGATCGCCTGGTACGGGCTGGTCTTCCTGTTCGGCCAGCAGGCCGGAAAGCTGCCCGGCTTCGCCGTCCTGCTGGCCATTGGCGTGGTCCAAAGCATCGCCATGATCTCGATGTCGGTGACCCTGCTGCGCATCACCCCGGAGCGCTATCGCGGCCGGGTCATGGGCGTGCGCATGCTGGCCGTCTACGGCCTGCCCCTGGGTCTGCTGGCCGGCGGCGTGGCCATCGACGGCTTCGGCTTCGGGGCGACAATGATCGCCTATTCGCTGATCGGCGTGTTCTTCGTGGCCTTGCTCGGCATCCGTTGGCGCGATGTGATCTGGCGCTAGTTCGAAATACCTTGCCGCCAGAGCACATGCGGGTTCTTGATGCGCGCCGAGTCGACCAGCAGCGCATCGACCCTTGCGCCATCCCGGCTTATCGGCAGCACAACCCGCAGGTATTCGTAGTCTCCCGCCGTCACCCTGGCCTTGATGTGCCAAAACCTCGCTGCGCCGTCGCCGGCGACCTCGGCATAATGGCGGGTCACCATCGCGCCGAAGCCGGCATCCTCGTAGTCGTGGGTGGTCAGGCCCGTCATGTCGCGCCGGTCGGGGTTGGTAGCCTGGCTGCCGTACAGCCGAAAGCGAAAAACGCCGCCGTCCTCGATATCGACCAGGCGGATGTGACCCAGCAGCGCGGTGATTTCCGCCGGGTCGATGTCACTGCGCAACGCAAACGGCCGATCGCCCTTCTTGCGGTGCCAATAAGCGACCAGGGCGGCCAATCCCCTATCGGCGATGTCGTCGAGCGGCAACAGCCGCTCCTCCAGAATTTCGAAACCGCTCATGACGCCACGAAGTTATTCAGCGCCCGCGAAGCTATCACCGGATTCGAAACCCCGCCACGATCCGCCGGTAGTGGGCTCGGAACCTATTCGCTAGACTTCCCGCCAGCACGCGCGGGCGCTTCGACGCCGTGCCGGTCACGGACGCGGGAGATTGGCCATGGCGGATTTTCGCCTCGAACCCAAGGATGAGTACCCCCATCCCCTGGAGGCGGCGGAGAACTTCAACGAGAGCGTCTATTGCAACGGCTTCGATCCCGACCTTGCCTTTGGCGGCTGGCTGCGCCTGGGCAACCGCGCCAACGAGGGTCACGCCGAACTGTCGGTGTGCCTGTACCTGCCCGACGGCCGGATCGCCTGCCGCTTCGACCGGCCGGCGATCGACGGCAACGACGGTTTCGAGGCCGGCGGCTTCCACTATCGGGTGGAAACGCCTCTCGCGGAGATCGCCCTGCGTTACCAGGGCGAGGTCTTCGTCCTCGACGACCCGACCGGCCTGGACGATCCGGCCAAGGCCTTCGCGATGGCGCCGCGGCAGGACTGCCTGGTGGATTGGCGGATCAGCGGCACTTCGCCGTTGCACGGGGGCGAGCCGACCCGCGACGACGTGCAGACCATGTACGGCCGGGATTTTTCGCGTAACCATTTCAACCAGCATACGGCGGTGCGCGGCCTGATCCGGGTCGGTGACGAACAATGGCCCCTGGATGGCTTCGGCTGGCGGGACCATTCCTGGGGTCCACGGTATTGGCAGAACATCCGCTTCTATCGCCTGCTGCTGGGCAATTTCGGCCCCGATGCCGGTTTCATGCTGTTGAAGATCACCGACCCCGGCGGCCGCACCCGACGGGTCGGCGTCTTTCAGCGTGACGGCGAGTACCAGGAAATCCGCGATCTGGACCTGCTCACCGAGTGGACCGGCCGGCGCGAGCAGCGGCGCATCGAGCTCGCCCTGCGCACCGCCGGCGGGGTGGAGCGGATCAGCGGCGAGGTGGTGAACCTGGCACCCCTGCGCAACCGCCGCCGGGTCGAGGGCCGCGAAATGCGCACCCGCATCGCCGAGGGCTTCACCCGCTGGACCTGGCGGGAGCGCACCGGCTTTGGCATGAGCGAATACCTCGACCTGGTCGAGGACGGCCAACCCATCGGCTACCCCGGTTGAGCGCCGCCATGACCGAGAGCAACGGTATCGCCGGCGAAGCCGACCTGTCCGACCGCCTGCAACAGGCGGCGGCCCGGCATTTCGGCAACCAGGCCAGGGTGGCGCCGGTCTCACGGCCATCCATGGGCGGCTCCAACGACACCCTGGTGTTCGACCTGACCGACGGCGCCGCGAGCCGGCGCCTGGTGCTGCGCCAGGAGACCTATACCGGCGCCGGCAATCCCTACCTGCCGCCCAGCGCGCAATACCGCCTGCTGGAGGTCGCTCGGGCCCACCATATCCCGGTCCCCGAGCCGGTGTTCGAACTGACCGAGGCCGACGACCTGGGCCGCGGCTTCGTGATGGCCTTTGTGGATGGCGAGACCCTGCCCCGGCGCATCGTCCGCGACCCGGCCTTCGAGGAGGCCCGCCCGGCCCTGGCCCGCCAGTGCGGCGAGGTGTTGGCCCGCCTGCACGCGGTCGACACGGCGGCGGTCGACTTCCTGCGCGATCTGCCGGACAGCATCGACCCGCTGGCCACCCAGCGCCAGCGCCTGGATGCCTTCGCCGAGGCCCACCCGGCGCTGGAACTGGGCCTGCGCTGGCTGGAACGGAACCGGCCGGCGGCGGCCGCGCCGTGCCTGCTGCACGGCGATTTCCGCAACGGCAACCTGATCGTCGGGCCCGAGGGGCTGCGGGCCGTGCTGGATTGGGAATGCAGCCACCTGGGCGACCCCTTCGAGGACCTGGCCTGGCTGTGCCTGCGTTCCTGGCGCTTCGGCCGGCCCGACCGGCCGGTCGGCGGCTTCGGCGAGCGGGCGCCTTACTACGCCGCCTATCGCCAGGCCGGCGGCGGCGCGGTCGATCCGGGTACCGTGCGCTATTGGGAAATCTACGGCTTCGTGCGCTGGGCCATCCTCAACGTCATGCAGGGCTATGGCCATGTCGAGGAAGGGCGCAGTTCCATCGTCTACGCCGCCTGCGGCCGCAACGTGGCGATGATGGAATACGATCTGCTGATGACCCTGGACGGGGTCTACGACTGAGAGAGGAAACCGCCATGGCACAGGACCGGCCGAACGTGGACAACCTGTTGGCGACGGCGATCGAGGATCTGGCGGCGCTGTCCGGCGGGCTGCCCGACGACGAGCGCTTCCGGGTGCGGGTCTGCACCCACCTGCTGTCCATCGTGCGCCGGGAACTGGCCCAGGCCGGCGACCTGAACGCTGCGGAACAGGCCCGGCTGCAGGACCTGCTGGGCCATGACGGCGACCTGGCGGCGCTGAACGAGGAATTGTCGGCCCGTATCCGGGCCGGCGAGCTGGACGAACGCTGGACCGCGCTGTCCGATCATCTGCGCCGGAGCGCCATCGAGCGCCTGGCCGTCGTCAACCCCGACCACCTCCGCCCCGAGGATAGCCCGGAGCCGGCGGATGGCTAAATCGGTTGACGTTCACTCGAGATAGCAAGGAGATCCGGCAAATCGGCTCTTTCGCTGCATCGTAGATGCGCCACGCAGATGGATCCCCGGGTCAAGCCCGGGGATGACATAACTTGTTGTTTTTAAATCCATATTCGTCATTTCCGGGCTCCTGCCTGCGCGAAGCCGGAGCTTCGCTACGGCGAAGGCAGGTGACCCGGCAATCTCGGGGTGAACCTGACGCCTTGCTGCCTAAGACCTTTTCCGTGTGCGCGATACCAGTTCTAAAGCTTGGCGCTCGGCCGTTCGCTGACCGATTGGTACCAGCGTTGGGCGTTGGCGGCGTCCTCGGGCAGGCCCTGCTTCAGCCAGCCGGCGAAATCCACGGTCACCAGCAGGTCGATATCGGCGACGGTGTAGCGGTCGCCGGCAACGAAGGGTTTGTCGCCGATCATGCCGTCGACGCCGGCCAGGAAGTGGCCGAGGCGGGTCAGGCCGCGTTCCGCCAGTTCGGGGATCTGGGCGTAGTTGATTGGGCCGGTCAGGGCCCGATCCTTCAGGGGCGGGGCCGAATTGCGCAGGGCCTCGGCGATGGCCAGCATGCCGTCGAACTCGATGCGCCACTGCAGATCGGCGACCAGCCCCTGCTCCTTCGCAGTGGCGCCGAGGAGGCTGGGTTCGGGGTGTTCGGCCTCCAGATAGCGCCAGATGCCGGCGGTGGTGGTCAGCCGCGTTCCATCATCGAGCTCGAGCACCGGCACCGTGCAATGGGGATTGATCGCCCGAAAGGCCTCGCCGAGCTGCTCGCCCTTCCGCATGTCGATGTCGACGGTATCGATCTCCAGGTCCTTTTCGGCGATGAAGATCCGCACCCGCCTGGGCGAGGGGGCGGTGGAGCAGTCATAGAATTTCATCGAATGGTCCTCTCTGTCCGACGGCCGGGCGGCACCGACGGCGCCGGCCGGCTACCGCCCGATGACTATTAGTTGCCGGTGAAGTTGGCCTTGCGCTTCTCCACGAAGGCGGCGACGCCCTCGCGGTAGTCGGCCCGCTTGGCGCAGTCGGCGAAGCATTCCGCTTCCATCTGCAACTGCGCCTCGAACTCGTTCTCCAGGCTGCGGTACATCAGTTTCTTGCCCATGCCGTAGACGTGGGTCGGCCCATTGGCCAGGCGCGTGGTCAGCTTGTCGCATTCGGCGTCCAGATCGGCCGACGGCACGACGAAATTCACCAATCCCATGTCGGCCATCTGCTGCGCGGTGTAGCGGTCGCCCAGCAGGGTCATCTCGATGGTCCGCTTGATGCCGATGGCGCGCGGCAGATGGAACGAGGACGAGCCGTCGGGCGTGGTGCCGATGTTGCAATAGGCCAGGGTGAAGAAGGCCGCTTCCTCGGCCATCACCAGATCACAGGCGGCGGCCAGCGAGACCCCGGCGCCGGCGGCGGCGCCGCGCACCTTGGCGACGATCGGCTTCGGCATCCGGCGCATCGAAAACATGATGGTGTGCAGGTCGTGGATGCGATGCAGGAAATAGCTCTGGATCTCGTTTTCGTCGTGGCTATTCAGATATTCGTGCATGTTCTTCACGTCACCGCCGGCCATGAAATGGTCGCCGGCGCCGGTCAGCACCACGCAGCGTACCGCGGTGTCGAATTCGATCTGATGCAGCAGCTCGTCCAACTCCTTGCGCATGTCCAACGACAAGGCATTGCGGGCCTCGGGGCGGTTCATGGTCAGGGTCGCGACACCGCCATCGACGGTCATTTCAAGGTCGGCCACCGGTCTTTCTCCTTCTAAGGTACCTAACGCGGGTTGTTCGGATTTGGCATCCGCCAGCAAGATGAATTAGCTTGCATTTCGCAAGCTATCGTCAATCCATCGCCTTGCCTAGTCGGGAGTTCCTAATGATCGATCTGTATACGGCGCCGACGCCGAACGGCTGGAAAGTCGCCATCGCCCTGGAAGAGATGGCCCTGCCCTACACCCCCCATGTCCTCAATCTGAGCGAGGGCCGGCAGCACGAGGACTGGTTCAAGCGGCTGAACCCGAACAGCCGCATCCCGGTCATCGTCGACCGCGAGGCCGACGACCTGACGATCTTCGAAACCGGCGCCATCATGCTGTACCTGGCGGAAAAGAGCGGCAAGTTCATGCCGACCGACCTGAAGGGCCGCTATGCGGTCATGCAGTGGCTGATGTTCCAGATGTCGGCGATCGGGCCGATGCAGGGCCAGGCCGTGGTGTTCGAACGCTACTTCCCCGAGGACGTGCCCCAGGCGCGACAGCGCTACCACAACGAAACCCGCCGATTGTACGAGGTGCTGGATAGCCACCTAGCCGGGCACGAATGGCTGGCGGACAGCTATTCGATCGCCGACATGGCCAATTGGGCCTGGATCCGCAGCCACAAATGGGCCCGGGTGCCGACCGAGGGGCTGCCGCATCTGGAGCGCTGGATGGCGGCGATGGCGGCCCGGCCGGGCTGCCGGCGCGGTGTCGAGGTGCCGCCCTCGCCCGGCAAGGCCGAACTGGTATCGAAAGGCGGCGCGGCGATCACCACGCGGTAGACCGTGGCTATTCGGCGGCGTCCTGGGCCAGGCTGATCGGCTTGCCGTCGACGCGTACCTCGCCGGCGGCGTTATCGACCGTCAGGTAGTGGTCGTAGTAGGTCAGGGTGGGCCGCACGCCGAAGCGCTTCTCCATCATCGGCCACCAGTCCTCGTTGTACCAGGCATCCGCCGCCTCGCGGGATTCCCATAAATAGACCCCGCCGCCGCCCTCGTCCCCGTTCAGATAGTCCTTGCGGATCAGGCCCTTCATGCCGACGTACATCGGCGCCGATGCCTTGCCGCCCTCGATCGCCGCTTCCTTGCTGCGTTTGCCGCCGGTGGGAATAAGTACGATTGCGATCAGCATGCTGCCGCCTCCTTCACGAATTTACCTGCTCGATGGGTCATTCGAACCCGTGTCCGGCGCCGATGCAAGGGCGATCACCGCCATCGCTGATTTCCGCCGCCGCGCCGGAGTGTGACGGCCGTCATTGGCCCGCCGTCGAAAATATTTACAATTTTTTCGCATGGTGAACGGAATTTTAACCATTTGGCTTACGCGAAAATTAAGAAGTGCCGAATATCGTCAACGGGTTACCACGATTCTGCCCGTTTGGGGCCGCAACTTGGCCGCAAATTTGCATGAGTAACTTGTAGGCACGCGGCGGCAGAAAATTCCGTCCACCGCAAGTGAAGGGGTGATCGGCCATGCTTACACAATTCAGGCTATTGCTGAGCTGCCTTTGCCTCGGCCTGCTGCTGGCCCTGCCGGCCAAGGCGGCCGATGACGATCCGGCGCAGGTCATGCGCGTCCTGGCGGACCGGGCCATCGCCGCCCTGAGCGACGAAAGCCTGAACCCGGCGCGACGGCAACAGGCCTTCCGCCAGCTCCTCCGCCAGGGCTTCGATCTGCCCTTGATCAGCCGCTTCGTCCTGGGCCGCCACTGGCGCCGCGCCGACACCGCGCAGCGCCAGGAATTCAGCCAATTGTTCGAGGACTACCTGGTGGCCATCTACGGCCGCCGGCTGGGCCGCTATTCCGGCCAGACCATGCAGATCACCGGTCAGACGGTAAGGGATGGCAAGGACGCCCTGGTGCGCAGCCGTATCGGCCAGCCGGGCGCCGCCGGTTTTCTGGTCGATTGGCGCCTGATGCGGCGGCAAGGCGACTGGCGGGTGGTCGATATCGTCATCGAGGGGGTCAGCATGGCGCTGGCCCAGCGCTCCGAATTCGCCGCCGTGATCCGAACCAGCGGCGGCCAGGTCGCCGGACTTCTGGGCGTCCTGCGGCAAAAGACCCAGACCCTGCAGGTTGCGCACCACGCCGCCCAGTAGACTACCGAGGAAATTCATGACGGCATTGCCGCACTGATCACCGAGGCGCCGGCCTTTCAATTCACCTAAGTTATTTCATCTATTTCGTCTAAAATAGCTGACTTGCACTTTTTGGACGAAACGCCCACTATCCAAAAAGGTGGGAAAGTGAATGAAGACGATATCCGCGAACGAATTGAAACAGGCAACCGGTCAGATGATGGACCACGCCCAACGCGGCCCGGTCGTCGTTGAGAAATACGGCCGACCATATGCCGTGCTTCTCTCGCACGAGGATTACCAGCTCTACGAAAAAACCAAATACGCGGCGCTGAAGGCAGGGATCGAAGCCGGCATCGAAAGCGGCGATGCCGGTGCATTCGATCCGGATGCCCTCGTCGCCGAGATCGAGCGAGATCTTAGGGCACAACAGAACGAATAGTTCGTGCGGTGGCCTCGAAAGTCCGACTAACCGTCCTCGCACGGAGGGATCTGGGAGACATCGGACGGTTCATCGGCCGCGACAATCGGCAGCGCGCGGCCTCGTTCATCCATGAGATCCACCAAAAAGCCGGCGCCTATGCCGATCATCCGGATATGGGACGGGATCGAGCCGATCTGGCGGCCGGCATTCGCAGCTTTCCGCATGGCGATTACGCGGTCTTCTATCGCCGCTTTCGAACCGGCATTCAGATCGTGCGGGTGATCAGCGGCTACCGCGATATCTCGCCGGACATGTTAGCTACACCGCCATCACGAAAGCGCTGACGGTTTCGCGGTTGCTTTGTGTCCCTGGATGACCGGGAGCCGGCCAGCCAGACGCTTCCGATCAAATCGTATTGCCCGTCAGCCGTCGCCGTCTTCGGCGGCGAAGACCACCAGTTCGGCGCCTTCCTCGACCTGTTGGCCGGCGGCGAAGGGGATGTCGGCGACGACGCCGTCCCGGGGTGCGGCGATGGTGTGTTCCATCTTCATCGCCTCCAGGATCAACAGGGCATCGCCCTTTTTGACCTCGGCGCCAGCCGCGACCATGACCTGCACCACCTTGCCCGGCAGCGGCGCGGTGACCCGGCCCTCGTCCTCCAGGTCGACCTCGGCCAGGGCCATCGGGTCGACCCGTTCGATGCGATGGCCGCGGCCGCCGGTAAGGATGGTCAGGACGTCACCGTCGTGGACCACCGCCGCCGACAGGCGCAGGCCGTCCAGGTCGGCCGAAAGGGTGCCGCCCGCGTCCAGCTCGCCGTTGGCCCGGATCTCGCCCTCCGGCAGCGCCAGGCGGAAGCCGCCGTCGGCCGGGTAGTGCACCGTCACCTCGATGGGCCGCTCGCCGTCGAGGAAATGCAACTCGTCATGGCCCTGATCGTTCAGCCGCCAGCCATCCACCCGGGCCCAGGGTGAATAGGGATCGCCCGGCGCGGCATGGCCCTGGCGGCGCAGCAACACATCCAGGCAGGCCACTGCCAGCACCTGGTCCGGGGTCTGCCCCGGCGCCGGGAGCAGATCGTCCTTGTGCTTGTCGATGAAGCCGGTTTCCAGATCGCCGGCGGCGAAGGCCGGGTGGGCCGCCACCGCCGAGAGGAAATCGACATTGGTGACGACGCCGGCGATCTCGTAACGCTCCAGGCCGTTCAGCAGCCGGCGCAGGGCGGCCTCGCGGTCGCGGTCCCAGACGATCAGCTTGGCGATCATCGGATCGTAATGCTGGGTCACCTCGTCGCCCTCGCGGACGCCGGTGTCGATGCGCAGATGCGGCCCCTCGGGCGGCTGTCGCAGGCGGTGCAGTTGGCCGATCGACGGCAGGAAGCGTTTCTGCGGATTCTCGGAATAGACCCGCGCCTCGATGGCGTGGCCATCGATCACCAGGGCGTCCTGATCGATAGGCAAGGGCTCGCCGGCGGCAACGCGCAATTGCCATTCGACGAGGTCCTGGCCGGTGATCATTTCGGTCACCGGATGCTCAACCTGCAGCCGGGTGTTCATCTCCATGAAATAGAAGGCGTCCTCGGACAGGCCGTGGCTGACGTCGGCGATGAATTCCACCGTCCCGGCGCCAAGGTAACCGATGGCCCGGGCGGCGGCCACGGCGGCCTTGCCCATGGCCCGGCGCATCTGGGGGCTCATGCCGGGGGCCGGCGCCTCCTCCAGTACCTTCTGGTGGCGGCGCTGGATCGAACAGTCCCGCTCGAACAAATGCACCACGTTGCCGTGGCCGTCGGCGAAGACCTGGATCTCGATGTGCCGCGGCCGCTCCAGGAACTTCTCGATCAGCACCTTGTCCTCGCCGAAGGCGGCGGCGGCCTCGCGCCGCGCGCCCTTCAAGGCGTTGGCGAACTTGCCGGCCTCGGCGACCTGGCGCATGCCCTTGCCGCCGCCGCCGGCCACCGCCTTGATCAGCACCGGATAGCCGATCTGGTCCGCCGCCCCGGCCAGCAGAACCTCATCCTGGTCCGCGCCGTGATAGCCCGGCACCACCGGCACCCCGGCCCGTTCCATCAGCGCCTTGGCCGCCGCCTTTTCGCCCATGGTGCGGATCGCGTCCGGCGGCGGGCCGATGAAGGTCAGGCCGGCGGCGGCCACGGCCTCGGCGAACTCGGCGTTTTCCGACAGGAAGCCGTAGCCGGGGTGCACCGCCTCGGCGCCGGTCTTCCGCGCCGCCTCGATGACGTTGTCGATCACCAGGTAGCTTTCCCGCGCCTCGGCCGGGCCGATCAGCACCGCCTCGTCGGCGGCGGCGACATGCATGGCGCCGGCGTCGGCCTCGGAATAGACGGCGACGGTGGCGGCACCCAGGCGGCGGGCCGTGCGCATCACCCGGCAGGCGATTTCGCCCCGGTTCGCGATCAGGATCTTGCGAAACATCACCGCTACATCCGGAAGACGCCGAAGCGGGTCGGCTCGATGGGTGCGTTCAGGGTAGCGGACAGGCCCAGGCCCAGCACGTTGCGGGTTTCCGCCGGGTCGATGACGCCGTCGTCCCAGCCCCGCGCGGTGGCGAAATAGGGGGAGCTTTGGGCCACGAACTGATCGATGATCGGCTGTTTGAACTCGGCCTCTTCCTCGGCGCTCCAGCTCTCGCCCTGGCGTTCGATGTTGGTCCGCCGCACCGTCGCCAGCACGCCGGCCGCCTGGTCCGGGCCCATCAGGGCCAGGGAGGCGCTGGGCCACATCCACAGGAAACGCGGGCCGTAGGCCCGGCCGCACATGCCGTAATTGCCGGCGCCGTAGGAACCGCCGGTGACGACGGTGAATTTCGGCACCTTGGTGGTCGACACGGCGGTGACCAGCTTGGCGCCGTCCTTGGCGATGCCGCCGGCCTCGTATTTGCGGCCGACCATGAAGCCGGAGATGTTCTGCAGGAAGATCAGCGGAATGCCGCGCTGGCTGCACAGCTCGATGAAATGCGCGCCCTTGAGGGCGGATTCCGAGAACAGGATGCCGTTGTTGGCGACGATGCCCACCGGATAGCCCCAGATATGGGCGAAGCCGCAGACCAGCGAGGTGCTGTACAGCCGCTTGAACTCGTCGAACTCGCTGCCGTCGACGATGCGGGCGATGACCTCGCGCACGTCATAGGGCTGGCGCACGTCCTGCGGCAGGATGCCGTACAGCTCGCGCGGGTCGTAGGCCGGCGGCCGCGGCTCGCGGACTTCCAGGTCGATCCGCTTGACCCGGTTCAGATTGGCGACGATGCGCCGGGCGATGGCCAGGGCGTGCCGGTCGTTCAGGGCATAGTGATCGGTGACGCCGGAGGTCCGCGAATGCACATCCGCCCCGCCCAGGTCCTCGGCCGAGACCTCCTCGCCGGTGGCCGCCTTCACCAGCGGCGGGCCGCCCAGGAAGATCGTGCCCTGCTGGCGGACGATGATGCTTTCGTCCGACATCGCCGGCACATAGGCGCCGCCGGCGGTGCACGAGCCCATGACCACGGCGATCTGCGGGATGCCCTTGGCCGACATATTCGCCTGGTTGAAGAAGATGCGGCCGAAATGGTCGCGGTCGGGAAACACGTCGGGCCATTGCGGCAGGTTGGCGCCGCCCGAGTCCACCAGATAGACGCAGGGCAGATGGTTCTGCTCCGCCACTTCCTGGGCGCGGACATGCTTCTTCACGGTCAGCGGGTAGTAGGTACCGCCCTTGACGGTGGCGTCGTTGGCGACGATGACGCATTCCCGGCCGGAGATACGGCCGATGCCGGTGATCACCCCGGCCGAGGGGATGTCCTCGTCATAGACGTCCAGGGCCGCCAATTGCTGCAGTTCCAGGAACGGCGCGCCGGGATCGATCAACGAACGGATGCGCTCCCGGGGCAACAGCTTGCCGCGATCGACGTGGCGCCGGCGGGAGCGCTCACCGCCGCCCAGCTTGACCTGGGCCACCTTGCCGGCGAGATCGGCCAGCTTGGCCGCCATATGTTCGTAGTTCGCCTGATACTCCGGCGAACGGGTGGCGATCTTACTGCTGATAACTGTCATCGCGGCGGGGACCTCGTCGCGGCAAGGGTGGTTCGGCGCCGGCGGCGGCCGGCGCCGAACCCGCCTGCCTTATTCGGCCGCCACCGGCGGCAGTTCGGCCAACGCCGCCGCTAATTTGGCCTCGTCGTAGTCGCGGTCTTCCAGGCTGCCCGCGAAATAGTCGGTATAGGCACCCATGTCGAAATGGCCGTGGCCAGAGAGGTTGAACAGGATGGTCTTGGCGGTGCCGTCCTGCTTGCACTTCTCGGCCTCGTCGAACACCGAGCGGATGGCGTG
>JASLMH010000125.1 GCA_030746635.1 Alphaproteobacteria bacterium | reverse complement strand
AGAATCGCCAAACACAGGCCGACCATGGACTTGCCGAATTGACCCATAACCCATCCCCCATAACGGTTTCGCGGCGCCGTTCGCATCCGCGATACCTGCCCACTTGAGCGCTCGGCCCACGCGAGCCGGCGATCTCCGTGCCGGCAGGACGCGAACCCGTGTCTACAAATTTTCGAAGGCTGTGAAACCCGGACGACGCAGCGACAATATTGCCAATGTCCGGCTTGCTGACGGCCCCCATACCGACGCTACCAAGGATGCCCTAATCAACGCGGCTTCCTTGAATCCCCTTTGTTGAAGGCAAAACAACCACATCTTGCAATATCTTGTCAACATTCACGTCGCAGAAACTACCCCGCACTCCTATCCACCTGGGTGTTCCTACTGGTTTTTTCCTCCGATATTTTTGCCGTTAACCATGAATTAGCTAGTCCAAATTGCTTATTTACTAGGTGATACTTGTCGAAAGTCCGCGAAACGCAGCCACAGCAGCGGAACCAGACGACCATGTTTGATTTTCGTTCTTGGTGTGACAGTTCGCGTCTAAGCTTGAGACATAGGCGAACCATCGCTTGCATGACTGCGCGGCAGGAGTAGTGCGATGCCGTGGTCAACCGTCCCTATGTCATGTTGATTTTCATCGCCCTCTTTTGCGCCGTGTTGGCGGCGCGCCGCCATCTTCGTCATCGTGCTAGTCTGGCGCCGGTTCCCGTTGCTTTTCCAGAAAGAGTAGCCCCATGAAATATTTCATCGTGCAGGCCCATCACGAGGCGAAAAGCTTCAATGCCGCCTTGACCCGGGCGGCCCAGACCGCCTTGCCGGAACACGGCCACGAGGTCCAGGTCTCGGACCTCTACGCCATGAACTTCAACCCGGTGTCCGATCGCCGAAACTTCACCACCGTCGCCGACGGCGACTACCTAAAACAGCAGGTGGAAGAGCGCCATGCCGCCAAGCACGACGGTTTCGCGCCCGACATCCAGGCCGAGCTGGACAAGCTGGACTGGTGCGATGTGCTGGTGTTTCAGTTTCCGATCTGGTGGTTCGGCCTACCGGCGATCCTCAAGGGCTGGGTCGACCGGGTGTTCGCCATGGGCCGAATCTATGGCGGTGGCCGCTGGTTCGACGACGGCTATTTCGCCGGCCGGCGGGCGATGATATCGCTGACCACCGGCGGCGGTCGCGGGGCATTTTCCAAGGACGGTATCAGCGGCGACATCCACGCCATTCTGGAGCCGGTCAACCATGGCATCTTGCGCTTCAACGGCTTCGATGTAGTGCCCCCGTTCATCGCCTGGGCGGCGGCTCATGTGGACGACGAGCGCCGCGAAGGCTATCTGCGGGACTATGTCGAGCGGCTACTGACGATCGGCGAGACCGAGCCGATCCCCTACCCCTCGCTGGACGACTTCGACCCCAAAACCTTGCGCCTGAAAAAAACCGATTAAGGCTGTCGCTCCGCCCCCGGCCCAATCAGGATCAACGCCGCGCCGATCAGGCAGACCACGGCGCCGATCAGGTCCCAGCGGTCGGGTCGGGTACCTTCGACCAGCCAGAGCCAGAGCAGCGAGGCGGCGATATAGACGCCGCCATAGGCGGCGAAGGCGCGCCCGGCGAAGTCGGCGTTGACCCGGGTGAGCAGGACGGCGAAGACGATCAGCGCCGCCACCCCCGGCAGGGTCCAGGCCACCGAACGATCCAACCGCAGCCAAGCCCAGAAGGCGAAACAGCCGCCGATCTCGGCCACCGCCGCGGCGGCGTAATAGGCGAATGAGTGCATGGCCCGGCTCCCTGGTCGCTGAATACTCCCCGACCATGGAACATAAGGCTTGGCCGGAGCACCCCGCCATTCGAAAATGGCGGCGTGGCCTTGCCCCCTTGAATACCACGCGCCCATCCGCGCGGTGGGGCGATGCCTATCGCGAGATAGGCATTTCAGGGGGGCAAGACCCGCCCGCAGTGACCGCGCCGCCGTCTGAAATACCCACGCCGACACCGGCATCAAGACGTTCCCGGACCAAGTCGCGAACGTGGTATTCGATCTCCGGTGGAAGGATTTCGCCGCCAGGACCCGGAAAAGCCAGCTCATGGCCGAATGCTATTAGAGCAAGCAAGAACGACGGCAACTTTCATACATCTCGATACGTGATGTGGTCGGTTGTATGCTAACCTATTGATATTCTAAAATCGCGTACAGCTGGCTTGGAAATTGCCAGGTAATTGACAAGGGCGTTTGCGAATGGGGGATGCGGAACCGATCGAGGAGTGAGGTCATGCCCTTCCTGCGCACCGTCATCGCCGCCCTGGCCCTGGCCGGCGTGGCCACGATCGCCAAAGCCGCCCCGGTTACCATCCCGACCGACCTCAATCCCGGAGACCGGTATCGCCTGGCGTTCGTGACCGAAAACGTCACGGGCGCGTTGTCGACCAATATTGCCGACTACAACACGTTCGTAACCAACGAGGCAAATAGCTCGCCCGAACTTGCGGCCCTCGACGCCACCTGGGCGGCCATCGCCTCCACGGAAACCATCACTGCACGCGACAACACCGGGACGAATCCCCTCAACCCGCTGCACGACGACGTCCCAATTTACCTTCTCACGGGCATCCGGATAGCGGACAGCAACAGTGATCTTTGGGATGGCAACATTGCGGCACCCATAAGCGTCAATCAGTTGGGTATCGCGGAACCTTTGGAAGAGGCCTACGCATGGACGGGAACTTATTGGGATGGCACCGCTGCCTTCGAATTAGGCGACCCGGAGGACTTCCCGCAACTTGGTGATCCCGCGGCAGCAGGCACCACTTGGATTACCAGCCTATTCAAACGCCATCTAGGGAGTCCCAGCCATATGTACGCGATCTCGTCAACGCTCGAGGCGCCGGGACAAGTCAGTGAACCCGCGACCTTGTCGCTGATCGGTGTTGGCTTGGCGGGTCTGGCGGGACTCAGGCAGCGGCGCTTGGTGCGCTAACGATTGGGGAAACAAGGGGTTTTCCAGACCGCCATTCAGCCACCCGGTCCAGCGTCCGACGTACGTCGTGACCGCGACGGGACCATCCGGTCTCCCACGCCCCTGCGCAAAATGCCGGATTGCAGGTTCGACGAACAATCGGGTCGTGGCTTTCGGCGCGTGACGCCGCCCATTGACAGGAACCGCCCAATCACCACGGCTCGCGGCATGACTTGCTGGAATTCGTTCAGGCCTCGGCGGAGCCTTGGACGATCCTGCAAATTCACACCAAACGGATCCGTCAGCGCACCTGACGAAAACAGGCGCGCAACTCGTCGACGAAGATCCCGGGCTGTTCGAAGGCGGCGAAATGGCCGCCCCTGTCCAACTCGTTCCAATGGATGATGTTGGTGAAGCGCTGTGCCGCCCAGCGCCGCGAAACCCGGAAGATCTCCTTGGGGAAGATGCTGCAGCCGACCGGCAGGGAAATCTCGTCAGCCGGCACCTTGCCGAAGCTCTCCCAATAGATCCGCGCCGATGACGCCGCCGCGTCGGGCAGCCAGTAGAGCATGACGTTGTCGAGCATCTCGTCGCGACCGAGGACGTTTTCGGGATGGCCGTCACAGTCGGTCCAGGCCCAGAATTTCTCCAGGATCCAAGCCGCCTGGCCGACCGGCGAGTCCGCCAGGCCGTAGCCGACGGTTTGCGGCCGGGTGCTTTGCTGCTTGGAATAGCCGGAATCCCAATCCCGGTAATGCTTCATGCCGGCCAGTCCCTCGCGCTCCAAGGGGCTGAGATCGTCCATGGTCTCCGGGTCGGGCCGGGCCCGCACCATGTTGAGGTGGATGGCCCGGCAATGTTCGGGGTCCTGCTGGCCGATCGCCTCGGTCACCATGGCGCCCCAGTCGCCGCCCTGGGCGACGTAGCCGTCGTAGCCCAGCCGCGCCATCAATTCCGCCCAGGCGGCGCCGGTCCGCTGGGTGGTCCAGCCGGGCCGGGTCGGCTTGCCCGAAAAACCGAAGCCCGGCAGGCTCGGCGCCACGACGTGGAAGGCATCGGCCGCGTCGCCGCCATGGGCCGTGGGATCGGTCAGCCGGCCGATCACCTTGTGGAATTCGATGATCGAGCTTGGCCAGCCATGGGTGATCACCAGGGGCAGCGCGTCGGGGTGCGGCGAACGGACATGCAGGAAATGGATCTCCAGGCCGTCGAGCTCGGTGCGGAACTGCGGCAGGCCGTTGAGCAGCGCTTCGCAGCGCCGCCAGTCGTAGCCGTCGGCCCAATAGGCGGCGACCTCCCGCATATAGGCCAAGGGTATGCCTTGCGACCAATCCTCCGGCGTTTCCTGGTCGGGCCAGCGGGTGGCGGCCAGGCGGCGGCGCAGATCTTCCAGATCGCCGTCGGGAATGGCCAGTTCGAAGGGTTCGATTTGCGCGCTCATCGGGGTCGGCACCTGTCTTCGCGTTGCATCGCCGGCGAGGTTAAAGCATTTCCCTGTCGATCGGTATCGGCCGACCGGTCGTCGCCGGCTGGCGAGCAACCATCACACCTGTGATAACCTTACCCTCGCTCGGGCCGGCGACCCGTGATACCGCAACAGCGAGGCAGCGCCATGGTGCAGTCTTGGGTGATACTGATCTTCGGCATTCTGTTCCTGGCCCTGAACACCTTCCTCGCCATGGTTCTGCCGGAAAACGAGCGCCGCCAACAGGATGCCCATGCCCGATTTCAGCCCATCGAGGCCGAGATGCTGGTCAGCGAAGTGGTCAAACACCGAGGCAGGGGAGCCAATCCCCGCACCAACTATCGCCCGAAGTTCCGCTATCGCTACACGGTCGACGGGCGGCGTCATACCTCCACCCGCTATCAGTACGCCGGCGACATGGTGGTCAAGGCTCGCGCCGTGCGCACCCTCGTCGCCCGCTATCCGGTCGGCGCCGTGGTCACCGCCTATGTCGATCCGAAGAACCCGAACGAGGCCGTCCTCAACACCAAACCGCCGCCGCCCGGCCAGACGGGCATGCTGCTGGCGGTGCTGTGGGTGTTCGGCGGCGGCACCACCCTGTTCGGCCTGGTCCTGCTGATCCGGGCCTGGCGCTCGCCGCATGCCAACGAACAGGCCCCTGCCGCCGATTGATCTGCTACCATTGATCGGGGGGAAACATCTTGGCGGACACCATCGAGCAATGGCTGGCGGACCTGGACCTGGCGAAGTATGTGGATGCCTTCGTCGGGAACGAGGTCGGCTTGCGCGATTTGCCGCACCTGACCGATGCCGATCTGCGGGAACTGGGCCTGCCCCTGGGGCCACGCAAGCGCGTGCTCGGCGCCGCCCGGTCCCTGGCCGAAGAAGCTGAACAGCCTGCCGCGCCACAGGCCGAACGGCGCCAGGTGACGGTGTTGTTCGCCGATATCTCCGGCTTCACGGCGCTGTCCGAGCGCCTGGGCGCCGAGCGGACCCACGAAATGCTGACCGGATTCTTCGCTGCCGCCGATGCCGCCATCCTGCGTTTCGGCGGCACCATCGACAAACATATCGGCGATGCGGTGATGGCCGTGTTCGGCGCCCCCCTCGCCCATACCGACGACCCCGAACGGGCGGTTCGGGCGGCGGCCGAACTGCACGAGGTGGTGCGGACCCTGGAGCCGCCCTTGTCGGTCCACATCGGCGTCGCCTCCGGTCAGGTGGTGGCCAGCCGCCTGGGCAGCGAAAGCCACACCGAATACACGGTGACCGGCGAGTCGGTGAACCTGGCCTCGCGCCTGACCGACCTGGCGGGCCCTGGCGAAACCCTGGCCTCGGCGGCGGTGGCGCGCGGCCTGGGCAACCGGATCGAAGGCGCCCTGCTGGGCCCGCGGATGATCGAAGGGCTGCCCGAGCCGATCGATGTCTGGCGCCTGGAGCGGGTGTCGGATCCGACGGAAGTGGTCGCCACCACCTTCGTCGGCCGGCTAGGGGAACGGCGCCTGTTCGAGGAGGCGGTGGAGCGCTGCCTGTCGACCGGCGGCGGCGGCACCATCCTGGTGCGCGGCGAAGCGGGCATCGGCAAGACCCGCCTGTTGCATGAATTCGACCGGCGGGCCCGCGAGCGCGGCTTCGACAGTTGCACCGGACTGGTATTGGATTTCGGCGCCGGCAAGGGCCAGGACGCCATCGGTTCGCTGGTTCGCGGCCTGCTTGATCTGGATCCGGGCAGCGGCAAGGCGGAACGCGCCGCCGCCGCCGATCATGCCATCGCCGAAGGGCTGCTGGCCGGTGAACGGCGGCCGCACCTGAACGACCTGCTCGATCTGCCGCAACCCGACGACCTACGCTCCCTGTACGAGGCGATGGACAACGAAACCCGCGCCCTCGGCAGACAGGAAACCCTGACCGGACTGGTGGCCGGGCATAGCGAACGGCGGCCGTTGCTGCTGCGGATCGAGGATTTGCATTGGGCCGATCAGGCCACCCTGGAGCAAACGGCGGCGCTGGCGCGGGCCGTGGTCGATTGCGCCGCCTTGCTGGTCCTGACCACCCGGAACGCCGGCGATCCGGTCGATGACGATTGGCTGCAACGGGCCGGCCCGAACACCTTGACCACTCTGGAACTGGGTCCGCTGGACGAGGTGGAAGCGGCCGGTCTGGCCCATGAATTCGCCGACCTGGAGGCCGGCCTGGTCGCCACCTGCGTCGCCCGGGCCGGCGGCAACCCGCTGTTCCTGGAACAATTGCTGCGCAACGTGGACGAATTGGCCGACGGCAACATTCCCGGCAGCGTTCAGGGCATCGTACAGGCGCGATTGGATGCCATACCGGCGATCGACCGCCAGGCCCTGCAGGCGGCCGGCGTGCTGGGCCAGCGCTTCACCCTGGCGGCGCTGCATAGGGTCGCCGACCTGCCCGACTACAATCCGGACCGACTGCTGGCCGCCGCCCTGATCCGTCCGGTCAGCGGCGGTTACCTGTTCGGCCACGCCTTGATCCGCGACGGCGCGCTCGCCTCGATGTTGAGCCCACAACGGCGCGAGCTGCATCTCCGGGCGGCGGCGTGGTTCGCCGAACGGGATACCTTGCTGCACGCCAATCACCTGGACGCGGCCGAGGATCCCGGGGCCGCCGCTGCCTATTTGACGGCGGCGCGGGAGTTCGAGGGCAACTTCCGCTACGACGATGCCATGGCCGCCATCGAACGGGGCGTGGAGATCGCCAAGGCCGCCGATCTGCGCTTCGATCTGGAGCATCTGCATGGCGACGTGCTGCGCTCGGCCGGCCACACGGATCAATCGATCGAGGCCTTCCGTGCGGCCCTGGCCACGGCGCCGGACGACACTGCCCGCTGCCGGACCCTGATCGGCATTGCCGCCGGGCTGCGGGTCCTGGGCCAGGCGGACGAGACCCTGGCGATCCTGGACCAGGCACAGCCGCTGGCGGCCGCCCAGGATTTGCCGCTGGAACTGGCGCGCATTCATCAGTTCCGCGGCAACATCGCCTTCCTGAACGGCGATGTGGACGTCTGCATGACCGAACAGCAGCAGGCCATGACCCATGCCCGCGAAGCCGGGTCGGCGGAGATCGAGGCGCAAGCTTACAGCGGCCTGGCGGACGGGCATTACATGGCCGGCCGCATGCGGTCGTCCTTGCGGAATTTCGATCGGGTCCTGGAGATCGCCCGCGCCCACGACATCTTGTCCGTGGACGCCGGATGTGTGCCGGCGGTCGCCCACACCACGATGTTCCAGAACCGGTTGGTCGAGACCAGGCAGATCATAGTCGAGGGCCTCGAACTGATCCGGCGGGTCGGCCATCGGCGCGCCGAGGTCATCGTGCGACTCAATCTGGCGAGCTTGCTATGCGAGTTCGGCGAGGCGCGGGTCGGCCTGGAGGAAAGCGAACGCGCCGCCGCCATCATTGAACAGATCGGCGCCCGGGTCTGGGAACCACTCGCCTGGTCCAACCGGGGGCGCTGCCTGCATCATCTCGGCGAACCGGGGCAGGCTGTCGAAGCGGCACGACAAGGGGCGGAACTGGCACGCGAAACCAGCCGGGCCCTATTGGGCGCCTGGTGCATGGGCATCCTGGCGCTGGTCGCCGACGACCCCGAAGAGCGCCAGGCGGCGCTGACCGAGGGTGAAGAAATGCTGGAGGGACGCGTGGTCGCCCACTGCCATTTGTGGTTCTACCGCGATGCCATGGATGCCTGTTTACGGGTCGGGGACTACGCCGCCGCCGATCGCTATGCCGGCTTGTTGGAGGATTTCACCAGGGACGAGCCCATGCCCTGGACCGATTTCTTCATCGCCCGCGGCCGGACGCTGGCCGCCCATGCCCGGACGCCCGATGACCCGGATATGCGCAAGCAACTCACGGATTTGCGCCAGACGGCCCGGGACATCCACATGGGCTCCGCCCTGCCCGCCATCGAGCGGGCCCTGGAAAGCGGCTAGTTGCCCAACATCAACAGCCCGATGGCGCCGGCCACCAGCAGGATGCCGACGATCTCCAGCCGGGTGATCCTTTCGCGGAAGATCGCCACCGAGACGAACAGGCTGAACAGCAGCTCCACCTGTCCCAGGGTGCGGACATAGGCCGCGTTCTCGATCGTGAAGGCGGTCACCCAGCAGATCGAGCCGAGGATGCTGACCACGCTGACCAGGCCGGCCTGGCGCCAATGGCGCCAGAGGCGGCTCAACTGCCCCGGCTCGCGCCAGCGCAGATAGATACACAGGATGGCGGTCTGAAAGGCGGTCGACCAGGCCACGGTGGTGGCCGCCCGCATCACGCTGTCGCCGCCGTCCAGGGCATGGGCGGCGCCCCGGAACAACACCACCGAGGCGCCCAGGAAGAAACCGCTGGCCAGGCCGATCAGGGTGCTGCGTTCGCGCAGCCCGACGGCGATGTTGCTCAAGCCGAGGCCCGAATGACCGGCCGACAGGACCAGCACGCCGACGACGCTGACACCGACGGCAACGCCGCCGCTCAGCGACAGCGGATCGCCCAGCAGGATGTACCCCAGCAGGGCGATCTGGGCGATTTCGGTTTTCGAGAAGGTGTTGCCGACCGCGAAATTGCGAAACGAAAACAGCCAAATCAGCAGGAAGGTGAACAGGATCTGGGTCAGCGAACCGAGTACGAGATAGACCGCGAAGCCTGTTGTGATCCCCGGCACCGGGTCACCGGTAACCTCCCGCACACCCCAGAGGTAGAGCAGCGCAAGCGGCCAGGCGTAGAAGAACCGGGCGGTCGTCGCCGCCACGTCGCTCATCCGCGACTTCAGGTGCTTCTGTAGGGCCGAACGCAGGTTCTGCAGAAACGCGGCGGCGATGGTGATCGGAATCCAAAGGGGCATGGGGGTGCGTGGCTGTTACAAGACCGGCGGTGAAATCGCGGCGCTCGATGATACGCGTCGAGGGCGACAGTCTCCGCCGGGAGCAACGCCCTTCCGCCCGGAACCTATCGTTCCGGCGTCAACTTAGCCTGGAAATGCCTTTGTTGAAATCCGCTTAGCCGATGACCAGCATGCCGGCTAGGCCGAAGCCCCAGACGAACAAACCACCGCTGCAAACATACAAGGTCGCCTGCCAGGTGTTTCTGCGCCGTGTGGTCATGGTCCTTCCCCCTTGCGTTAACGAATAGTTAAGAATGCGGATCACCGGCGCGAGTGATCCGGATCACCAATGAGCGGTTTTTTGCGCGACGGCCGGATTTGCCCCACAATGGCGTCCGACAGCCGTTTTTTCGGAGGGGACCATGGGGAATACGGGCATAACCATACAGCCGATTTCGCCGATCCTGGGGGCGGAAATCTCCGGCGTCAATCTGGCCAAGCCGCTGGACGACGAGACATTCGAGGCGATCCACGGCGCCCTGATGCAGCATCTGGCGATCTTCTTCCGCGATCAGGAGATCACCATGGAGCAACACAAGGATTTCGGCCGGTTGTTCGGCGATCTGCACGTCCACCCGGCCGCCCCGGCGCCCGCGGGCCACCCGGAAATCCTGGTGATACATGCGGACGAAAACTCCAAGCGTGTCGCCGGCCACGCCTGGCATTCCGACGTGAGCTGCGATGCCGAGCCGCCCATGGGCAGCATCCTGTACCTCAAGACCGTGCCCTCGGTCGGCGGCGATACCATGTTCGCCAACATGTACGCGGCCTACGAGGCGCTGTCGGCCGGCATGCAGAAATACCTCTCGGGCCTGACCGCGATCCACGGCTCCGAGCACGTCTATCGCGGCCGCTACGGCCAGACGGAAAACCTGCGCGACGGCGACTACCCGGAGTCGGAGCATCCCATCGTCCGCAGCCACCCGGTCACCGGCCGCAAATGTCTGTTCGTGAATTCGTCCTTCACCACCCGGATCAAGGGTGTGTCACGCGGCGAAAGCAAGGCGATCCTGGAATTCCTGTACGATCACGTCCGCACCCCGGAGTTCCACTGCCGGTTCAATTGGCAAGCGAATTCCATCGCCTTCTGGGACAACCGCTGCGCCCAGCACCACGCCCTGTGGGATTACTACCCCGAGGTTCGCCACGGCTATCGCGTCACCATCCAAGGCGACCGGCCGTATCAATAGGTTCTTTGTTGGGGCTTGTCGCCAGCGGCGGGATCAGCGGCTCGCCACCAACCGCTCGGTGGTCTGCCAGCCGACGACATCCTTTACCGGCCTGCCGAACAACCAGCCCTGGCCGTAGTGGATGCCGACTTCGGCCAGGAACTTCGCCGAGGTCTCGTCCTCCACCATCTCACCGACGGTAGCGACGTCAAGATCCTTGCACAGCGTCGAAATCGAGCGGATGAAGGCCTTGCCCTTTTGCGACTTCCGGGCTTCCTGCACATAGATACCGTCGATCTTGACGCAGTCGACTTCCAAGGCATGCAGGTATTGGTACGCCGTCGCGCCGGAACCGAAATCATCGAGGCAAACCTCGTGCCCGAGGTCGCGCAGGGCCGACAGGAATTTGTTGGCGGCTTCCAGATTGGCGATTTTCGATGACTCGGTCACCTCGAACAGCAGCCAGTCCCTTGGCGATTTGAAATGACCGAGAAGCTGCAGCAACCGATCCAGGAACACCTGGTTTTCCAGCGAACAGCCGGAAAGATTGACCGCCGCGGGCAGTTGCCGGCCGTCCTTGTGGGCATTCTCGATATAGCGCATGACCCGGCCGCACATGGCCAGGTCGAAATCGGCGATGACGCCGGCATTCTCGGCGAAAGTAATGAATTTGAACGGCGACTCCTCGGGCCCGCCGTCGCGCAACCGGACCAGCGCCTCGTAATGATGCACGTTGCGGGTACGCAGATCGACGATGGGTTGGAAAAACACGTCGAACTCGCCCTGGGTCACGGTATTCTTGAAGACCAGGATCTGACCGCGGGTTTCCTCGAGCATCATCTTGTAGCTCTGCTGCAGATCGCCGATGGTGAAATCCTGGCGCTGCTCGGAGAACTTGTTGATCGTGTACAGCAGCGCCTTGGCGTCATCGACGTCCGATAGCTCGCCGGCGCTCAGATCGATCGAGGCGGAATTGACCTGAATACCCTCGCCTTCCGGATCGGCCGATTTGGCCCTGGCATCCAGGGAGTCTTCGAGAAATCCGAGATCGACATCCGGATCGTGCACCAGGCCGTACTTGTCGTTGTCGAAACGGCCGACGGTCTGGCCGCCGATGGCCCGGGCCTGAAGGTGGGCATCGATATCGCTCATCAGGTCGGCGGCGCTGACGTCATCGAGGCGACCCCGCAACTGATCCAAACCGTCCAGTTCCAGCATCGTCATCATCGCCGGCCGGCCGCTGTCGCGCGCTGCCTTGGCCGCTTCGTGCGCGGCATCGGCGAAGCTGTCCTTGTCCATCAATTCGGGACCGGTACCCTGCGTGCCGTTGTCGTGATTCAGCGACAGGAACAGGCCGCCGCCGTTGACCGGCAGATAGGTGCCCCGCAATTCCAGGCGGACATCCTTGCCATCGCCCTGCCGCAGGCGAATGCGCAGCGGGCCGCAACGCCCCTGGCGCAGCGCCATCTCGTGCGCCGCCTTCAACAGCGAACGGTCCTCGGGCGCCACCAGGTCGAGAAAACTCTTGCCTACAAGGTCCTTTCCGGTCCGTCCGGACAGCGACTTCATGGCACCGGTGGCGTAGCGGATCGACTGCTGATCGTCCAATTCGACGAAGGCGTCGGCGGCGGAAAAGGCGAAGGCAACGAAGCGATCGCGATCACGCCGGATGTCGGCGCTGCTGGACTTTTCGGTAGCCATCGGTCGTCGCTCTTGAACCCGTCGTATGGTGGTCGGGCGGCATTGAGTCGCTAGAATCACCGCTTCCGCAGCCTCATCATTAGGCCTTGTATTGATGAAGTTGCCGTTAACGTTGATCGGCGAGCGGTGCTGGCGCCGGCATCATCGGCATTGATATGCTGGCGCCGGCGAGCCGGTGCCGAGTACAGGGAGATCCAGCGATGGACGTACGCAGCCTGATGCGGCGAGCGGTTCTTTTCAACGGCCAGCGGGAGGCGATCGTCGCCGACGGCCGACGGCTGACATTCGAACAATCCTGGGAACGCGGTCTGCGCCTGGCCAACGCCCTGTTGTCACTCGGCCTGAAACCCGGCGACCGGGTCGGTTCGATCGAGGATAACGGCCTGCAGGCGGCGGATTTCTTCCTCGCCGCCACGGCCGCCAACCTGGTGCGGGTGCCGTTGTATCCCCGCAACCGAAAGGAAACCCACGCGCACATGTTGGGCAACACCGGCTGCCGCGTGGTCATCGCGGCCCAGCAATACGTCCACGAACTGGACGGCTTGTTGGAGGAGCTGCCCGATCTGGAACAGGTCGTGACCCGGGGCGACGACTACGAGGATTGGCTGGCCGGGTTTCCGGCGGATGATCCCGACGTCGCGGTCGATGCCGACGACTATTTCATCATCCGCCATACCGGGGGCACCACCGGCCTGCCCAAGGGCGTTGCCTATACCCATCGGGCCTGGCTGGCCGCCGGCCGCGATTGGCTCTACCTCTTCCCGCCCGTCGAACCGGGTGACAAATGCCTGCATCTGGCGCCGATCAGCCACGGCTCGGGCTATTTGTTCGTGCCGATGTGGCTCGGCGGCGCCTCCAACGTGCTGCTCGGCGGCTTCGAACCTGCCCAGGCCCTGGCGGTAATGGAGGAAGAAGGCATCGGTTACATGTTCCTGGTGCCGGCGATGCTGAACCAGTTGAACCACGAGCCGACGGCGCGGCAGCGGGATTTTTCCAAACTGAAGTGCCTGCAGATCGGCGCCGCCCCGATCGCCGACGATACCGCCCTGGCGGCACGGGATATTTTCGGCAACGTGCTGTGGCAGGGCTATGGCCAGACCGAGGCGGTGCCGGTGACCATGATGGGGCCGAACCAATGGTTCGCCGAGATCGAGGGCTCCAATCCGTTGCGGTCCTGCGGCCTGCCGCTACCCTTCGCCGACGTCGAGATCCGGGACGAGGACAACAATCCCCTGCCCCAGGACGAGGAAGGCGAGATCGCCCTGCGCTGCGACGGTCAGATGGCGGGTTTCTGGAACGACCCGGCGGGCACCGCCGAGCGCATGGTCGACGGCTGGGTGCTAACCGGCGATGTCGGCATGATCGACCGCAACGGCTATCTCTATCTGCTGGACCGGGCCGGCGACATGATCGTCTCCGGCGGCTACAACATCTATCCGGCCGAACTGGAGAACGTGCTGTGCGACCATGGGGACGTGGTCGAGGCGGCGGTGTTCGCGGTTCCCGACGAACGTTGGGGGGAATCGCCGATGGCCGTCTGCATGGTCAAGGAAGGCGCCAAGGTCACGGCGGACGAGTTGATCGGCCTGTGCGCCGATCGCCTGGGTTCGTACAAGAAACCGAAACAAATCGAGCTAACCACCGAGCCATTGCCCAAGAGCATCGTCGGCAAGATTCAGCGCAAGACCCTGCGCGAACCCCATTGGGAAGGTCACGAACGGCGCATCTCGGGCACCTGAATTCAATTCAGCGCCGACCAGATGTGGGCCAGGCCGGCGATCGAGGTCAGCCAGCTCAAGGCCAGGACATAGAAGGCCGGCGGCAATGTCCTGAGCGTCGTTGCATACATGTTCACTGTCCCTCGCGCGATGGCTCGAGGCCGCCGGGGCGGCCGTTTGACGTCAGCGATGCAGGAAGCGTGCCAACTTGCCCGCAGGCTTGGAATCGGCGGTTTTCATCGGTTTCCTTTGTCATGGCGCGCCGATCCAGTGTGCCAATCCAGGACATGGCCGGGATGCGCTGTCCGGGAATGTGACGGTCGTCACCTTTCGGGCGTGAAACCGATTGGTAATATTCGCTAACAGGTTGGCAAGTTTTGCCGGCCTATGTTGGTCGGCAAGATCCACAATAATCAACGGCCAAATGGACGCCATACCATGACCCTTGCCGCCGATAGCTACTCCACGACGGATTTCCTCACACCGTCACCGCCCCCCGCCGCCGCCGGGGTTGGCGGGCGACATCTCCGCATCGTCCTTTGGCATGGCATCTGCGCCCTGCCGGCCTGCGCCCTGGCGATTTGGGCCCAGCTGGCCGGTGACCTGTCTCCGGCGGTGTCCTGGACATTCGCCGCCCTGGCCGGCGCCTTGCTGCTGCAACCGCTGGTCTTTCGTTTGAGCGGCGCCTTCGAGCCGCTGTCGGCGATGTCCGTGTTGCTGCTCAACGGCCTGATCTTCCTGGCCGCCTACCAATTCGGCGGTTTGGCCGCTCCGGTGCTGACGGTTTCCATGATCGTGCCGGTGTTGTGCCTGCTGCATATGCGCCGGGCCGCCCGCACGGTCGGTTTGGCGGCCTGGGCCGCGGGCTATGGCGGCCTATGGCTGGCGGACCTGCAGGGGCATCAATTCCCCAGCCAGCTGCCCACGGCCGACCCGGCAGCCCTCCATTTCGCCTGCGTCGTCTTCACCGGCCTGGTCGCCGGTGCCCTGGTCCGCGCCCATACCCGGCGTCACGCCCGCTCCCGCGCCGCCCTGCTGGAAGCGGTGCGGCGCCAATGGCAAACCGCGGCGGACGGCGACGACGACCCGTCGCGAACGCAGCCGCCGGAGCCGTCCTTGATAACGGTGTGCCGCGGCATGCGGATGCCATTGAACGCCATCATCGGCTTCGCCGAAATCATCTCTCGCGAATTGATGGGCCGCCTGGAGGATCAGCGCTATCGCGCCTGCGCCGCCGACATCGAAAGCAGCGGTCGGCACCTCTTGCAGGTCGTCGACGGTGTCTTGACCGAGGCCGAGGGCGCCGAGCACCGAGCGGAAACGACCACGTAACAGACGTCGCACCTGGGTTAAGATGCCTCCGCTAGTTCAGGAGGCGACCATGACCTTTTTCACCGGTCCCTGGCCCGACGGCCGCCGGGGCGCGTTCGCGTTGAGCTTCGACTGCGACGTCGCCTACGCCTATACCGCCAATGTCCGGCCGCAAAACCCGCCGCCCAGCGGCGACGATCTGCTGGCCAAGCAACCGCGCACCCTGTCGGCCCTGTCGCGCGGCTATTACGGCCTGCATGTCGGCCTGCCCCGCATCTTGGCCTTCCTGGAGCGGCGCGGGCTGCGCAAGGAATTCTCTTACGTGGAAACCCTGTTCACGCCGGACGAAGAAGAAGACGCCTTCTCTCCCGACGACGGCAGTGACAGCGAGGACGGGTACCTATAGGTCTTCGTTATAAGATATCCCCGCCTGAGCTCCGGTTGGAATATTATCCGGGAATCTAATCGTCCT
>JASLMH010000124.1 GCA_030746635.1 Alphaproteobacteria bacterium | reverse complement strand
AGTCGGACGACGGCAGCACCATGACGCTCAGCGACGACGCGGCTGGTACCATCACCCTGGAGGACGGCACCGAGGTCGGCTTCCAGAACATCGAAAGCGTCAATTACTGAGCTAGGCGGTCATCGTCAGCAAGGCCCCGGAGACCGTTCCGGGGCTTTGTTGTTTCCGCTCCCGGTGTTTGATCGCGACGCGCGGTTTGGTAGAGGGAAGCGACATCCTATCGCAGCGGCGCCAGCGCCTGCGCCGAGAGGCCCAGGGACTGTCCGATGCGCATGCGGAAGTTGTCGAGGTCGACGCCTTCGGTGCTTTTCTTGCCGGCGCAGTATCGGGCATAGACGCCGTGGACGATGCAGGCGCTTTTCCACCAATTGAAACCGATGTAGTAGTCGAGCAGCGAGAGATCGCGCCCGGATCGTTCGGCATACCGCGCCGCCAGGTCGGTGCGGCTTGGGAAGCCGGGCATGGCCGTGGCCGCACCTTCGCGATCCTCGCCGGGTTCGGCCCATTGGTTCATGGCGTAGGCAAGGTCGGCCAGCGGATCGCCAAGGGTGGAGATCTCCCAATCGACCACGGCGGCGATGTGGGCATCGGCGCCGATCAGGCAATTGTGCAGACCGTAATCGCCATGGACGACCCTGGCCGGACTCTGGTCCGGGATGTTCGCGGCCAGGAATTCCTGTAGCTCGTGGGCCCGCGGGTCATCGTATTCGGCATCCTCCACCGACGAGGTCCAGGAGCGGAACCAGGTGCGCAGTTGGCGGCCGATATAGTCTTCCTTCTTGCCCAACTCGCCGAGGCCGATTTCGTCGGGATCGAGGGCATGCAGGTCGGCCAGGACATCGACGAAGGACCAAGCCAGGGTCCGTCGATCCTCTACGTCGAACCTGGCTTCGGTTTCATCCGAATTGTAGAGCGGCCGGCCATCGACGAACCCCATGACGTAGAACCAGGCGCCGGTAACATCGGGGCTTTCGCAGAACGCCATGGCCGGCGCGACCGGCACCGGCGTCGGTCCCAGGGCCGATATCAGCGCCCATTCGCGGCTCATGTCATGCGCCTTCGGCAACAGTTCGCCCTGGGGTGGCCGGCGGATGACGGCAACCCGGCCCTCGGGGTCGTCGAGGCGGTAGGTGAGGTTTGAATGACCACCCTGCAGGCGGGTCCAGGTGAAGGGCGGCGTCAGTCCCGTCACGTTGCCGGCGATCCAGGCTTCGACGGCGGCGACGTCATAACCTTCGGGCTTGGTTTCCTGTGGGTCCATCGGTGAACTGCCCTGTTCCGGGAACGCTGGATACGCATTGTCGGGGATTTGGCCGCCGTGCGCCATCCGTATGCCTGGCAAATTTTGGCGTTTGGACGATTGCCGTTGGCGGAGCGCGGGGCTATAGCTCGTCGTGGGCCTGATTTGGATCAAGGTGGCGGCGGCCGGAAGGCGTAAGGCTTACCTATCGCACCCTATCCTGCGGCCGAAGCCGGTTGTTCGGGGAGAGTAGTGGGACGCAGCACGTACAGACCCAGGACTTGGCCGCCAAGGTCCAGGCGTCGCCGCTGGCTCGCCTGGTGCGGCGTCCTGGCGGTGTTGCTGCAATCGATCGCGCCATTGTGCCAGGCGGCCACCGCTTCGGTTTTCGACGCCAGCGACGGCGCCGGGCCGGCGCCGATCTGCCTGCCGTCCGGCTTGATCGCCCAGGTACCCGACGACGACGAACCGGACAGCGAGCCTTCGGACAGCCTTGCCAATTGCCCGGTCTGCCAGGTCCGGGTGCAGTCTCACGACCTCCTGCCGATCGCCGCCAATACCCCATCGCTGCCCTGGGCCGATCCGTCGATGGTGCGGTGGTCGGCGCTGGACCCCGGCCCGGCAGCCAGACCGACGTCAACGCGGCATCCGCCGCGCGCCCCTCCTTCCCTCGCCTGATCTCAACCAAGCGACAGACAACGACACCCGTGGGCTGGCACTGACCGCCGCCCCCGGTAGGGATCAATGCAATGGAAGGAATAGACGATGAAGAAGTTACGGATTTTACTGGCGATGCTGGTCGCCGCGGTTTGGCTGTCGCCGGCCGCCGCCATGGCCGGCGAGTTCAAGCTGGGCGACATCGCCGTGGTGCAGCCCTGGGCGCGGGCGACGCCGAAACTGGCCAAGACCGGCGCCGCCTTCATGACCATCAGGAATACCGGCGGCGAGGCGGACCGCCTGCTGGCGGTCAGGGGTGCGATCTCCAAAAAGGCGGGAATTCATCAGAGCATGATGGAAGCCGGCATCATGAAGATGCGGCCGGCCGGCGCGATCGAGGTGCCGGCCGGCGGCATGGCGATGCTCAAGCCGGGCGGCTACCACGTCATGTTCATGGGCCTGCATGCGCCGTTGCAGGAGGGGGCGTCGTTTCCCCTCACCCTGGTGTTTGAAAAGGCCGGGGAGTTGCGAGTCGACGTCATGGTGATGAAGATCGGCGCCAGGAGCGGGATGAAGATGAAGCACTAGATCTTTCGGTCCAGCGGCGGCCGGTGCGAGAGCTGCCGACGATTTTGAAAGGAAGCGTCATGCAACGTCCCTTGATCTATCTCGGACTGGCCGTGGCTGTGATCGTTGCCGGTGTTTGGGGCTGGCGGTACCTGGCGCCCGCCGGCGGGCCCGGCCGGGCCGGCGATGCCGCCTGGCTTGCCGGCGAAGGGGATTTCGGTGGCCCGTTCGACATGGTCGATCACCGCGGCCGGGCGGTCAGCGATGCCGACTTCCACGGCAAGTTCATGCTGGTCTATTTCGGCTATACCTTTTGCCCCGACACCTGTCCGGTCGGCTTGATGAACATGACCCTGGCCCTGGATCTGTTGCCCGGGAACGGCGCGCAAGTGACGCCGGTCTTCATCACCATCGATCCGGCCCGCGACACCCCGGCGGTGCTGGCCGACTACGTCCCCGCCTTCCACCCCAACCTGGTCGGCCTGACCGGCACGGCGGCACAGGTGGCCGCCGTCGCCAAGGCCTTTCGGGTCTATTACACCAAGCTGAAGGTGGCGGAGGGCGAGGATCCCGACGACTATTTCATGGGCCACACCAACACGACCTACCTGCTCGGCCCCGACGGCAAGGCGCTGACCACCTTCAGCGGCGCCAGCGAGCCGGAGACCATCGCCGCCGGGATCAGGAAGTTCCTGGCCGCATCCTGACCTTGGTCGTTCGCCAGGTCACCAGACGACCTGCGGGTAGAACCAGTGTTCGACCATCCACTTGTTGTTGCCGTTGTTGGGGATGACGTTTCGGTCCTTGAAGGCGGCGGGCGGCACGCCCATGCGGGCGCCCATGGAGACGTTGTGGCAGGAGTTGCAGCCAAGCGTCGGCGAAACATGGGTGCCGGCGTACAACCCCCCGAACAGACCGGCGCAGACGATAACGACGCTGGCGACGGATATGACAAGCGCGGCCAGGCCGGCCTTGCGGGCGCCGTCGATCGGCCGCGCCACCGGGCGGCGCTTGAAGAAATAGGGCAGGAAGGTCAGTAGCAGGAAAAGAACGAAGGGCAGCAACAGGCCCAACACCGGCCCCATCGCCCCCTCGAAATACATATAGGGAACCATCAGGATCAGGATGAACCATTCGGGGACCGGAATATTCGTGCCCTCCAGCGGCATCGGGATCATCTCCGGATCCTCGGTCGGCGTCGGGATGGCGAACGCCAGGGCCACCACGATCGCCAGGAAGGGCAGCGAGATCAGGCCGTAACGCAGCAGATAGGGTGGAATGCCGCCCAGCCGGCGCCTCGCCTTGGCCAGGATATGGATGTCGATCAGGATGATCGAGATCGCCGGCAGAATGACCACGTGGGCGATGAAGTTGCGGCTCAGGCTGAAGGACTCGATCAGGTGGTGTTTGAGGCCTGGCCCGATGATGGGGATGTCGCCGAGATAGTTGGGCATCATCTCCATGAACCAATAGCCCCGCCATTCCCAGGGCAGAATGAAACCGGTCGCCAGCATCGCCATGAGAGGCAGCAGCAACAACGAACCGGCAAGCCATACGGTCTTGCGCCGGGTGTCGAGGAAGTCCTTGCGCAACAGGCTTCTGACCGTGTGCACGACGATCGCAGCGATCAACAGGAACGCCATCCAGCGGTGCGAATCCCTGATCCAGGCGAACCCTCCCAGGGTCTTGTAAAGGTACTGGACCGAGGCATAGGCTTCGTTCAAGTGGGGCTGGTAGAACAACGTGAGATAGACGCCGGAGATGAACTGGAACAGCAATAGAAGAAGGGCGACGCCGCCAAAGTAGTGGCGCCAATGGTGGCGATCGATTTTCATCGCTGGGAACTGCCTTCGCTGGATACGAGTACGAACTTCTCCGCCCCGCCTTCGGCGGCAACCCGATAGAGGAACGGTCGGTTGAGCGGCCCGCCGTCGGCGGCCCAGCCGTGCACGCCGGTCACGCCTTCGAACGGCCCGGCGCTCAGCAAGACATCCCTGACCGCCGCGCTTTTCAGGGATCCGGCCCGTTCGATAGCCAGGGCCAGGGCGTTGAAGGAATCGTAGGCCAGGGCGGCGAAACGGTCCGGCGGCGTCGGTTCCAGCTGTTTCCGGATCCTGGCGAAATCCGCCAGGAAATCCGCCAGCCGCGGCGAGGGATGGTCCGGCGCGAAGGTGGCGTACAGCAAACTGCCGTGGACCGCCGCGCCGCCTTCCTTCAGATAACCGGCGCTGAACAGATCCTCACCGCCGATCAGGGGTGCCGTCAGGCCCGCTTGCCGCAGCGCCCGGGCGAGCCGGGCGGCCTCGCTGCCGCCGCCGGTATAGATGATGGCCTGGGGCGGGTCCGCCGCCGTCTTCAAGGCCGCGATGACGGCGTCCAGGTCGCGACCGCCGGTGTAGGTATTGTAGGTGTCGGCCCGCGCCGAAAGTTGTCCGCCGTGGCGCTGCACGGCCTGCAGGAACAAGCCGCTGAGGGATAGCGAATAATCGTAGGACGACGTCGTCACCAGGGCGTATTTCGTATACCCCAGCCGCTCGGTCGCGAAACGCACCAATTCGTCGGTGGCGATGCCGTCGGATAGGGCGCTGCGAAAGACGAAGGCGCCGCTGCGGCCGATTTTCCGTCTGCTGCCGACGGAAATCATGATCGTCCGCGAGCGGTTGGCAAGCCGTGTCGGCGCGAAGGTCGACCAGCCGGTGGGCGCGGTGAAGATCGCGATCACCTTCCGCCCGACCAGGTCGTGCGCCGCCGCCATGGTCCGTTCCATATCGCCCTGGCTGTCATGGTGGATGACTTCCATGGGCTTGCCGTTCAGGCCGCCGGCGGCATTGAAATGCTGGGCCGCCAGCCTGACGCCATCCAGCACGGCCAGTCCAAGGGCCGCCTCGGGACCGGTTTCGGGGCCGATCACGCCGACCTTCAGGGTCCTCTCCCCATCCTCCACCACCGGCGGCTTCGCCACCACCGGGGGCGCCGCCTGCCAATCGGGCCGGCTGGCCGTCGGCGTTTCCGGCGCCGGCGGTCGCGGTTCCTCGTCGTGCCAAAGGAATATCCCTAGGCCGGCGGCCAGCGCCGCGACGCCGGTCAGGATATGCAGTTTTCTTTGGTTCATGGGTACTAGGCCCCGTCGTCCGGCTCCCGCCATTTGTCGGCGTCGGCCAGCAGGGCGTTCACCACGGCCTCCTCGAGCAGGATAATGTTCGCCGCGCCGTCGCGCCTGGCGAAATAGCCGCGCCGTTTCCTGTCCTTGGCGCCGATGGACAGGGTTTGCCGGCCGTCCCGCTCCTTTTCCTCGATCGACAGGGTGATCCGCGGCGCATCCAGGCCGTAGCGGCCCAGGTCGGTGGGTGCCTCGTCGATGAAGGCCTTCACCTCGGCTTCGTTGACCAGGTACAAGGTCTCCAGAACCGCCGCCATGGCGGCCCGCGCTGCCGTCGGCTGGCGCATATCCCAGCGGCCGCGGTCGTGGGTGATCACCACCTTGTCCTTGCCCCGACGGGCCAGCTCCATGCGCCGCAGGCCGGTCGGATTGATGGCAAGCACGGTCTTGTCCCGCAGCGCCCGCAATTCGACGTCGACCTGCGTCATCACGTCGGCGTGGATCCGGTAGACTCTGGGATCGTCCTCGAACATGGCGTAGGCCACGTTGTGTGTCGGACCGGCGCCACCGAACCGCAGCACCGCCCGCCCTTCACCGGTTATCAGGCCCAGTTCCAGGGCCGGCGGACGCAATCCCAGTTCGCCCAGCTTGGCCTGGGTCGGCTGCTCGAACAGTACGGCGTCCTTGCGGGTGCCGGTGATGTTGCGCAGCAAATCGCCAATGGCCTTGTCATCGCCCCGGGCGCGCAGCGGCTCGACCAGCCACCAGCCGTCCGCCTGCCGCAGCAACCGGGTCGGGCGATCCTCGCCCGGCCGGCCGATCCAAAGCGCCGTGACATCGGCCCCCTCGAAGGGCAGCAGCCGCAGGTTAAATGCCTCGACCCGCTCGGCCTCCTCGACCCTGTCGTCGGTGATGAAGAAGGCACCGCCCAGGACCACCAGGGCGATCACCCAGAACAGTGATTTCCGGAAGAAGCTCAACCTTCCCTCCGCCGGCGGGCGATGACCCCGATGCCGACGGCCAGGGCCAGGGTGGGGGCGATGATCACCGAAAGCCAGAAGGCGATCCGTCCCTGGGTCTCGGTCATGGTCAGGGGCGTCAGGCCGGGTTCCTTGCCGCGGACCGATATCAGCGCCGTCTCCTCGGTCAGCCAATTCAGCAGATTGAGAAACAGGTCCTTGTTGCCCATCAGGTTCAGATGGGCGTTGGAGGCGAAATCGGAATCGCCGACCACGGCGATCTTGCCCCAGCGCTGAACCCGTTCGGCTTTCGAGCCCTTGGCCTTCTCGGTGCCGTTCAGCCCTTCGCCGTCCTTGGTCACCAGGACCGAAACCAGGTTGATCGGCCCCCGCCTATCCTTGGTGGGATCGAATTCGACATTGTCCTCGTCGATCTTGCCCTTGGTCATCGCCCAACTGGAGGTGCCGGTCTGGGCCAGGTTGTAGGTGCCCTTGGCCGAGTTCTCCTCGACCGAGACCGAGCGGGCGATGGGGAAGAAGGTGACGAGACTGAAATCCCGGGTAACCATGTGGTCCTGGTTGTAGTTGACGACGACCGGAAAGAGGTAGTTGGCGCCGATCATCCGGCTGCGCTTGTCGACGACGATATCGTGGCCGACGGTGAAGCCGTAGCCTTCGAGAAAGGCGGAAACCGACGGCGTCGGCCCCGGGTCGGCCAGGAACAGCAGCTTGCCGTTGCCCTTGATGTAGGCGGCGATCTTCTCCAGTTCGGCCGGCAACAGGTCCTTCTTCGGCCCGGCGACGACCAGCACGGCGGCGTCGTCCGGCACGCCCTGGTCACCGACCAAAAGCAGCTCGGCGACCCGGTAATGTTCCTTCTCGATCGCCTGCTTGGCGGCCGCATAACCGGATCGCTCGCCGTCCTTGAAGTTTCTTTCGCCGTGACCGGTGAGGAAGTAGGCGGTCTTGACCTTGCCCCTGGTCGCCCGGATCAAGGCGGTGGTGACCTTGCCCTCGGATTCGAAGCCGACGGTTTCCTGATTGCCGGCGCTGCGGATCAGCGTCGTGCGGTAGGAGGTGACGCCGTACTTGGCCGCCTCCAGGGGCTTCTTGTCCGGGTCGACGAACCAGAACTTGAAGCTCGGCGAGTGGTAGGCGTATTCCGCCAGCAGGTCGTACATCGCCTGCCGGGTCCTCTCGTCGCTTCGGTAGAAGGCGATGGCCTCGACCTCCTGGTCCAGGGAACGCAGGATCTTCACCGTCTGCGCCGACAGCGAATAGCGCCTGGTCTCGGTCAGATCGAGCCGCACCTTGTAGCGCACCGACATGACGCCGATCAGGCTCATGATGACCAGGAACACGGCGATCATGAAGGCCATGTTGACGCCGTATTTGGTCGACCGTTTGGCGATCAGGTCGCGAAAGGTGGTGAAATGGACATAGAAGAACAGCAGCAATGCCAACAGACCGGCCCAGATCAGGCCCAGGGCGATGGGCCCCAATTCGCCCTCGATCGAGTAGACGATGCCGCCGGCGGCGAGCAGCAGCGCGCCGAACAGGCCCAACGCCATGAACGGCCGGCCGGCCATCATCCCCGCCACCTGCCGGATTCGATGGCGCGCAGGGTCAGGAACAGAAACAACAGGATGAAGATGCCGTAATAGATGATGTCCTCGGTATCGAGCACGCCCTTGGCCAGGCTTTGGAGATGATCGTTGACGGCCAGGTAGGAGATGATGCGTCCGAGGTCGGGCGAGGCGAACACCGCCGAATAGCTCATCAGCCAGAAGAAGAACAGCATGCCGACCGCCAGGGATGCGGCGATCACCTGATTCTCGGTGACGGACGAGGTGAAGATACCCAGGGCGATGAAGGCGGCCCCCAGCAGAAACAGGCCCAGATAGCCGGTGGCGATCGGCATCAACTCGGGCCGGCCCCAAAGGTAGAGCAGGGCCGGATAGGTCACGGTGCCGGCCAGCATGGTGGCGAGCACGGTCAGGCAGGCGAGATACTTGCCCAGCACCACCTCGGTATCGCGCAACGGAAAGGTCAGCAGAAGCTCCATGGTGCCGCTCTTCTTCTCGTCGGCCAGCAGCTTCATGGTCAGCAGCGGCATCATCAGCAACAGGATCATGCTGATATTTCCGAACAGCGGCCGGACCACCGTCTCGTTGACGTTCAGCAGGTTGTACTGCTTGGCCAGCATCGGATTGGCCTGCGCCTGGAAGCTCAACACCGAGAAGGTGGCGAGGAGGTTGTAAAACAGGTAGCCGGTGATCGCCAGGAACACCGCGATCACCGCATAGGCGATGAAGGAGGTGTAGAAGGACTTCAGCTCCCGCCGGTAGATCAGGCCCAGGTTGCGCGGGTTCATGCCGCCACCTCGCTGGTCACCAGTTCAACGAAAACGTCCTCGAGGCTGGCTTCCCTGGCGCGAATTTCCTCCAGGTCCCAGCCGTGTTCGACGATCACCGGCGGGATCGCCCGACGCACGTCGGCGCCCTCGTCAACGGCCACCACGTAGCCATTCGCGCCATCGCCATGGGTTGCCTCGACCTCGACCTCCCGCACGCCCGGGATGCCGCCCAGCGCCGCCACGACGTCCTCCGCCGGGCCGGCGACGCGAACGAATATGGTCGCGGCGTGGTGCAATTGCCGGGCCAGATTCTCCGGCGTGTCGATGGCCACCAGCCGGCCCTTGTTGATGATCACCACGCGGCCGCAGACCATGCTGATCTCGGGCAGAATATGGCTGCACAATATCACCGTCCGGGCGCCGGCCAGCTCGCCGATCAGTTTTCTGATGTCGCGGATCTGGTTCGGATCGAGGCCGATGGTGGGTTCGTCGAGGATCAGGATCTCGGGGTCGGCGACCAGCGCCTGCGCCAGGCCGACCCGCTGCCGGTAGCCCTTGGACAATTGTCCGATGATCCGGCCGGAAACGTCTTCGAGCCCGCATTCATGCATGGTCCGGGCCACCCGATCGGCCGTCGCACCGGCATCGACGCCTTTGACTCCGGCGACGAACGAGAGGTATTCGTCGACCTTCATGTCGACGTAGAGCGGCACGTTCTCGGGCAGATAGCCGATGCGCCGGCGAACCTCCATCGAGTCCTCGAAACAATCGTATCCGGCCACCCGGGCGCTGCCGCCGGTGGCCGGGAAGAAGCAGGTCAGGATCCGCATGGTGGTGGTCTTGCCGGCGCCGTTGGGCCCCAGGAAACCCAGGATCTCGCCCTTGGCCACGGAAAAGCTGATGTCGTCGATCGCCAGGTGGGAACCGTATCGCTTGGTCAGGCCTTCTACTTCGATCATCGTATCGGCCGCCTAACTTCGCGGAGCCGTCGTATTGGTTTCCTCCTTGTAGGAGCCCGGCGCGCTGCGGTGCCTGAGCGCCGCTTCGATGGGCCGGTCCGCCGGCGCCGTTTGCAGCAGGCGAATCAACGGCTCGTCGCCGGCCAGCAACTTCTTCAGGTCCTGGCGCGGCCAGTCGCTCTCCCAATTGCCGATCAGACCGTTCCAGACCTGGGTGATCGCCGCCAGTTCCGCGTCGGTAAACGGCTCCACGGTGATGCCGTTGTTGGCGCGATTGGTGATTTCGACGTAGCGCCGCATGAAATGCGCCACGACGACGAACGGCGGGCCGCATCGCGAACAGTACAACAGCATCTTGTTTTCGGAATGGCAGGTGGAACATCTCTGGTAGGCAAGAGTTATGGCTTCGTCCGGCGTATAGGCGATATAGCCCTGTGCCTTTGCCGCGCTGATCAGCTTGCCACCCAGGGGGTTCGGCACGAACAGCAACAGGCTGGCGCCGCTAACCAGTGCCAGTACACACAGGCCGGCGATGATCAGGCGCCTAGTCATCGAATGGATTACCCCCATCTCTCCCGGAACATCGAACCGGAATCAATGGTCAAAATCGTCTTCACCGCAAGCTTGAATATGGTTGGCGCGCTGTTATGACGCAATCGTGGGCGCCGGCCAAGCGGGCGGTTTGGCGCGAACGGCATGCCGACCGCGCCAAACCTTCCACAACCCGCCATCTGCTTGGTATCAGTAGCCCTTCCCGACCTTGTCGGCGACCACCGTCGCCCTCTTGCGCAGGCCACCTTCGACGAAACCGCCACCCTTGAGGGCCGCCGTGCCGCGACCGGCCAGCACCGCCTCAATCAGCTCCTGGGCGTCGGCGAAATCGTCGTTTTTCGCTGCGTTCAGCGCCGTGACATCGTCAGCGATCGGCTTGAAGGTCGATTTCGGGTTCAGATAGTCCTCGATCGACTTCGGCGGTCCGACGTCGGCGTTGGCGCGGATCCAGGCGACGACGTTCCAGATATCCTGGTCCTGCAGGAAGTTGCCCCAGGCCGGCATCGATGAGGAAAGGTCGATGGCTTCGCCACCACCCTTGATCACGGTGAACAATTCCAAGTTGGTCTTCTTGTTCATGTAATCGCCCTTGGTCAGGATGCGCGGCCGCGGATCGATATTGATCGCCGCCGGCCCGTCACCCTGGAGGGTCCAGCCATGGCAGGTGATGCAGTAGACGTAGTACCACTGTTTGCCCTCGTTCGGATCGGCGCCCGGCACCAGGGTACTCTTGAACTTCGGCGACCAGTTATGGGTCCATTGGTTATAGACGGACTCGCCTTCCGCCGGCTTGCCGACGCGGTCCCATAATTCGGTCTTGCCGGTGGCACCGGCGTAACCGCTGTCACCTTTGGTCAGTTCGGTCGACGCGGTCCGCTTGCCGACGCCGGTCAGGTAATCAAAGGGGGCGATGCCGTAGGTGCTGCCGGCCTTGCCGGCCACCATGTCGTCGCCTTCCTTCTCGTAGGCGTCTTCCGCCGCCGCCAACGCCGCGTCGCTTTGTACGGGGCATTCGACCCTCTGGCCTTGCGCCTTGCATCTCTTCTCCGCGGTCGCCACGTTTGCCGGCATGGATACCATCGCCAGCACGCCCAGGGCCGCGATGAAGGATAATGTCCGAAACTGCAGCATGGATCATCCTCTCTGCCTGGAGCCAATACAGATCTCCCGTGCCGCGTGCCTCACACCCGGTGCGCACATACTTTGCGGCACTAGACACACGATGCACTTCCGCTGGACAAGTGCCTTGACGATGGTCAAGTGAGGCTTTTTCTGCGGTTCATCGAGGCTTTTCAACGAAGCGAGCGGCCGCTGGCATCAGTCCAGCCAAAGCGCCGAAACCGCCCCGGCCTTGAGCCTGACGACCGCGTTTTTGGCGATATCCGTGACCCAGATGTTGCCGGCCCGGTCAACCGCCACGGCGTTTGGGCGGCTGTCGCCCAGCAACAGGCGCAGACTAAGGAATTTCCCGGTCGCGATCCGGAAAAACCCGAGTTTGCCGATATTGACCAGTCCGAATACGAGGTCGCCGTTGCCATTGACCGCGAGCCCATGGATGACGCCGCGATCCGGTACCTGGAAGCTGTTGAAGCGTTCGGTCCTCGGATCGAAGGCAACCAGGCTGGTATGCCGGCGACCGCCGGTCCAGACCCTCCCGGCACCGTCCAGGACGATATCCTGGGCCACCATGAACGGCTTGGGCAGGGGGAATTCCCGGATCGAGCCAGCCACCGGATCGAGCAGGCCGAGTTTGTTGCCACGGTTCTCGACAAACCAGATCCGGCCCTGGCGGTCGACCGCCAGGCCGGCCGGCCGGCTGTCCTTGGTCGGTATCGGGTATTCGGTAAACCGCTGGCTGGACGGCTCGAACCGCGCCACCTTGCCGCCGTAATACTCGGTGAACCAGATATCGCCGCGAGCGTCGCTGATCAACCGGCGCGGCAGGCTGTCGATGGTCGGGATATCGAACTCCGCGAAGGTGCCGGAGGCCGGATCGTACATGCCCAGTTGGTTGGCATCCTGTTCCGTGAACCAGAGCCGCCCGGCGGGATCGATGGTGATGTCGGAAGGCACGCTGGCGGTGGTGGGGATTTCGTACTCGGTGACGGCGCCGTTGGCCGGGGTGATCTTGCCGATCCGGTTGGTATTGTTTTCGATGAACCAGACCGCGCCGTCGGCAGCCACCGTCAGGGCCGTCGGCAGGGCGTGGGCGGTCGGCACGTCATAGGACTGGATATCCTCGGCGACCGCCGGTGCGGCAAGGCAAACGGCAAGCATCGCCGACCGGACGATCGTCGACGGCTTCATTCCGCCGATTTCCCTCGCGTGAGGAACAGGAAGCCCCCTGCCGCCACCACGATCAACAGACCGGCCAAACCACCGAAGAGGGCCAGATTCGGCGGGAAAGCGAGCCCCGCCCCCTCCGGCGCGGGCGCCGCCTGGGCGATATTGCTCCGCGGCGCCGCCAATGCCGCGGCCAGCGACAGCGTTCCCAGGCGCCGCACCTCGGTGTTGGCCTCGGAGAACCAGAGCCGGCCGCGGGCATGATCGATCGCCATGTCGCCGGGTTCGCTGCTGTAGGTGGGAATGGTGAATTCGCGAAAGCGGGCCTTTAGGGGATCGAACATGCCGATCTTGTTGCCGCGATATTCCAGGAACCAGACCTTGTCGTCGTCGTCGACCGCGACGGCGTTGGGCAGGCTGTTCGGCGTCGGCACCAGGGCCTCGTCGAAGCGTTCCAAATCCGGGTAGAAAACGCCGAGCCGGTTGACCGACATCTCGACGAACCAGATCCTGCCCTGGCCGTCGACGGCAGTCTTCGCCGGGCTCGAGAACTTGGTCGGTATCGGGTATTCGCCGAAGGCGCCGGCATCGGGAACGAATTTGGCGATCTGATCGACGTTGGCTTCGACGAACCAGATGACGCCCTTTTGGTCGATGGCGATGCCTCGGGGATAGCTGTGGGGGGTGGGAATCGGGAACCCGCGCAGTTGGCCCGCCGCAGCATCGAAACGGTAAACCTTGTTGTCGTCCGGCGCCAGGAACCAAATGATGCCGTGGCGATCCACCACCATGTCCTCGGGCTGGACCGACGCCCGATCGCCAGCCCCGGACGCGGCATTGGGCGGCACCTCGAGGCGGTGTTGGGCAAATTTGCCCGCGGCCGGATCGAAGGTACCAAGGAAGTCGGTATCGGCCAGATCCTCGGCCCAGCGGCGAACGCTGAACCAGACCCGGCCGTCGGGGGCAAAGGCGATTCGCGCCGGCCCCACCTTGCCCCAATCGACCGGCAGGGGGTGACTGGCGAACCGCTCGGCCTCGGGATCGTAGACGTTCAGCGTCCGGCCGACCTTTTCGGCGAACCACACCTTGCCCTTGGCGTCGACGGCGATCGAGAACGGCGCGCTGATGTGGTCGGGAAGCACGATTTCCTCGATCACGGCCGGCCCGGCGGCGGCCCCGAATACGCCCCCCCAGGCCAACAGGGCCGACAGGACCACAAGACTGGCGGCGGTGATGCGGTATGGCGGGCGCGCGGATCGGCTGGGCATCGGGGGATCGTTCCGGTTGTTCGTGGCTCGCGGCCTACCAGGTCATCGTCGGTTCATAATAGTGCCGGAGTTGCCAGTTGGCATCCTTGTACGATCCACTCGCTCCCACGGTCTGGCCGACCCGATACTTGCCGACGACGATCTGCCGTTTCCGGGTGGAGCGGTAATATTCGCCGATGTCGGCGGGCGGCTGCGCCTGTCGCGCTCCCATCATCGGGTTGTGGCAGGACAGACAGCCATTGGTCTTGGCGGGATAGCCGCTGCCCACCAGACCCACCGTCATCATCGCCCAAAAGCCGAACACGGCCAGACCGAAAATCACCTTCGGCAGCAATGCCATTCGCGCCCCCGGCTGGCGTCGACGGGCGAACAGCGGCGGCAAAAACAGCAGGCTCAGCAGGATCGCCAGCGGCAGCCAGAAGGTCCCGGCCGGACGCCAGGCGGTGAGATCGCCGGCCAGGTACCAGAACGGCTGGAAGATCAGCATCAGGTACCACTCCGGACCCGGAATATAGGCCCCGTCGTCGGGCAGGGGCGGCATGTTGACGTCGGTCGGAATCTGGAAAAGGCACGCCAGGACGACGATAAGCACGAAGGTGATGACGATCACCAGCAGGGTCTTCAAGGCATGGCGGGGCCAGAACCGATAGAACCCCTGTGGATAGGGCGGGTCGTATTTCGGATCGACGATGATGGGTTTTTCGGGTTTCGTCATCGCTGGTTCTCCCGCCATCCCTACAGGGGTTCGGATATCCCGTGTTTCCTGACCATCTTGAAATGGAAGCGTAGCAGCAGGAACAGGAACATCGGCAGGATCATCACGTGCGAGATGAAGGCCCGGTTCATGGTGAAGGTATCCAGCATCAGGTTCTTGAATGCTTCGCCGATCAGCGGCCAGGTGGCGACGTAATCCATCCAGATCGCGAACGACCAATAGGCCCGCCAGTCCCAGGGCAGGATGATCCCGGTCGTCAGCAACAGGAAAACCACCAGGAATTGAAGCACGCCGGAGATCCAGTTGAGCTCCCTGGGCTGGCGGTAGGCCTTGCGATAGAACACCGTGACCATGTGGGTGAAAATGGTGGCGATCAGCAAGGTCGAACCCCAGCGGTGCATGTTCCTGACCAGCCAGCCATACGGGACTTCGTTGCTCAAGTATTCGATGCTCTTTGTCGCCATCTTAGGATCGGGCTCATAAAAGAAAGCCAGGACAACACCGGTGACGATTTGGAGAAAAATGATAAATAATGAAATACCGCCGAAACAATAAAAATATATATGTCCAGGAACTGCCTGAGACATCTTTTTTTCTACTTCTGTCTTGATGCCGGTCCTTGAATCTACCCAGTCATATACTTTCCCTATCATTACTTGGACCTCGTCATTTCTTTTCGATCCTGACCATCCGTTTCACCCGTGAAATCGATTTTCCAGCTATTGGTCGCCTGATCGACATTCAGGTGGACGATATTGCGCACCGTGGTGCCGCCCTCGAAAATCGACGGCACGCGGTAGTCGATGGTCACTTCGGCGGCGCTATCGGCGATCTCGGTCTTGACGATTTTCACCGCGAACCCGGACGGGTATTTCTGGATGATCTGGATGAACCTGCCCTCGCTCAGCTCCGAGCGTTCAGCATCGATCAGCCGATAGGCCTGGCGGATGAGCAGGGTTCCGCCCCGAATCCGCGCTTCCGAAATCCGGTCGTAGAATTTCTCCACCACGGCATCGGGTGGTTCGGTCGGGGCCGGCGCGGTCGGCGCGTAGCCGGCAACGAACGAGGCAGCCAGTACCGACAGCCCGACCAACACGGCGAGGCCCAGAAGAAGCTGCTTGCGATGGATATTTCTGGCCAAATCCGTTCCAACCACTAGCAAGGCGCGCCGGCAACCGGGTCGAGATCATAGCCCCTTTCGGGCAGCCGCCCCAGGTCGGCAAAACAATCTCGTCCCTCCTTGGGAAAGGAGGGACGAGACAGGTAACAA
>JASLMH010000123.1 GCA_030746635.1 Alphaproteobacteria bacterium | reverse complement strand
GCGGACAACTTCTACGAATGGAAACGGCGGCCCCGCAGGACCGCCGCTTCAATCGGCTTGAGAGGAGAGGGAGGCTCAGGCCATCCTGTTTCTACGCCGTGCCGCGCCGAGGCCCAGCAGGCCCAGGCCGAACAGAGTCAGGGTGGCGGGTTCGGGAACCGGTGGCGGCGGCCCGTATTCCCGCGCGATGATGCTGGCGCTCGATTCTCCGAATGGATCCGAGAACATATCCGACGCGCCCCCAATACCGATAGAGCCGAACGAGACGGGCGCACCGCCCCAGTCCTGGACAGTGAAGATCCAGGTTTCGTCGACTTCGAAGATCCCGTCCGCCGTCATGGATTCAAGCGTCAAAGGTGTGTTGGCCCCGATATCATCAATGCGGAAGGCGGAGCCGGGAAAAAAGGGTGGGTCCCCGCCTATTTCCCCGACGTCTGCATCGACGTTGGCAAAGGCAGCAAGTTCGTCCGCCACGAACCACAGGTCGTGCCAAGCCTTGCCCGTCATATTGACGATCATGACCTCCACGTTCAGGGTCTCCGGGTCGTCATACGCCGAGAAGCAGGGTGTGTGGTCGGTTCCGTTAATGTCGGACCCAGTTATCTCCTCGTCATCGGGGAAGTAACCGCCCGCGCCCGTCGGAACGCCCAGTTCGTGATAGTCACCGCTCGGTCCGAAGTCGTCGCAGATCCCCGATGGTAGGGAATGGACGGTGACGGGCCGGGCGTTGGCGGTCGCCGCTGCGCCAAGGGCGATGGCGGCGGCCGTGACAAGAAGAGCTCGTTTCATGGCTGTTTACTCCTCCGTTGTCGCCTGCGTTACCGGCGACCCTTGCTTCGGGTTTTCGCTGGGCGATGATCAGCACTCTACGCAACAGAAGCATCAGACTTCACTATGCAAGTTTCATGCCAACCCAGTGCAGTTATGGAAAATTAATAACTTAGACGCCTCCTGCGAATCACGATTATCCTAAGGTGTAAACCCTACCGACGGTTTTGGCCGCATTTCGCGAGAATCGTCGCGCTCAATGCATCACTAGCACAGCACCGCCGCTGCACTTACGGGTTCTATTGCCACTTGGCGGATCGTGACCGGCAGCACCGATGTGGCCTGGCCCGCGTGTTCACCAGTAGATCAGCGGTATATCAGATTTATCTGAAGGGCCGTTAATGGCTATTCGCTTCCGTCCGCGCCAGCAACGATTTTACGGCCGCTTGGACCCGAAAGCGACCATTGGCGCGCGGGCGCCCGTCCTTTTTCGGGTCAATCGTCAGATGGCGGCGTCGCCAGGCGCCGATCGTCGGGCCCGGCGATGACCCTTAGTCGCGGGTGGCCGAGGCGGTCGAGCGGGGCGCGGGCCAGTTCGTCGGAGATGGTCGGATAGGTGCATGACCCGGCCCTTGGGCGAGAGGAGAGGCAGGGCCAATCGGTCGTAAGCGAGCGAGTGCCCATCGAAATGACCCCAGATGCGATCGAGCCTGGGGCGACCATCTTCCACCGCTGCCAATTGCGCAGCCATGGTGACCTCGACACCAGCGCCGAAGAAATGTCGGAATTCCTTACACCCGCCCGGTAGTCTGGTCGGCGGCGCTGCTTCTAAGTAACTGAAATCTAACGAATCGCTAAACTTGGCACGCTTCTTGCACGGGTTCCAGCAAGGCAACTTAGGGTGTCAGCGATGGAGGAAAATATCATGCAAATCTTGCGTCGATTGGCTTTGACGGCTGGTTTGACCATAGTCGCCACGACAGCCCAGGCCGCACCCTATGACTGGGTCGACTGGACCTCCTACACCGCCACCACCGAGGTGGAAGGCACACTGCCGGGGGGTAACGGCGTCAACTTCACCGGCGAGTGGTCGGGGGTGATTACCGGCGCCGGCCCTGATTATTGGGCCGCAATTGCCAGCGCTGTGACCTCGGCCGAAGTGGACAATGGTCCACCGGCCAGCGACATCATCGGCCTGTCCGGCGGCCCCTCATCCGGGACCCAAACAATCACATTCGACTCGGCGGTGGTCGATCCGGTGATGGCGATCTTCAGTCTGGGCCAGGCGGCCGTAACGGCGACCTTTGACTTCGAAGACGATTTCGACATCCTCAACGATGGGTCCAGCGTTGCCGGCAGCAGTGGGCTCACCGAGTTGGCGGGCTATGTGTTGGAGGGTGCGGAAGGCCACGGCCTGATCCGCTTCAACGGCACCTTCACCTCGATCAGCTGGACCGTCCCGACGTATGAGTACTGGGCCGGGTTCCAGATCGGTGTCGCAGTGCCGGCGCCGGCTAGCTTGCCGCTGTTCGCGCTGGCCCTGGCCGCCTTGGCCGTTGGCCGGCGGCGAATTTCGGCCTGACCATAAGAATTCTGGGCCGTCGGGGCTGCATTTTGCCCTGACGATAGAGGCGTTCTAAACTGTCCCCATTGCAGGGGAGGAACGCCATGGAAATCCGGATGGTTTCCGCCGACTCGCACGTCACCGAGCCGCCGGATCGCAGCAGCGCCTTCACCGACCCGAAATATTGCGACCGGACGCCACCTCGATCTGGCGTGGCGTGGATCGTGACAATCCCGCAGCCAGCGTTTCCACGCCCGCACGGGCACGCGTGATGATGACCGGCGGATGCTGGAACTGGACGGCCCGGACCTGTACAAGCTGGCGGGACAGGTAAGCGGCGAGAGCAGATGACCTCACGAACCATCGCGGTGATCGCGCCGGGCGACATGGGTGGCGGCGTGGGCCGCGCCCTGCACGCGGGTGGCCACGATGTCGTGACCTGCCTGGCCGGGCGCAGTACGGCAACCCGGGCCCGCGCCGAAGGCTGCGGTTTCCGCGACCTGCCGGACCTGGACGCGGTGGTGGGCGAGGCGGCGCTGGTGCTGTCGATCCTGCCGCCGGCGGCCGCCGAGGGTCTGGCGGCCGAGGCGGCGGCGGCGATGGACCGTGCCGGCGCCCGGCCGGCCTATATGGACTGCAACGCGGTATCGCCGGCCACTTCCGGACGGATCGCCGAGACCATCACCGGCGCCGGTGCCGTCTTCATCGATTGCGGCATCGTCGGCGTGGCGCCGGGCAAGGGCGACAAGCCGACCCGGTTCTATGTCTCCGGCCCCGACCTGGCGGCCAGCGAGGCGCTGGAGGTGGACGGCATTTGGCGCAAACCCCTGGGGGCGGAGGTCGGCCGCGCCTCGGCCCTGAAGATGCTGTACAGCGGCCTCAACAAGGGGCGGTTCTCGTTGTTCGCCACGGTGGCGACGGCGGCCGGCGCCCTCGGCCTGCTGGACGAATTGGGGGAGGAGTTGGCCTACAGCCAGGCCGATGCCTGGCGCTACATCCAGGCTGCCGTGCCACGCCTGCCGGCGGATGCCGAGCGCTGGTGGCCGGAGATGGAGGAGATCGCCGATACCTTCGACGCGGCCGGCGTCACCGGCGACTTCCATCGCGGTGCCGCCTGGATGCTGCGCCTGATGTCCGCCACGCCCTTCGCGGCCGAAACCCGGGAAACCATCGACCCCGAGCGGACCATGGCGGAGACAGTGCGGGAGTTTGTCGAACACCTAGAAGGGCAGCGGAAATGACCGTGCGAGAAGCAGTGGCGCAGTTGGAGAGCCTGCCCATCCTGGACCTCGGCGGCTATTTCGCCGGCGACCGGTCAGCCTTGCCGGCGCTGGCCGGTCAATTGCGGGATGCGCTGGAGAACATCGGTTTTCTGATGATCGTCAATCACGGGGTGCCGCAGGCGTTGATCGATCGCGTGTACGCCGAGGCGGCGCGGTTTCATGCCCTGCCGCTGGCCGACAAGCTGAAATTGGCGATGTCACGGTTCAATACAGGCTATGTCGCCCTGGGCGGCGGCGTTTCGCATGCCTCGGACCTGGTGGATGCGCCGAAACCGAACCAGAACGCCGCCTTCTTCGTGAAGCGGGAGCGGTTGCCGAACGATCCAGATGTGCTGGCTGGCAAGCCCCATCGCGGTCTGAACCAATGGCCCGACGACCTGCCGGGCTATCGCGACACCCTGCTGGACTATTTCGCCACCATGGAAGCGATGGCCCAGCGGCTGCTGCCGATCTACGCCCTGGCCCTCGATCTGCCGGCAGATTACTTCGACGGCTACTTCGATCCGGCGCAGATCACCCTGCGGCTGTCGCATTATCCGCCGATGACGGCGGAGGATGGGCTGTACGGCCTGGCCCCGCACACGGATTCGGGTTTCATGACCCTGCTGCCGGCCAACGACGTGCCGGGACTATCGATCCGGCCGCGGGGCGGCGATTGGCAATCGGCGCCGCGAGTGCCAGGCGCCTTTATCGTCAATTCCGGCAACATGCTGCGGCGTTGGAGCAACGACCGCTTCCTCTCGACGCCGCACCGGGTCGTCAACCAATCCGGCGGCGATCGCTATGCCATTCCGCTATTCTTCGATCCGAATACCGAGCGGATCCTGGAATGCCTGCCGACTTGCCAATCCGAAGACAAGCCACCGCTTTATGAACCAATCACTTATGGCGATTATCTAACCTGGTTCATGAACAAGAATTATCGCCGGGACAAGGTCTCGTAACGATTGCGATCGGGGCCGCGGTTTGCCAGACTCCGGCGCCTGAGAAATCCACCGAAAACCGGGGAGTTGCATGACGCATTTCGTGTATGGCGGCGAGCGCAAGGTGCCGCTGCAAGGGGTGGCGCTGAATGGCGCCAAGGCGGCCACCGGCCTGATGGAACTGGGCATCGGCGAGGCCGACAGCTTCGCCACCCTGCTGCGCAACGACATCTGCATGCTGGAGACCATGATCGCCGGCAACCAGATGGGCGCCTACGCGGTGCCGGTGAACTGGCATGCCTCGGGCGAGGAGGCGGCGTACGTGATCGCCGACTCGGGCGCCAAGGCGGTGGTGGTACATGCCGATCTGCTGCCGGTGCTGGAGGGACGGGTGCCCGACGGCGTGACGGTGATCGTGGCCGCCACGCCGCCGGAAATCGCCGCCGCCTACGGCCTGCCGCCCGAGGTCTGCGCGGTGCCGGCCGGCGCCGTCGAATGGGAGGCCTGGCGGGACGGCTTCGCGCCGCGGACCGAGGAGCCGCCGCTGCAACGGGGCAGCATGATCTATACCTCCGGCACCACTGGCCACCCCAAGGGCGTGCGCCGCGATCCCGCCTCGCCGGAACGCCAGGCCCGCATCGCCGAACTGGCCCTGCGCAGTTTCGGCATCCGCCCCGACGCCTGCTGTGCCATGACCGGGCCGATGTACCATTCGGCGCCCAACGCCTATGCCCGGATCGCCATGACCCTGGGCTGCGATCTGCATCTGCTGCCGCGCTTCGATCCGGAAGAGCTGTTGCGGGCCATCGATACCCACAAACTCAGCCACATGCACATGGTGCCGACCATGTTCACCCGGCTGCTGCGCCTGCCGGACGCGGTACGCGAGAAATACGACCTCTCTTCACTGGTGCACGTGATCCACGGCGCCGCACCCTGTCCGCCCGACGCCAAGCGGGCGATGATCGAATGGTGGGGGCCGGTGATCTTCGAATATTACGGCTCCACCGAGGCCGGCATCGTCACCATTGCCAACAGCGAGGATTGGCTGGGCAAGCCGGGGACCGTTGGACGGCCGCAGCCAGGCACCGAAGTGCGCATCTACGACGATGACGGCAACGTCCTGCCGATCGGTGAAAGTGGCGAGATCTATATGAATCTCAATGACTTGTCAGACTTCACCTATCACAACAAGGATGACAAGCGGGCCGAGATCGAGCGTGACGGCATGGTCACCAACGGCGATGTCGGCTACCTCGACGCGGACGGCTTTGTCTACCTGAACGACCGTAAGCGCGACATGGTGATCTCCGGCGGCGTCAATATCTACCCGGCCGAGATCGAGGCTGTGTTGCACGGCATGCCGGGTGTCCACGATTGCGCGGTGTTCGGCATTCCCGATGATGACTTCGGCGAGGCCGTGGCGGCCGCCGTGGAGCCCCAGCCCGGCGTCGAACTGGACGATCGGGCGGTGATCGCGTATCTGCGCGACCACATCGCCGGCTACAAGATGCCTCGGCTGGTCACCTTCCACGATGCCTTGCCGCGCGAGGACACCGGAAAGATCTTCAAGCGGAAATTGCGCGAACCCTATTGGGAGAAGGCCGGCCGGCGGATTTGACGCCGGTTTGGTGGCGCCGCGTCATGGTAGGCTGCGGTTCGGGTCGCCGCGGCAGCGCCACGACGGAAGACGTCGTCATGCCCAGATCCTGCCTGGCTTGATCCAGAGTGCGCAGGGGCCGCTCCAGATACGGGCTGACCGGTTGCTTGCTCATGATGCTATCCACGCATTGCCCACAGAGTTATCCACAGATCATTAGCAACAAATGAACAACCTTTCTTAACAAATCGTTAACAAGACCTGGGCCTCGGTAATCATTGTGTCGCGATGGGCTCGATCGAATTTTCGATTGCGGCGGCAAGGTTTGGCCGCCGAAGCTCAAGTATCGCCGAAAACCTCGTCCGCCGGCCGGCGCAGGTGGCGCTCGTTGCCTTCGCGCCGGGTCAGGCCGGCGCCGTCGAAGAATTCCAGTACCTCGATGGCCAGATTGCGGCCGATGCCGGTGCGGTCCTTGAAAGCCGAGGCGTTGAAGGTGCCCTCGGGCGATTCGGCCACCATCTCCTCGACCACCGCCGCCAGCTCCCGCACCGCCGCCGGCGGGAAAAACCGGTTTGGCGCCACCGCCAGCAGCCGGCCCTGGCGGGTACAGCGCTTCAGGAACGCCTCCATGGTCTTCGGATCCTTGTCGAGTTGCTCCGCCAGTTCGCGAACCCGGGGCGGCCGCAGGCCGCCGTCGGCCAGGATCGGTTCGATGGCCTCCCACAGGGCCAGATCGGCCGGATCGGCACGCGCCTGGTGGTCGGGCAGGCGCAGCGAGATACCGTCCCGGACGATATCGCCGGCCGCCAGCAGCTTGCCGACGGCGGCGGCGAACAACTCGGCCGGCGGCGCGGCGGCCAGGGCGCCGCGCAGGCCGTGGTCGTTGGGGCCGACCGCCTCGGGCCGGCGTTCGTGCCAGGCCCGCAGGGCCGCCAGGACATCCTGGCGTAGCGCCAGCCAACGATCGTCCGGCAGGGCGATACCGCCTTCGGCCGACGAGAGGACGATCTGACCGTCGCCGTCGTCCAAGGGCGTTGCCTGGGCTTCGGTCAGGTTGCGGGCCAGGGCGAACCGCCGCAGGTTGATGCCGGCCGGGGCGTGGCGCAGCATCGCGCGCAGCGCCGCCCGGGGCTCGGTTTCCTCCATCGCCCGCAGCATCTCCAGGCGTTCCGCTCGGGTCCGGCCACGGGCCGGCGGGAAGGGGTCGATCACTGTGCCGCCGGCGATGGTTCGCCTGGCCGATTGATCGCGCAGGATGAAGCGATCGCCAAACAGGGCGCCGATTGGCGCATCCAGGACTATTTGCGCCAGTCCGGTCTCGCCGGGGGCGATGCGGCGATCCTCCAGCACCGCCACCCTGGCGGTGACGTCGGTGGCGGCAAGGTGCAGATGTACCGGCGTCCAATGGGCCAGGGGGCGCTGTTCGCTGGCCAGGACCCGCAGCCGCGCGTCCAGCTTGCGGACCGGCGCGTGGGCGCCTTCGGCCAGCAGCCATTCGCCCCGGTGCAGGCTGATATTGCGCAATTCCGCGCCGGCGATGTTGAGGGCGCAGCGCTGACCGGCCCGGCCGCTGTCGCTGACCCGGTCGAGGGCGTGGATGCCGCGCACCCGCACCTCGATGCCGCGCGGCGACAGCAGCAAGCGGTCGCCGACCGCCACCTGGCCGGAAAACACCGCTCCGGTGGCCACCAGGCCGGCACCCGGCACGGTGAAGCTGCGATCGACGGCCAGGCGGAAATTCCCGCCGGCCGGCCGCTCGGCCCATTGCCGTGCCGTTTCCTGCAAATGGGCCTGCAGTTCGGCCACGCCCTCGCCGGTCTCGCCCGATACCGGGAACATCGGCGCCGCCGCCAGTTCCGTCGGCGCCAGCAGGGCGCCGATCTCCGCTCGCAGCGCCGCCAGCCGGTCGGCATCGGCCCGATCGATCTTGCTGATCGCCACCGCGCCCTGGCGGATGCCCAGCAATTGCAGGATCGCCAGATGCTCCACGGTCTGCGGCATGACGCCATCGTCGGCGGCGATCACCAGCAGCGCGAAATCGATGGTCGCCACCCCGGCCAGCATGTTCTTGACGAAACGTTCGTGCCCCGGCACGTCGACGAAGCCGAGCACGTCGTCGTCCACGTCCATATAGGCGAAGCCCAGATCGATGGTCAGGCCGCGCTTCTTCTCCTCCGGCAGGCGATCGGTATCGATGCCGGTAATGGCCCGGACCAGGGTGGTCTTGCCGTGATCGACGTGCCCGGCGGTGGCGACGATCATCGCTCAGCCGAGCCGCAACTGGGCAAGCTGCGCGGTCAGCGCTTGCTCGTCTTCGAGACAGCGCAAGTCGAAATGCAGGGCATCGTCGGCGATGCGGCCGATCACCGGGATGGGCAGGCCCCGGAAGGCCGTCGCCAGGTGTTTCAGGGCGGCGCCCGTACGACGCTTGGCGGTGGCCGGGCGGAGGACCAGGGCGGTGCTGGTCAGGGTTTCGATGGGCAACGAGCCGCTGCCGATCTGGCTGCCGCAGGGTTCGATCGACACCGCGGCCAGATCGCCAACGGCTTGTTGAAGAACCGGCTGTAGCCGTTCCGCCAACGCCCGTATCTCGGCCACCGGCCGGCTCAGCAGCCGCAGGGTGGGCAGGCGCTCGGCCAAATCCTCCGGCCGGGCGTACAGACGCAAGGTGGCGGCCAGCGCCGCCAGGGTTGTCTTGTCAAGGCGCAGGGCCCGTTTCATCGGATTGCGCTTCAGTTTGGCGATCAGGTCGGCGCGGCCGGCGATCAGCCCGGCCTGCGGCCCCCCCAGCAACTTGTCGCCGGAAAATGTCACCAGATCGGCGCCGGCCAGCAGGGTGTCGCGCACCGTCGGTTCGGCCGGCAGCCCCAGGGTGGTGAGGTCGATCAGCGAACCGGCGCCCAGATCGACGACCATCGGCAATTCGTGGCGATGGGCCAGATCGGCCAACCGGCGCTCATCCAATTCGGCGGTGAAACCCTGGACCACGTAGTTGGAGGTATGCACCTTCATCAGGGCGGCGGTGCGGGGACCGATCGCTTCGGCGAAATCGGCTTCGTGGGTGCGGTTGGTGGTACCCACCTCGACCAGCCGGCAGCCGGCCCGGCGCATGATCTCCGGCAGTCGGAAGGAGCCGCCGATTTCGATCAGTTCGCCCCGCGACACCGGTACTTCCCGGCGTTGGGCCAGGGTGTTCAAAAGCAGCAACACGGCGGCGGCGTTGTTGTTGACCACGGTTGCCGCGTCGGCCCCGGTCAGGCGGCACAGCCAATCCTCGACATGGGCATCGCGGTCGCCCCGCCGGCCGCTGCCCAGGTCGTATTCCAGGTTGCTGGCGCCCCGGGCCACCTGGGTCATGGCGTCCAGGGCTTCCGGCGCCAGCGGCGCCCGACCCAGATTGGTGTGCAGGACGGTACCGGTCAGGTTGAAGACCGGCCGCAGGCTCATCTGCAGCAGCGCCGCCACCCGGCGTTCGACCCTCTCGCAGAGGATCTGTTCATCGGTAGAGCCGTCCGCCAACCGTTCGCCGGCGCCCAGTCGGCGGCGCAGATCGGCCAGTTCGCCACGAACCTCGTCGATCACCAGTTGCCGTCCGGCATGGGCCTGCAATTGCCGTAGCGCCGGCTGCTGCAACAGCCGGTCGACGGACGGAATGGCGGCTCGTGAGGTGGTTTGGCTGGTGGGCATCGGGCCTTTGCGCCGCGAGTGGTTGGCGAACGCCGGTGAAGCTAGGCCCCTTGCCGCCGACGGTCAACGCCGCCGGTAGATTAACGATGTTGTTGCTAGGCGGCTTGTTTGCAGGAATAGGCGCCGAAGATGTAGCCGGAATCGTTGGCCATGGCGCGAACCGGCATGAAGATGCTGCGATAGACCACCCGCGCGGCATCGCTGACGCCGTAGGAACCTTCCATTTCGATCGGGCAACTGCCGTCGATGGATCGTTGGCAACTCCGGATCACGCCGTCCCGCAGGGTCGGCGGCAGGGTGTCCTCCAAGGTGCTGCCCAGCCGATCGACGCCGAAATCCTGCTGCACGTTGCGGCCACAGACGATGAACACGGATTGCGGCAGGCGCCGGTCGCAGCGCAGCAGAAAACGGTTGCGCCAGGAACCGGTGGGGCTACCGACCTTGAGGCTACCCAGGGCGGGAACGTTGTGCTTGGCGCGTGCTTCCTGCCAAAAGCGATTGGCCTGGACCGTGGCCCGGCGCTCGATCGCTTGGGCCTGTCGCATGTCCCTTGAGGACGCGTTCGGCAGGCGGGGGTTGAGTGTCTTTATCCCTCCACTTGATGCAACTAGCTCAACGGGATGCTGGAACATGGAACCGGAACTCCTGTCTCGAACTTATCTGCTGCTCTGATAGGTGCTATGCAGGAACCGTGCCAACATTTAGCGATCAAGTAAAAAAAATGCGTTAAGATGTATTCTCAAAGATCAAAGTCATTCTTGATTAAATTTGATTTAACGCGTTAACCACATAAATCGAATCGGGCCGATTTTTCTATATTAATAGTTTTGCTGTTTCGTGGTTGATTTATGATCTCGCCGCCGCATAATCATCAAATATCGGAAATTCACTAGGCTCAAGTTGTCGACTACATGCCGGTTTCGTGATCTCTCCGTGCGCGCCGGACCCTGTCGGAATTTCTTACAGTCCTAATAGGATAGTTTTGCCGACCGCCTGCAATCGGCGCGATGGCCATCCGCGCGGCGGTTATCTGGCCAGGTCCGGCACGATCTCGACGTTGTCCAATTGCCGAAAAATGGCCGGGTCGACGATGATCTTGGAGGCCCGATCGCCGCCGCCGAGGATGATCGGGTCGTACGACATCACCCGTTGGTCGATCCATAGGGGCAGATCCGGCGGCAGGCCCAGGGCGGTGACGCCACCCAGGTCCATGCCCGTCACCTGGCGGGTCTCCTCGGCCGAGGCGAAGGAGACCTTGCGCGCGCCGAGGCGCTTGCGCACCACCTTGTTGACGTCCAGCCGGGTGGTCGCCAGCACCACGCAGGCGGCATATTTTTCCTCGCCGGTTTTGCTCCTAACCACGATGGTATTGGCCGAGTTCTCCAGGGAATAGCCGTAGTGCTCGCAGAATACCGCCGTGTCGGCCAATTCGGGATCGCAGGGAACGATCTCGAACCGCAGGCCCGAGGCTTCCAGGAGGGCCCGAATGCGGGCGGTGGCGGGCTCGCTCATTCCGCCGCCTCGTCGCTTTTGCGCTTGGTGAAGCGGCCGCGCATGCCTTCCGGCAGGCCGCCAGGATCCACCGGGATGCCGTGAACCTGCATGTTGTGGCTGTGGCAAAGCTGATGCAGGGCGAAGCTCTGGGCCATGGCGGCCGGCCGGCCCATGCTGTCCTGGCTCTGGTTGACCGCCTGCTTGGTCAGTTTCAGGGCGAAAGCCGGCTTGCGGGCGATCCGTTCGGCCATTTCCAGCACCGCCGGCATCAGGCCGTCACGCGGCACCACCTGGTTGACCATGCCCAACTGCCGGGCCGCCTCGGCCGTCAGCCAGTCGGCGGTGAACAGCCATTCCTTGGCCTTGCGCGGGCCGACCTCCCAGGGATGGGCGAAGAACTCGACGCCGCAGACCCCCATTTCCAGTACCGGGTCGCGGAATTCGGCGTCGTCCGCGGCAATGATGATATCGCAGGCCCAGGCCAGCATCAGGCCGCCGGCGATGCACTTGCCCTGAACGGCGGCGATGGTCGGCTTGGGCAGGTTGCGCCAGCGCTCGGTCATGCCCTGGTAGATCTCGCTCTCCCGGGCGAAGCGCCCCTCGGCGCCGGCCGGGTCGAAGCCACCCCAGGTGCCGACCATGGGGAAATCCCGCCAGGTCTTGCCGCCGTCGCCCGATAGATCATGGCCGGCCGAGAAATGCGGGTCGGCGCCGGCCAGCACGATCACCTTGACGTCCTCGTCCCGCGCCGCCAGGTCGAAGGCGGCGTTCAGGTCGTAGGTCATCGCCAGGTCCTGGGCATTGCGGGCCTTGGGCCGATTCATGGTGATCCGGGCGACGTGGGGCGCGGGGTCGTCATAGCTGACGGTCTCGAAACTGGGGGTATCGGCCATGGCGTTCAATCTCCGTCGGGCGTACTGGGTTGCAAATCGGGGTCGACGACGGCGAGGAGGGCCGGCCAATAGGCATCCGCCAGGCTCGCCTTGTCGATGGTGGCGCGCAGGATGTCGTCGACGGTGCGGGCGCCCTTCACCTCGACGCCGGTTTCTTCGGCCAGTTGCAGGGCATAGCTCATGTCCTTGAGCATATAGCGGGTGGAAAAGGCACGGAGCGGGAAGGTCGCCGGCAGCATCGCCTTCATGCCGTGGCTGCGCAGCACGAAACTGTCGGCCGAGCCCTTGGCCAGGGTGTCGAGGAACAGGGCCGGGTCGAGCCCGGAGCGGCGGGCAATGGTCAGCGCCTCGGCCACGGCATTGACGGTCTCGGCGACCACCATGTTGTTGAGGATCTTCACCACCTGTCCGGACCCGACCTCGCCACACAAGGTGACGTCGCTGGCGTAGCAGGCGATCAGCGGCTCGATACGGCCGAACAGTTCGGCCGAGGCGCCGACCATGACGCTCAGGGTGCCGTCACGGGCCGCCTGCCGGGTGCGGGCGATCGGCGCATCGGCGTAGTCGACAGCCAATTCGGCGAACCGGCCGGCCAACTCCCGGGTCAGGTCGACCGGCGCCGTGGTGGTGTCGACCAGGATCTGCCCGGCCCGCATATGCGGCGCCAGGCCGTCGCAGACCTGCGCCAGTTCATTACCGCCAGGCATCGAGATGAAGATGACATCACAGCCTCCGGCCAAGTCCGGCAGATCGGCGGCCACCCCCAGGCCGGCCTCGGCCGCCCGGGCCAGGGGGGCGGGATCGATGTCGTAGGCCACCACGGGACAGCCGCTCTTGGCGTGCAGGTTGTGGCACATCGGCTCGCCCATCACGCCGAGCCCGACGAAACCGATGATTTGGTCTTCGCTCATCACTCGCCTCCATTGCTGGCGGTGCGGCCGGCGACGCGGCCGAACACGGCGCCCGACATCAGGCCGGTGCCGCCCGGATAGTTGAAATAGAACAGGCCGCCGACCAGTTCGCCGGCGGCGTACAGGCCCGGTATGGCGACGCCGTCGGTGTCGATCACCCGGGTCTCGTTGTCGATGCGCACGCCGCCGAAGGTGAAGGTGATGCCGCAGGTAACGCCGAAGGCCATGAAGGGCGGTTCGTCGATGGTGTTGGCCCAGTTGGTCTTGTCGACGGCCAGCCCCTCGGTACGGCGGCCGTCCTTGACCGTCGGGTCGAAGGCAATGTCGGTGCGGACGGCGGCGTTGTATTCGCCGATGGTTTGGACGAACTGTTCGGCGTCGACCCCCTCCATCTGGGCCACCAGGCCCTCCAGGGTGTCGGATTGCGCCTTGGTGACCTGGCGGATGCGGTATTCGTCGCGCAACAGATGCGCGACCTTCTGGTCGAATAGCTGATAGGCGAACTGCCGGGGCTGGTTGAGGATCTCGCGGCCGTATTTGGCATAGGTATAGTTACGGAAATCGGCGCCCTCGTCGACGAAGCGGCGGCCGTCGGCATTGATGATCAAGCCGAAGGGGTAGCTGTGTTTCTGGAAGCCGTCGCCGACCGCCAGATCGCCGAATTCCGGGGCATTGCGGTCCCAGGCCACGGCATGGCAGCCCGACCAGTTGCCGGCCGGGCTGGCGCCGGCGTCCATCGCCATGCGGATGCCGTCGCCGGTGTTGAAGCGGGTGCCGCGCACCGGCGCCAGTTCCCAGCCGGGGCCCAGGTAGCGGGTACGCATTTCGCCGTTGGCCTCGAAGCCGCCGCAGGCCAGGATCACCGCCTTGGCGGTCAATTCCGAGGTCTTGCCGTCCTGGCGCAGGCGGACGCCATGGACGCCATCGTCATCGACGATCAGCGACAGCACCCGGGCGCCATAGCGGATTTCGACGCCCTCGCGCCGGCAGGCCGTGGTCAACCCCTCGACCAGGCCGGGGCCGCCGCCCCAGGCCTCGACGGTCAGGCCGCCCCAGAACTTGAAGCGGCCGTCGACCTTGAAGGCCTGCTTGGCATAAAGCGGCATGAAACGCAGGCCCTTGCCTTGCAGCCATTTCAAGGTTGCGAAGGATTGCTTGATCAGGATTTCCGTCAGGTCCGGATCGGCCCGGTAGTCGGTGACCCGGCCCATGTCGTCGAAGAACTGTTCCTCGGTGTAGCTGCCGAAATCGGTGTTGGTCCGCTCTTCCTCGGACAGATCGGGCATCAACTCCAGGATATCGTCCAGGCCGTTGTAGACGGTGCGGATGGCGCCGGCGGTAAAGCGGGAATTGCCGCCGGCCTCGTCCTCAGGCGCCCGTTCCAGGGCGACCACGCTGGCGCCGCTCTCCCGCGCCGACAGGGCGGCGCACAGGGCGGCATTGCCGCCGCCGACGACGATGACGTCGAACTCACTCATCTGACGTGTCCCATTTCCATTTGCCCGTTCCGGATCGGAGGGTTGTCCCCGATCAGCCGTTCTGGACCCGTTTTACCATGTCCTTGAGTTTTTCCTCGTCCGCCTCGTCCTCGACGACGATGGAGAATCCGACATCGGTAACGACGCCGGCGTAGCGGTCCAGGATCTTGCCGGCGATCTCGTCATGGGTGCCGACGACGGCATAGGTATTCAGGATGTCGTCGGTGATCAGCGGCGGCATTTCTTCCCACTTCTGGTCACGCGACAGGCCGGCCAGATGCTGGCTTAGGTCTTCCAGTCCCCAAATCGTGAAAGCCGGCCGATAGGCGGGGGTGGAGGCATAAAAGGCGACCCGGGCCCGGACATCGCGGATCCTGGCTTGCAGGGTTTCCTCGTCCGGGGCGGTGGCGACCAGCGGCTTCATGGCCACGGCCATCTCGCCGACATCGCGCCCGGCCTGCTCGGCACCGTCGGCCACCGCCGGTTTCATCACTTCGTTGATGTAGCGCGGGGTGCAGATCGGATGCGGCCGGAGACCGTCGGCGACCTCGCCGGCGACGCGGCACATATAGGTGTTCACCGCCGCCAGATGGATGGGGACATCGGGCCAGTCCGAGGGTCCCGGGTCGAACAGCGGCACCGTCAGGTCGAGCTTGTAGCGATCGCTCTGGTAATCGAGCTTGCCGCCGTTCTGCCAGCAATCCCAAAGCGCCCGCACGGCGCCGATATAGTCGCGCATCCACGGTCCGATGGGCGAGACCTCCAGGCCATAGCGGCGGATCAGGTGGCCGCGTACCTGTGGCCCCAGTCCCAGGGTGAAACGGCCCCTGGACAGGATCTGCAAACGCCAGGCGGACATCGCCGTGATGAACGGTGCACGCGGAAAGGCGATCGCCACGGACGTCGCCAGTTGCAGCCTATCCGTGGTCGTCGCCGCCAGGGCCATCAGCATGAACGGATCGTCCTTGGTCTCCACCGCGACGACGCCGTCGAAGCCCAGGCTTTCGACCAGCGCCGCATGTTCCGGCGCCTTGCCGATCTCGTAGGGAAGGTCGGGTTCCCGCAGGCCCGGGTCGGTCTTGCCCAGGCTCAGTTCCGTGTAAATGCGCATCCTGGTCCTTTTTGTTTCTGGGCGCGATATCCGCCGACTGGGATCGAGCTCCGGCGAGATCACCGAGGGCGAGGGCTTCCTATTTGACGCTGATTGCGCCCAGGACCGGCGGCAGGTGGGGGCGGAATTGGGCCGGTTTCCCGCGTATTGGGAAACGGCCGCGCCTTCGCTTGCCGCCAACCGGGGCTAGAGCATGTCGCGGGTAATCTGAACCATTTGACCGGCCCTCCAGGCCCCGTGGGTAGGCGCGGTTCGCAGGGC
>JASLMH010000122.1 GCA_030746635.1 Alphaproteobacteria bacterium | reverse complement strand
GGGCATGCCGAGCTTGCCGGCGAGCTCCTCCGGCGTCGGCTCGCGGCCGATCTCGTGCAGCATCTGGCGCGAGGTGCGGACCAGCTTGTTGATGGTCTCGATCATGTGCACGGGGATGCGGATGGTGCGGGCCTGGTCGGCGATCGAACGGGTGATCGCCTGGCGGATCCACCAGGTGGCGTAGGTCGAGAACTTGTAACCACGGCGGTACTCGAACTTGTCGACCGCCTTCATCAGGCCGATGTTGCCCTCCTGGATCAGGTCCAGGAACTGCAGGCCCCGGTTGGTGTATTTCTTGGCGATCGAGATCACCAGGCGGAGGTTGGCCTCGACCATTTCCTTCTTGGCCTGCCGGGCCTCGCGCTCGCCCTTCTGCACGGTGGCGACGATGCGCTTGTATTCCGGAATCGGCAGGCCGGTCTCCGAGGCGACGTGGGCGATGTCTGCCCGGATGGCCTTGATCTCGTCCCGGTCCTTGGAGGCGAAATCGGACCAGCCCCGGCCCTTCAGCCGGCGCACCCGGGAGAGCCAGCGCGGGTCGGTCTCGTGCCCGGAATAATGCTTGAGGAATTCGACGCGGGAGACGCGGCGGGATTCCGCCAGGCGCAACAGCCGCCCCTCCAAACCGATCAGCCGGCGGTTGATGCCGTAAAGCTGGTCGACCAGGGCCTCGATGCGGTTGTTGTTCAGGTGCACGCCGTTGATCAGGCCGACCAGTTCGCCGTGCAGCTTCTGGTACCGCTTCTCCTGCTGGGCGGTCAGTTCCTGATGCTTCAGGGCCGCCTCGACGCGGAGGTCCTGCACCTTCTTGAAGCGTTTGTAGACCTTGGCGATCTGTTCGAAGGTTTCCAGCACCAGCGGCTTCAGCGCCGCTTCCATCGCCGACAGCGACAGGGTGTTGTCCTCTTCATCGTCGTCATCGTCGGACTCGCCGTCGGCGTTCTGCTCACTGCCGTCGGAGCCGTCCTCGCTTTTCGCCTCCGGCTTGTCTTCGCCGGCCTGGTCCTGGTCGTTGGCGGCCCCGGTGCCGGTGCCGTTGCCACCGGCGCCGGCGGTGGTGCCGCTCGCGGCATTGCCGTCGCCGTTCGCGGCATTGCCGTTGCTGTTGCCATTACCGTTGCCGTCCGGACCGGCGCCATAGGTGGCGTCCAGGTCGATGATGTCGCGGAGCAGCACATCGCCGTCGATCAGCATGTCGTGCCAGTCGATCACTGCCCGCACGGTCAGCGGGCTTTCGCAGATGCCGGCGATCATCGCCTCTCGGCCGGCCTCGATGCGCTTGGCGATGGCGATCTCGCCCTCGCGGGAGAGCAGTTCGACGCTGCCCATCTCGCGCAGGTACATGCGCACCGGATCGTCGGTCCGCTCCAATTCGACTTCCTGGGGTTTCTCGGCGGGCTTCTCGACCTCGGCCGGCACGGCGGCGGTCGCGGCCGCGGCCTCGCCCTGTTCCTCGGCGTCGTCAGCCTCGATCAGGTTGACCCCCATCTCCGACAGCAGGGTCATGAAATCCTCGATCTGCTCCGAGGAGACCTGTTCCTGCGGCAGGGCGCCGTTCAACTCGTCATAGGTGATATAGCCGCGTTCCTTGCCCTGTGCGATGAGCTTCTTGAGGTTCGCCTCGGCCTGCGAATCGATCAACGGCCGATCGCCGCCGTCCTCGCGTTCCGTCTTTTCCGCCACCTGTGCTTTCGCCATAAAGTCCGCCTATGCTGCTGCCCCGTGCCGGACCGGATCGCCCGCCGGTCGGCATGATAGGAATGCATTTCAATCGGTGATATCGACCGCCTCCGACGCCGCTTCCTCCACCGCCTCGCGCAAGGCCGAGAAGCGCGCCAAGTTCTCCTCCGTCATGTCGCGCGACAATTCTTCCTCCGCGAGCCGCAGATCGCGTCGGAGATCGCTCAGACGGTGCAGTCGATATACGCTCGTCCAGTCCTCTACTACACGTGCCAACGCCATATCCGGACGCGCGAATGGATCGAGCTTCGCAATACCTGGGCCTGTCAATTCCTCGATCAGACGGGCCGTCGCACCGTCATGGAAATTGTCACAAAGGCCGTCGAGGTCAAGGGGCACGCCGGACGAGGCCATTTCTATTATCGCCCGACGGATGTTGTCAAGTTCCGGACTACCCAGACGCAGCTCGCCAAGGTCCTCGAAAACCTGGTGAATCAACTCCGGATGGTTCAACAGGGCGGCGATCAAAAGCCGCTCGCGGCGCAGGGTGTCGGCGGCCTCGCCGCGGCCCAGGCCATGGCGGGCCGGTATCCGCACGTCCGCGAACACCCCGCCGCCGCCCGGCCGACCGGCCGCCGCGCCGCGCCGCGCCGGCGGGCCGAAGGCGGCGTCCAGCTTGGCCTTGAAATGCTCGCCGTAATAGCCGCGCACCGTCTGATCGGAGATCCGGCCCACCATTGCGCGCAATTCCTGGCGCAATCCGGCCCGCCGCTCCGGCGTGTCCAGGCGCCGGCCCTCGGCGTGCATGCGCCACAACAGATCGGCCAGCACGGCGGCATTATCGGCCAGATCGGTGAAGGCGGCCGCCCCCCTGCCCCGCACCAGGCTGTCCGGGTCCTCGCCCTCGGGCAGTTCGATGAAGCGCAGGGAATGGCCCGGCCGCAGCAGCGGCAGGGCCCTTTCGGCGGCCCGATAGGCGGCCCGCAGGCCGGCCGCATCGCCATCGAAACACAAGCTCGGCTCGGCGCTGAGGCGCCACAGGGCCCCGAGTTGGGCCTCCGTCAGGGCGGTGCCCAGGGGCGCCACGGCGTTGGCGAAGCCGGCCTGGTCGAGGGCGATCACGTCCATGTAGCCCTCGACCACGATGACCTGGTCGCGGTCCCGGGCCGGCTTGCGGGCGTTGGCCAGGTTGTAGAGCAGATCGCCCTTGTGGAAGACCGGGGTTTCCGGCGAATTCAGGTACTTCGCCCGCTGTTCGCCCAGGGCCCGGCCGCCGAAGGCGACGATTCGGCCGCGGCTGTCGGCGATCGGAAAGATCAGCCGATGGCGAAAGCGGTCGTAGCTGTCGCCGCCGTCCTCGGGCACCACCAGCAGGCCGGCCTCGACCAATTGCGTGGGGTCGAACTGCCGGGCCAGCAGCGCCGCCTTCAGGGCATCGCGGCGTTCCGGCGCCAGGCCGAGGCGGAACCGGGCCGCGGTCGCCTCGCTCAGGCCGCGCCGTTGCAGATAGTCGCGGGCCGCCTGACCGCCCAGGCCGGCCAACTGGCCCTCGAACCATTCGGCCGCCGTTTGCAGCACGTCGTACAGGCTCTTGCGCCGGCGTTCGGCCTCCTGGTCGCGGGGGGCGCCGCGCGGCACCTCCATGCCGGCCTCGATGGCCAGCCGCTCGACCGCCTCGGGGAAGGACAGGCCCTCGGTCTGCATCACGAAATCGATGGCGCCGCCGTGGGCCCCACAGCCGAAGCAATGGTAAAAGCCCTTGTCCTCGCTGACCGTGAAGGACGGGGTCTTTTCATTGTGGAACGGACACAGGCCGGTGTGCTCGCGGCCGCGCCGGGTCAGCTTGACCCGACGGCCGACCAGCTCGACCAGGCCGCTGCGGGCCCGCAATTCGTCCAGAAAGGAGTCCGGTATCGCCATTCCCGTCGATCACCAGGGCCGGCCGCCGGCGCCGCCCGCATCAGCCGCCCGAGCGGCCGCCACCTCAACCACCCAGCAACCGCTTGACCTGGCCGGCCGCCTCGGCGAAATCCATGCGGCCGGCATAACGCTCCTTCAGCAAACCCATGGTCCGGCCCATGTCCTTCAGGCCGGTGGCGCCGGCTTCCCCGACCGCCGCCTCGACCGCCGCCGCCATTTCCTCGCCGCCGATCGGCTCCGGCAGGAACTCCTGAATGATGCCGATTTCCTCTTCTTCCTGCTCGGCCAGTTCCAGGCGGCCGCCCTCCTGATAGTGGACGATCGATTCGCGCCGCTGCTTCACCATCTTCTGCAGGATGGCGAGGATCTCGTCGTCGCCGACGCCGTCGGCATTGCCTTCGCCGCGGGCCGCGATGTCGCGGTCCTTGATCGCGGCCAGGATCAGGCGCACGGTGGAAACGCGCCGGCCCTCCCTGGCCTTGAGGGCGGTCGGCAGCATCTCGTTCAGGCGCTCACGCAGCATTGTGGCCCCTCCCGCTGTTGCAGGGCCTGGGATGCTACCCGAAACGGGGCCTGATGGCAAACCGGCGCGGCTGGCTAGATGTTTTTTAACCTATTGATTTATAAGGGAATTTTCCTTCACGATCGGGGTTGACGCTGGGGGGGCTTTTGCTTAATGTCCGCGCCAATTTGCGCGCCGCCCAGCGAATCTCCCCGGCCTTCGGGAGCCCGCCCCGCCGCCCGGCGCGACCGGAGCCAGCAGGTATGACCGAGCCAAACGACAACGCCGCCGCGCCCCCGGATTGGGCGACGGCGGTATTGGTGCTGGGCGACGGCACGGTACTGTGGGGCCGGGGCATCGGTGCCGCGGCCGAGGCGGTCGGCGAGGTCTGTTTCAACACCTCGATCACCGGCTATCAGGAGATCCTGACCGATCCCAGCTACGCCGGGCAGATCATCACCTTCACCTTTCCCCACATCGGCAACGTCGGCGCCAACGACGAAGATATCGAGACCCTGACGCCGGCCGCCCGCGGCCTGGTGCTGCGGGCCGACATCAGCCAGCCGTCCAACCATCGCGCCCTCGGCCATCTGCACGACTGGCTGAAGGGCCACGGCCTGGCCGGCATCGCCGGCATCGACACCCGGCGGCTGACCCGGCTGATCCGTGACGGCGGCGCCCCCAACGGCGTGGTCCAACACAGCCCCGAGGGTCGCTTCGACCTGGACCGCCTACGCCAAATGGCGGCGGAATGGCCGGGCCTGGAAGGCATGGACCTGGCCGACGAGGTGAGCTGCCGGCAGAGCTATACCTGGGACGAGACGCAATGGGCGCTCGGCAAGGGGCACGGCCGCCAGGAACAGCCGATGTACCACGTCGTGGCGATGGATTTCGGGATCAAACGCAACATCCTGCGCTGCCTGGCCTCGGCCCGCTGCCGAGTGACGGTGGTACCGGCCAGCGCCGGCGCCGAGGAGATCCTGGCCCAGCGGCCCGACGGCATCTTCCTCTCGAACGGCCCCGGCGACCCGGCCGCCACCGGTACTTACGCGGTGCCGACGGTGCAGGCCCTGCTGGCCTCGGGCAAGCCGATCTTCGGCATCTGCCTGGGCCATCAGATCCTGGCCCTGGCGCTCGGCGCCGGCACCGAAAAGATGCACATGGGCCATCGCGGCGCCAACCAGCCGGTCAAGGACCTGGCCACCGGCAAGGTCGAGATCACCTCGCAGAACCACGGCTTCGTGGTCCGGCGCGAGACCCTGCCCAGCGGCGTGGTCGAGACCCACACTTCGCTGTTCGACGGCTCGTTGGAGGGCCTGCGGGTGGAGGACCGGCCGGTGTTCTCGGTGCAGTACCACCCGGAAGCCTCTCCAGGTCCGCAGGACAGCCACTACCTGTTCCAGCGCTTCATCGATCTGATGGATGTCGAATAGATGCCTAAACGCACCGACATCGAGAGCATCCTGATCATCGGCGCCGGGCCGATCGTCATCGGCCAGGCCTGCGAGTTCGACTATTCCGGCACCCAGGCCTGCAAGGCACTGGGCGACGAGGGCTATCGGGTGATCCTGGTGAACTCGAACCCGGCGACGATCATGACCGACCCCGAATTCGCCGACGCTACCTATGTCGAACCGATCACGCCAGCCATGGTCCGCCGGATCATCGAACGCGAGCGCCCGGATGCGATCCTGCCGACCATGGGCGGGCAGACGGCATTGAACACCGCCATCGCCCTGCACGAAGACGGCAGCCTCGAAGAACTGGGGGTGGAGCTGATCGGCGCCAGCCCCGAGGCGATCGCCAAGGCCGAGGACCGCAGCCTGTTCCGCGACGCCATGGCCCGCATCGGCCTGGAATCGCCGCGCGCCGGCATCGCCCACGACATGACCGAGGCGCTGGCGGCGCTGGAGCATGTCGGCCTGCCGGCGATCATCCGCCCCTCCTTCACCCTGGGCGGCACCGGCGGCGGCATCGCCTATAACCGCGACGAATTCCAGACCATCGTCACCGGCGGCCTGGATGCCTCGCCGGTCGGCGAGGTGCTGATCGAGGAATCGGTGCTGGGCTGGAAGGAATTCGAGATGGAGGTGGTGCGGGACCGCAACGACAACTGCATCATCGTCTGCTCGATCGAGAACGTCGATCCCATGGGCATCCATACCGGCGATTCGATCACCGTGGCGCCGGCCCTGACCCTGACCGACAAGGAATACCAGATCCTGCGCAACGCCTCGATCGCCTGCCTGCGCGAGATCGGCGTCGACACCGGCGGCTCGAACGTGCAGTTCGCCATCAACCCGGACGATGGCCGGCTGGTAATCATCGAGATGAACCCGCGGGTCTCGCGCTCCTCGGCCCTGGCCTCGAAGGCGACCGGCTTCCCGATCGCCAAGGTGGCGGCCCGCCTGGCCGCCGGCTACACCCTGGACGAGCTGGACAACGACATCACCGGCGGCGTGATCCCGGCCAGCTTCGAGCCGACCATCGACTACGTGGTCACCAAGGTGCCGCGTTTCACCTTCGAGAAGTTTCCCGACGCCCAGGCCCTGTTGACCACCTCGATGAAATCGGTGGGCGAGGCGATGTCGGTCGGCCGGACTTTCGCCGAAAGCCTGCAAAAGGCCATGCGGTCGATGGAAACCGACCTGACCGGCCTGAACGAAATCGAGATCCAGGGCGTTGCGGAGGACCCGATCGACGCCCTTCGCGCCGCCCTCTCGCAGCCCTCGCCGGACCGCCTGCTGGTGGTGGCCCAGGCCCTGCGCCACGGCATGAGCGCCGAGGAGGTGCACCGCGTCACCCGCATCGACCCCTGGTTCGTGGCCCAGATCGAGGAGATCGTGCGGGCCGAGGCGGGCGTCCGCGCCGACGGCCTGCCCGAGAGGGCCGATGGCATGCGGGCGCTGAAGGCCCAGGGCTTCTCCGATCAGCGGCTGGCCGAGTTGTGCGGCCGGGACGAAGCCTGGGTGGCGGCGCATCGGCGGGCCCTCGGCGTGGTGCCGGTCTACAAGCGGATCGATACCTGCGCCGCCGAGTTCGAAAGCCAGACCCCGTACATGTATTCGACCTACGAGGGCCTGAACCAGCCGGCGGAATGCGAGGCCCGGCCCAGTGATCGGCGGAAGGTGATCATCCTGGGCGGCGGACCGAACCGCATCGGCCAGGGCATCGAGTTCGACTATTGCTGCGTGCACGCGGCCTTCGCATTGCGGGATGCCGGCTACGAAGCGATCATGGTCAACTGCAACCCGGAAACGGTATCGACCGACTACGACACCTCGGACCGGCTGTATTTCGAGCCGCTGACCGCCGAAGACGTCTTGGAGATCGTCCGCGTCGAGCAGAGCCGGGGTGAGTTGCTGGGCCTGATCGTGCAGTTCGGCGGCCAGACGCCCTTGAAGCTGGCGGCGGCGCTGGAGGCGGCGGCAGTGCCGATCCTGGGCACCTCGCCCGACGCCATCGACCTGGCCGAGGATCGCCACCGCTTCCAGGAACTGCTGCACCAACTGAACCTGAAACAGCCGCCCAACGGCATCGCCACCTCGATCGCCGAGGCGCACGCGGCGGCGGCCGAGATCGGCTTCCCGGTGGTGGTCCGCCCCTCCTACGTGCTGGGCGGCCGGGCCATGGAGATCGTCCGCGACGACAGCCAGTTGGAGCGCTACATGCACGAGGCGGTGAAGGTCTCGGGCTCCTCGCCGGTGCTCGTCGACGGCTATCTGCAAGACGCCATCGAAGTCGATCTGGACGCCCTGGCGGATGGCACCGACGTGTTGGTGGCCGGCGTCATGGAACATATCGAGGAAGCCGGCATCCATTCCGGCGATTCCGCCTGTTCGCTGCCGCCCTATTCCCTGGCCGAGGAGACGGTGGCGGAAATTCGCCGCCAGGCCGGGGCGCTGGCCATGGGCCTGGGCGTGGTCGGGCTGATGAACGTGCAGTTCGCGGTGCGGAACGGCGAAATCTTCATCCTCGAGGTCAACCCCCGGGCCAGCCGCACGGTGCCCTTCGTGGCCAAGGCGGTGGGCCAGCCGATCGCCAAGATCGCCGCCCGGGTGATGGCCGGGGAGAAACTGGCCGACTTCGACCTCGATTTGGCACCGCCCAAGCATGTCGCGGTCAAGGAAGCGGTGTTCCCCTTCGCCCGCTTCCCCGGCGTCGACGTGCTGCTCGGCCCGGAGATGAAGTCGACCGGCGAGGTCATGGGCCTGGACGTCAGCTTCGAGGCGGCCTTCGCCAAATCGCAGATCGCCGCCGGCACCGAGCTGCCCGAGGCCGGCGCCGTCTTCATCTCGGTCAAGGACGGCGACAAAAGGGCGGCGGCGGACCTGGCGCGGGATCTGTGCGAACTCGGTTACGGCATCGTCGCCACCCACGGCACGGCGGGTTTTTTCCGCGAGCTAGGGGTCGAGGTGCGGGCCATCAACAAGGTCCTGGAGGGCCGGCCGCACATCGTCGATGCGATCACCAACAACGAGATCGCCCTGATGTTCAACACCACCGAGGGGGCGCAGGCGATCAAGGACAGCTTCACCTTGCGGCGGGCCGCCCTGATCCACCGCATCCCCTATTACACCACCATCTCGGGCGCCCGTTCGGCGGTACAGGCGATCGCACGCATGAAAAGCAGCGGTCTTGATGTTGCCCCGCTGCAATCTTACTTTTAATCTTCGTTGTTTGGATCGGCTGGCGCCGGTCCGCCAGGCGATCCGGCCAAGAGACGAGGTAATGTGATCCGGTCATGGAAAAGGTCCCAATGACCCGCACGGGCTTTGCCCAGATGGAAGAAGAACTGAAGCGGCTGAAAAGCGTCGAACGTCCGGCGGTGATCAACGCCCTCGAAGAAGCGCGCGCGCATGGCGATCTCTCGGAGAACGCCGAGTATCACGCCGCCAAGGAACGCCAGGCCTATATCGAAAGCCGGGTCGCCGAGCTGGAAAGCAAGCTCAGCCGGGCCCAGGTTATCGACACCTCGGAACTGAAGGGCAAGACCGTCAAGTTCGGCGCCACCGTCACCGTGGTCGACGAGGACATCGAGGAAAAGCTGAGGTTCCAGATCGTCGGCGAGGACGAAGCCGACATCAAGCAGCACCGCCTGTCGGTGCAATCCCCCCTCGCCCGGGCCCTGATCGGCAAGGAAGTCGGCGACGAGGTGGAGGTCGTCACCCCCGGCGGCGGCAAGTTCTACGAACTGGTCAAGGTCCAGTACAAATAGAATATTCGGAAATCGATCCGGGCCGCCTCAATCGTCGCTGGCGGCGTCCAGCGGTACGCCGAACTGCACTTTCGAGCGGCGCAGCACCGGCGCCGTCTTGACGCTGGCGACGTTCGGCGCGGTGGTCAATTCGCCGGTCAAGAAAGTCTGCCAGGCATCCCAGTCCCGGGCCACCGCCTTGAGGATGAAATCCGCCTCGCCGGTCAGCATGTGGCATTCCCGGACCATCGGCCAGCCGCCGACCAGGGCCTCGAAGGCGGCCAGATCGTCCTCGTGCTGACTGTGCAGACCGATCCAGGCGAACACCGTCAGGCCATAGCCCAGTTCGGCGGCATTCAGGTCGGCGTGATAGCCGCGGATGAAGCCGGCCTGCTCAAGGGCGCGCATCCGCCGCAGACACGGCGGCGCCGAAATGCCGACCCGGCGGGCCAGTTCGACGTTGGTGATCCGCCCATCGTCGCGCAGTTCCTCGAGGATGCGGCGGTCGATGGCGTCCAGCTTTACCTTTTGTGCCAACTCGATATCCTTCGGTCGGCCGCGGACAGTACGGCGCAACAATATTACCGACGCAACAATATTTCGCAACCGGTTCGCTCTTGTCGCAAGCGCAACACAATCAAACCTGCTGGGTGGTCACGCCGGGTCACGCCGGGATGGAGAACCAGGCGATCGCCCTGGCGGAGGCGGTGGGCCTGCCGTTCACGACCAAGCGGGTGCACCCGCGACCGCCCTGGACCTGGCTGCCACCCGGACTTTGGCCGGCGCCCCTGGCGGCCCTGGGCGACGACAGCGACGCCATCGCCCCGCCCTGGCCCGACCTGCTGATCAGCTGCGGCCGGCGCAGCGTGCCCTATGCCCTGTGGGTCAAACGGGCCAGCGGCGGCCGGACCAGGATCGTGCACATCCAGAACCCGCAAACCAGGCTCAGCCGATTCGACCTGGTAGCACCACCACGGCACGACCATCTGCGGGGCGCCAACGTGGTCGAGACCCTGGCCTCGCTGCATCGGGTGACGGCCGACCGCCTGGCCGAACAGGCGACCCGTTTCGCCCCGGAGCTGGCGGATTTGCCGCGGCCGCTGGTGGCGGTGCTGATCGGCGGCAGCAACGCCTGTTATCGAATGACGCCGGCGATCGTGGCCGACCTGGCGGCGCAACTCAGGCGATTGTGCGCCGATGCGGGCGTCGGCCTGGCGGTGACGCCGTCGCGCCGCACCGGCGAGGAGAACATCCGGGTGCTGCGCCAGGCCCTGGACGGCGCCCCGGCGGTGGTCTGGGATTTCACCGGCGAGAACCCGTATTTCGGCTATCTCGGCCTGGCCGACGCGATCATCGTCACCTGCGATTCGGTCAACATGGTGTCGGAGGCCTGCGCCACCGGCAAGCCCGTTCACGTCGTGCAATTGGCCGGCGGCAACCGCAAGTTCGACGAGTTCCATCGCGGCATGCGCGAGGCCGGCTACACGCGCGAATTCCAGGGCCGGCTGGAACATTGGCGTTGCCGCCCGCCGGATGACCTGGCGCGGGTGGCCGAACGGGTCCAGCAAATGCTCAATCCCGCGACCGCCCATGCCGGCGCCGCTTGAAGCCGACAGCCCCCCACTATACATAGCGTGCAGGGCGCGATGGGGCCGTGGTGCCCGGACGTCGCCTCGGAGGAATTGAGCATGCCGCAAACCCACCACAGCCGCGTATTGATCCTCGGCTCGGGCCCAGCCGGCTGCACCGCCGCGATCTACGCCGCCCGCGCCGGCCTGCAGCCCCTCATGGTGCACGGCCTGCAACCGGGCGGGCAGATGACGATCACCACCGACGTGGAGAACTATCCGGGCTTCGCCGAGGTGATCCAGGGTCCGTGGCTGATGCAGCAGATGGAGGAACAGGCGGCCAAGGTCGGCACCACGATCATCCATGACATCGTGGTGGCGGTCGACCTGGCGGCCCGGCCGATCCGCTGCACCGGCGATTCCGGCGACATCTATACCGGCGACAGCCTGATCATCTGCACCGGCGCCCAGGCGAAATGGCTGGGGCTGGAATCGGAACAGAAATTCCAGGGCTTCGGCGTCTCGGCCTGCGCCACCTGCGACGGCTTTTTCTATCGCGACAAACCGGTCTGCGTGATCGGCGGCGGCAACACCGCGGTCGAGGAGGCGCTGTACCTGACCAACTTCGCCTCGAAGGTGACGCTGATCCACCGCCGGGATGCCTTGCGGGCGGAAAAGATCCTGCAGGAACGGCTGTTGAGCAACGATAGGATCGAGGTGCTTTGGGACCACGTGCTGGACGCGGTGGTCGGCGACAGCCAGCCGCCCGGGGTGACCGGCGTCAAGGCGCGCCACGTGCGCAGCGGCGAGATCACCGATTTGGCGGTGGACGGCGTCTTCGTCGCCATCGGCCACGCGCCGCAGACCGAGCTGTTCAAGGGCAAGCTGGTGATGGATGACGAGGGCTATCTGCAAACCGCGCCCGACAGCACGGCGACGGCGGTGCCCGGCGTGTTCGCCGCCGGCGACGTTCAGGACAACATCTATCGCCAGGCGGTCACCGCCGCCGGCACCGGCTGCATGGCGGCCTTGGAAGCCGAACGCTTCCTGGCCGCCCTGGATGCCGGCGCCGTCGAGGCCGCCGAGTAGCATTTACCGCCGACGCGCGGCGGGCCCGGCGCGACGAGTTGGGGGAACGGATAGACCATGGATTGGGACAAGCTGCGGATTTTCCACGCGGTGGCCCACGCGGGCAGCTTCACCCACGCGGGTGAGGATCTGAACCTCAGCCAGTCCGCCGTCAGCCGACAGATCTCGGCCCTGGAAGAGGACCTGGGCGTGCAGCTGTTCCATCGGCACGCCCGCGGCCTGAAGCCGACCGAGCACGGCGACCTGCTCTATCGGGCGGCCCACGACGTGTTCGACAAGCTGGAAACCGTCCGCACCCTGCTGACCGACAGCCGCAACCGGCCGGCGGGCGATCTGCGGGTGACCACCACGGTCGGCCTGGGCTCGACCTGGCTGACGCCGCGCATTCACGAGTTCCTGGAGACCTATCCCGATATCCGCCTCGCCATCATCTGCGACGACCGGGAGCTGGATCTCGGCATGCGGGAAGCGGACGTGGCGATTCGCATCACCGAGCCGCGACAGCCCGATCTGATCAAGAAGCGCCTGTTCACGGTCCACACGCACCTCTACGCCTCGCCGGCATATTTGGCCAAAAACGGGGAACCGGAGACGATTCAGGACCTCGACGACTGCCCCCTGATCGCCTATGGCGACCATGCGCCGACGACCCTGCGCAACGTCAATTGGCTGCGTACGATCGGCGTGAAACCGCACGCCCGACCCCGCGCTACCGCCTTACAGGTGAATAATATTTATGGATTGCTACTGGCAATAGAAAGCGGCATGGGTATCGGAGCCCTGCCCGACTACATGATCACCGACGACAACCCCCTCAAGCGGGTCTTGCCCGAGGTCGATGGGCCGACCACGGATGCCTTCTTCGTCTATCCCGAAGAACTGCGAAACACCAAGAAAATAGCGGTGTTCCGGGATTTCCTTGAGGAGAAAGTTCGCCAATGGCGGTTCTGACCGGAAGCTAGCTATGCATATTATGCATACCTAACATGCATTAATTTCAATGGCGATCGGGCTCCGGAAGGCATAAATAAGGTATTGAGGATGTTGCATCGCAGCATCTTCTGCGGGCCGCCGCACACTCCCCCCCGTGCTGACGCGGCCTGCTTACGTCTCCCAAGACGTGAAGCCTCCCTGTTAGACTGCCGGGCCCTTGGGCCCGGCTTTTTTTTCACCGTGGCGTCACGAACCCGACGGCTCACTCCTTGGCCGCGTAGTCGCGGATCACGTCCGGGTCGGGCTCCAGGCCGAGGCCGGGACCGTCCGGCACGGCGATGGCGCCGTCGCGGGCGACGATGGCCTCGCCATACAGGCTCGCCTCCAGGGTTTTGTAGTAGAAGCTCTCGGCCAGTGCCTCGTCGGGCATGGTCGACAAAAGGTGCAGGGTGGCCAGCAGCCCCGGCCCGAAATAGGGCGCATGCGGCATTACCGTGCCGCCCTGGGTTTCCGCCAGGGCCAGGATCTTGCGGAACTCGGTGATGCCGCCGACCTTGGTGACGCTGGGCTGTAGGTAGGTCACCGCCTCGGCCGCCAGCATCTGCTGGAATTCGAAGGCCGTGCAGGCGTTCTCGCCGGCCGCCAGGGGGATGCCGGCCTCGAGCTGCAGGGCGGCCAGGGCCTGGTAGTCCTCGGGCGGGAAGATCGGCTCCTCCAGCCAATGCGGATCATAGGGCTTGAACCGCCGGGCCATCTCGAGGGCCTGGTGGGGCGTCCAGGGACAATTGGTGTCGATCATGATCGGCACGCCGTCGCCGACCGCCTCGCGGGCGGCCCGCACCTCGGCCTCGCCGGTCTCGTGCAGCTTGATCCAGCCGAAGCCGTCGGCCAGCGCCGCCTGGCAGCGCTCGGCCACCACCTCCGGGTCCTGGTACTTGAACAGGCTGGCATAGGCCGGGATGCGGTCGCGGCGGGCGCCACCCAACAGGCGATGCAGCGGCAGGCCGGCGGCCTTGCCGGCGATGTCCCAAAGCGCGATGTCGACGCCGCTGATGGCGAACAGGGTGACGCCATAGCGGCCCCAAAGATGGTTTTCCTGCTGCAAGGCGCGGGAAATGCCGTTGATGTCGCCGGCATCGCGGCCGATCAGGCCGGGGCCGATCATATGGTCGACCGCCGCCTTGGTGGCCCGGGCGGCGCCGTAGCCGAAGCCGTCGCCCCAGCCGACCAAGCCGCTTTCCGTCTCGATCCTGATCAGGACGTAGTCCAGGGTGGTCCAATCCATCTCGCCCCATTTGCCGGAGCCGCCGGCGCTATAGGGCAATTGCACCAGGTGGCTGTCGACCTTGGCGATCTTCATTGCGACCCTCCGTCATCTGACAGGCGGAATTGGGCGACGGCGGCCTCGTCGAAGGTGAAGCCCAGACCGGGACGGTCCGGCACCAGAAAGTCGCCGTCGACCAGTTCGATTGTTTCGTTATAGAGCGCCCCGAACCAGGGCATGTACTCGGTGTGCCGGACGTTACCCAGGGCGCCGCAAAGCTGCAGGCACTGCTCGGTGTAGACATGCGGCGAGATGGGCACGTCGAAGGCGTCGGCCATGTGCGCCACCTTGACGAACTCGGTGATGCCGCCGACCCGTTGCAGATCGGGCATCAGCACGTCGGCGGATTTGCGCTCCAGCATGTCGCGGAAGCCGTAGCGGGCGTATTCGGTCTCGCCGCTGGCGATCGGCGTATCGAGGGCGGCCGCCACCCGGGCCGAGCCTTCCAGGTCGTAGGCCTGTACCGGTTCCTCGAACCAGGTCAGCTCGTGCGCCTCCAGCAACCGGCCGAGACGGATCGCGTGATCGACGGTGAAGCCCTGGTTGGCGTCGGCCATCAGTTCGACCCCGGCCGGAATGGCGGCGCGCACGGCGGCGACCCGCTCGGCGTCCTCGGCCACCGTCGGGCGGCCCAGGCGCATCTTCATGGCGCGGTAGCCCTGGGCCACGTAGTCCTTGGCCTGGGCGACCAGTTCATCGGTCGACAGCGATACCCACAGCCCGCCGCTGTGATAGGCGCGCACCCTCTCGCGGCTTTGCCCCAACAGGCGGCAGACCGACAGACCATGCGCCTTGCCGACCATGTCCCACAAGGCCATGTCGATGGCGCCGATGCCGAACAGGGTGATGCCCTTGTGACCGTAGAAATTGACCTCCCGCCACATCTCGCCCCAGATCCCGGCATGGCGGTGCGGATCCTGGCCGACGACCCGGTCGGCCAGGCTGTGGATCATCTCGTCCAGCACCGCCAGGCGGCCCTCGCCCAGGGCCCAGACCAGGCCCTCGCCAGTAATGCCGGCGTCGCTGTCGAGGTACAACAGCACGCAGGCGATCGAATCGATGTGGTGGATGCTGGTACGGATCGGCTGATCGAACGGCACCTTGACCCGGATCGTGCGCATCCCGGTGACTTTCATCACGGACCCCTTCCTGGGTTGCCGGGCGGCCAGTTCGAACGCGGTCGGCGATCGAACAGCGGAAACAACAGATAGCCGCCCAGGAAGCCGCCGATATGGGCATCCCAGGCGATCGCCCGAACCTCGCCAAACGAGGAGAAACCGGTATAGCCCAGGATGATGTTGATGACGATGAAGACGACGATGGCCACCAGGCGACGGCGCAGGCGAAACCGCAGGACCGCGCCGAACAGCCCCGATACCGCGCCGGAGGCACCGACGATCAGCACCAACTCGCGGCTGAACAGGAACAACACCGTGCTGGCGGCGGCGGCGCACAAGGTACAGATCAGATAGAAGGCCAGGAACCGACGACCACCGATCCGCTGGTCGATGGCGGTGCCGAAGGCCAACAGAAAAGCCATGTTGATCAGTAGATGGGCGATGTCGGCATGCAGAAAGGCATAGGTGATCGGTGAAAGCAGCAGGAAGGGCAGGTAGACCGTTTCCATGCCGCTGGCGGCGGCCAGAAACCAGGGCGGGGAAAACCCGGCAACGGTCAGTATTTCCATCGACCAGTTTGCCGGCAGCAGCAGACGCAGGCCGTGGACGGCGGCATTGACCGCGAGCTTGTGTAACCTGACGTCTGGAAATTCTTTTGGAGTTTGCGCTTTGTCCCCCACTGAGGGGCATGCCCCTCAGTGG
>JASLMH010000121.1 GCA_030746635.1 Alphaproteobacteria bacterium | reverse complement strand
CCACCATCCGGGACGGCCAGCGGGCCAGCGCCGCCGTCGGCTACCTGAAACCGGCGATGCGGCGCGGCAACCTGAAGGTGGAGGTCGAAACCCTGGTCGAACGGGTCTTGCTGGAAGACGGCCGCGCCGTCGGCGTCGCCTACCGGGTTGGCGGCCAGCCCCGGGAGGCGCGGGCGCGAGGGGAGGTGATCCTCTCGGCCGGCTCGATCAATTCGCCGCAGATCCTGGAGCTATCGGGCGTCGGCCAGCCCGAGTTGCTGCAATCCCTGGGCGTCGAGGTGCGCCACCCGCTGGCCGGGGTCGGCGAGAACCTGCGCGATCACATAGCACCACGGCTGAAATGGCGCGTCACCAAACCGGGCGTGACCTACAACGACCGGGCCGCCGGCTGGCGCATCGGCTGGCAGGTACTGCGCTATGCCGTCAACCGCAGCGGCTTCCTCAGCCTGCCGTCGGCACCGATGCTGACCTTCTTCCGCACCCGCGATGAGCTGGAATCGCCGGACATCCAGCTCCACATCGTGCCCTACTACTTCAGCGACCCGAACGCCCGACGCCTGTACAAGGAACCGGGCATGATCGTTACCGTCTATCAGTGCCGGCCGGAAAGCACCGGCAGCATCCACAGCAAATCGGCCGACCCGGCCGAGCCGCCGGCGATCCGCTTCAACTTCCTCTCCGAGGAACTGGACCGCCGCTGCCTCCTCGACGGCGTGCACCTGAGCCGCAAGATCATCGAGAGCCCGGCGATGGACGGCTTCCGCGGCGTCGAACTGGCGCCCGGCGAGGAGGTCCAGGGCGACGAGGCGGTGCTGGCCTGGGTCCGCGAGACGGCGGAGACCACCTTCCACCCGACCGGCACCTGCCGCATGGGCCAGGACGACCGCGCCGTGGTCGACGAACGCCTGCGGGTCCGCGGCGTAACCGGCCTGCGGGTGGCCGACGGCTCGATCATGCCGACGTTGGTTTCGGGCAACACCAACGCCGCCTGCCTGATGATCGGCGAAAAAGCCGCCGCCATGGTGCTGGAGGACGCGGCCTAGGCGCGCCAGGCGCAAACGCGCCAAAGCCCAAGGCATCGTCGCCGGGCCCATTTTCCGCGCGCATCCGTCATGCGACAACGGATGCAAACAGCTATCTGGAAAGGGCCTCTCGCACGGCGTCCGGATTCCGCTCGATAACCGTGAGAAAGGCGCGTGTCGTCAGGCCGGGCTTTCTCGAACCCTGCTCCCAATTGCGAATGGCGGCAGGGGTAAAGCCGAACTCACGCGCAAAGCCGGTTTGCGAGAGGTCGAGCTTTTCGCGAAGGGCCTTGATGTCAACTTCATCGGGCACGTTTGCGGGCTGATGCACGATGGCACCAGTGTCTTCGCCGCGTGCGAATGCGAGCGCATCAAGCGCGCCTTCGCGAATACGGTCACCTGCCTTGGTCATTTGTTTCTCCGTTTCTTGTACTCGGATATGATGAGTTTCCCGAGTGCGTCAAATTCGTTGCGTTCGGCTTTGCTCAGGTTGGTTTTTTCGTTTTTGCCGAAAAGCGTGATCAGAAACACGGGTAGATCGTCGCCGCTATAGAACGTGACCACCCGGATACCACCGCTTTTGCCCCGCCCCGGCAGCGCCCAGCGAAATTTTCGAAAACCGCCGGTGCCCTACATCTTTTCGCCCTGTGTCGGGTCGGCGGCCAAGCTGTTGATCAGTTCCTTTCTGGCCTCGTCGTTCAATAGGCCCTTCGAGTGGCGAATGAAGGGGGCGGTTTCAACGACGGTGTGAAGCTCCCGTGTCATGACCAATTTATAAGTCGTTGACGTAGTATGTCAATGGGGTAGAGGCAATACCGGAAACGGGATCAGATCTCGTATCTCGTTTCCAAGTTTGCTCGAGGAAAGACGATTCATCGGGACCATATTCAAGGTTCAAGATCGGATCCCGTTTCACTCGAGGATTCGGATGCCGATCATGCGCGCTTCAGACAGTCCAGTGCCTTGCGGGCGGTTATGATGGGGATGCCTTCCGCCGCGCCGAACGCGAGCATGCGAAGGAACGGGGTCACAAGGAATTTGAGGGCGAGCCTCCCGCTCCACCATCCCAAACACCGTGAGGGCACCAAAGGTGCGTGATTGGAATGATTGGAGCGGCTGGCTGGCTTTCTCGTATCAATTTGCGCAAGCTCTACCCGCGAAACGGCGCCAGGCGAGCAGGCCAAGGACGGCCGGCAACAGCCAGGGCGCCGCGGGTACCGGCACCGACGAGCTGCTCTGCGCCACCACCCGGATCACGCCGGTGTTGTAGAGATCGGCGATGTCCCACAACAGACCCACCGCCAGGCTCGGCAGGTCCAGGGCGTCGAAGGTGCCGATCAGGCTTTGCGGATCGAAGTCGAGCAGATCGAAGGCGTTGCCCAGGAGCGGGTTGAAGCTGCCGAACAGCGACACCTCCAGCAGTCCGCCCAGGTTCAGCGAGCCGGTGATGTTCAGGGCGTCGTAGGCACTGCCGCGCGAGAGGCCGCCCAGTTCCATCAACAGGGTGTTGCTGCCGGCGAAGACCACGTTCTGCATATCAATCAGGTCGGCGCCACCGTCGCCGGGGCCGTAGCTGCCCTCGAACCGGGTGTTGCCGCCGAAATCGCCGCTGCCGGTGACATCGCCAGCGAAGGCGAGCCACTGGTTGGAGGTGCCACCGTCGACGAAACCGTTGTTCAACACATCGCCGTTGACCGTGCCGTGACCCTCGAGCACGCCGGTGCCGGTGATCTCGGTGCCCAGGCTGGTGCCCAGGGTGCCGCCGTCCAGGGTTGCCTTGCCGCCTTGGATGTCCAGGCTCTTGATGACTTCCGAGATGCCGCCGACCAGGTTGAAGCTGCCGCCCTGGATGGTCACCGCCGCCGTATCGACAATGCCGTTGGAGGATTTGAGGTCGACGATACCGCTGTCGACCAGCAGATTGCCGGTATCGATGGAACCGCCGTCGACGGTCATCAGTCCGGAAGCGCCGACGGTGGTGGTGTTGACATCGGTGACCGAACCACCGGAGAGAATGTTCAGCACGCCGGTATCGCCCTGGCCCAGGAACAGATTGCCCTGCACCTGCCAGGCGGCGCCGGAGGCGACGTCGACCCGGCCGTCACCGCCCGAGCGGCGGCCGATATGGGCGTTTCCGGTGCTGACGCCGGCGCCGTTCAGGATGTTCAGGCGGCCGCTGCCATAATCGCCCACCGTCATGTCGCCGGCGTCGGTCCAGGTCGCCGAGGCGCCGGAAACGTTGGCGGTGCCACTGCCGCCGGAGTCGGCACCGATGCTGGCGCCCGAAGAGGTGACCAGGCCGCTGTAGAGGTTCAGCACGCCGGTGCCGCCGCCGCCGACGGTCAGCAGGCCGTTGTTGTGCCAGGTGCCGCCCGAGATGCCCGATACCGTCACCGTGCCGTCGCCGCCGCTGTTGCCGCCGATGTAGCCCTTGGCGTTGCTGACTTCGCCGCCGCTGAGAATGGCCAGGCTGCCGGTGCCGTCATGGCCGATATTCAGGTTGGCCTTGTTCATCACCCAGGTGGAGCCGCTGCCGGTGACCGAGGCAACGCCGGCGCCGGAGCCGGCGGCGCCGATGAAGGAGGTGGACGAGGTGACGCTGCCGCCGTTGCGCACGGTCAGGTTGCCGCTGCCCTGGTTGCCGACGTAGAGCGAGCCGGTGTTCTGCCAGGCGCCGCCGTCTACCGTCACCGCGCCGACGGCGCCGCTGGCGGAGCCGATCACGCCAAGGGAGTTCCGGACCACGGCACTGTCATCGACGTTCAGGGTGCCGTTACCGGAGTTGCCGACGGCCAGGGTGGAGGACAGATCCCAGCGCGAGCCGGAACCGGTGACGGTAACCGTACCGCCGCCGCCCGACGTGCCGATGGTGCCGATCCGGCTGGCCACGGTGGAGCCGTTATCGACGGTCAGGGTGCCGCGTTTCTTGGTGCCGGTGGCGACGATCAGATCCTTGGTGCCGGTGTCCAGATCGGCACCGTTGGTCAGGTGGACGAAGGGGTTGCTGCCGCTGATCACCACGTCCTGGTTGGCCAGCGGCGTATAGGTGCCGCCGTCGACCCGCAGGGTGCCGGCGTTGTGGTAGAAGGTGCTGCCGTTCTGCAGGGTGAAATCCTGGGTCCACAGCAACCCGCCGGTCAGGTTCAGGGTGCCGCTGCCGCGGACGCTGGTGTCGCCGGCCACGGTGGCCGTGCCGCCGGAAATGTTGACGGTGCCGGCGCCGTTGTCGCCGATGATCACGTCGCGGCTGCTGGCCCAAGTGGTGCTGGAGCCGGAGACATTGACGGTGCCGGTGCCGGGCGCCGAGCCCTGGCCGCCGACGATGGCATCACGATTGGTCACCCGGCCGCCGGTCTGGATATGCAGGGTGGCGGTGCCGCCATTGCCGACCTTCAGGTCGTTGCTGTTGTCCCAGGTCGAGCCGCTGCCGCGCACCGTCGCCACGGCATTGGTCCCCGAGGCATTGGCCATGATCGCCAGGCCGTTGTCGACCGTACCGCCGTTCTCCACCAGCAGGCTGCCGGTGCCGGCGTTGCCGACCACCAGGCTGCCGGTATTGAGCTGGCCGGTGACGGTGGCATCGCCGGTGCCGCCGGTGCCACCCAGGGTAAGGGCGCCGGTGACATTGGCGGTGCCGCCCACCGTCAGGGTGCCCTGGACACTCTGGCCGACATCCATGGTGTTGGTATCGACCTGGCTGCCGCTGCCGACCGACAACGAGGCGGCGCCCTGCCGGCCGACAATCATGCTGCCGCTGTTCTGCCAGCGGCTGCCGCTGCCGGTCAGTGCCACAGTATCCACGTCGCTACCGGCATTGCCGTAATAGCCGATGTAGCCGTTGGTGGTGTCCAATTGCCCCTGATTTTGCACGTCGACGTCGCCCTGACCGAAATAGCCGACGACCAGGGTGGTGCCGCTCAGTGTCGAATTGGCACCGCTTACGGTCACCGTTCCCTCGCCGGTGCCGCCGTCGCCGACGAAGACGTTCTGGTCGCTGGACAGGGTGGCGCCGCCGGTGACCTGCACCGTCGCCGTACCGCCGAAGCCCAAGCGCAGATCGCCGGAAGCATTCCAGGCCGTGCCGCTGCCATCGATGTCGACGGTGCCTTCGGAACCGTTGTTGACGGCCACCTGGCCCTTGACGGAGGTGACCACCGCGCCGGCTTCGATGGTCAGGCTGCCCTTGCCGTCCTGCCCGACATCCAGGTTGCCGCTGCTGTCCCATCGGGTACCGCTGCCGGTCAGGTCGACGACACCGGTCTGGGTGCCGTTGGAATCGATGACGCCGCCGGTGGATTCGATCCGCGCGCCGCCGCTGGCCTCGATGGTGCCCTGGCCCTGGATACCGACGTTCAGGGCGCCGCCGGCGGTGAGACGGCCGCCGCTGCCGTCGACGATGATCTTGCCGTCGGAACCGGACAGCACGCCGACGTCGATGTCGCCGCCGCTGCCGCTCATGATGCCGCCCTGGATATCCACCAGCGCCTGACCGCCGAGGCCGACCTGGAAGCCCGATTGGTTCGTCCAGCGCGCATTGCTGCCGGTGAGGTTGACGGTGCCGCTCGAGCCGCCATCGTTGGCCACCACCGCGACCTCGTTGCCGCTGGCGGTGGTGCCGTGCACGATGGCGCCACCGGTGATGTTCAGGACGCCGGTGCCGGCGCCGCCGACGATCAATTTGTTCAGCGCCGCCCAGGAGGCGTTCCAGCCGTCGACGTTCACCGTGCCATCGCCGCCCGACAATTCACCCAAGGTGCCGTTGTCGCTTTCCAGCCTGGCATGGTTGCCGATGTTCAACTCACCGGTGCCGGCGGCGCCAACCGTGACGGTGCCGGCGCTGTCCCAGTTGGATTCTTGGCTGCTGGAGTCGCCGTCCAGATAGGCGGTGCCGTCGCCGCCGGACTGCTTACCCAGGATCACGTCGCCGGTATCGACGGTGACGCCGCCGGTATCGGCGTAGAAGGTGCCGGTGCCGGCATCGCCGATGGTCAGGGTATCGGTCTGGTTCCAGATGCTGTCGGCGTGGCTGATCTGGGCAGAACCGGTGGCACCGCCATAGGTGCCGATGGTGACGTTGGCGCCCTGGAACTCGCCGCCGCCGTAAACGGAAAACGTGCCTTCGCCGCGGTGACCGACATAGATGGTGCCGCCGTTCTCGATCGTCGAGCGCAGGCCGCTGCCCGCGTCGTGGACCGACAGGGCGCCGACGCCCGTGGACTGCTCGCCGATATAGATCTTCGCCAGATGGTGATCGTCGCCGCCACCGCCGCCGCCGTAGCCGGCCGGCGGGTTGTCGTCGGTCAACAAACCGTAGGAGGAGACGTCCAGATCGCCATCGCCGTATCGGCCGATGCTCAGGCTGCTGCCGAGATACATCCCGGCCTTGGCGTCAATGCTGACATCGCCGGTGCCGTTCCCCGAGTAGCCCAGGGTGGTGACGCCCTTGGTCACCCAGACGGTGTCCTGGCCGGACAGCTTGACCTCGCCCTCACTGCCCGAGGTGTAGCCCAGGCGCACGGTCTGGCTCTCCCAGCGCCCCTCGTTCTTGATCTCGACCAGGCCCTCGCCACCGCTATGGCCGATGTAGGTGGTGCCGTTGGCGTCCCATTGCGAGAGGTCGCCGTCGACAGTGACCTTGCCGTCGCCGAACAGGCCGTAGCCAACCCGGGCAGCACCGGTGGTCAGCAGCGATTGTTCGTTGGCGCCGCTGTATTGGTTGACCGTGACGTCGCCCTGATCGGTATAGCCGACCTCCAGGTTGTTGACGGTCAGAAAGGTGCCGTTGGAGACGTTGCCGGTGGTGCGCTCGGTCAGATAGAGGTGCTGGCCGTCACCGGTCTTGGTGCTGCCGGAGGTCCAGTCCTTGGCGCTGATGTAAAGGGTGTTGGCCTCAATATCGATGGTATAGGGGCTGGGGCCCCAATGGGGATGTTCGGATTGGGAAAACCGCCGGATTCTGACGGTGTCGCCGAATGCCGGTTCGTGGTAGCCGCCGCCGCCCGAGTCGGTCCACCAGGAACAGGTGGGATTGTTGCAGGCGTCATCCCAAGGATGGGTGGCGTTGTCGACCCGGACCCAGCGGACGGTGACCGCCTGGGCGCTCGACACCGCCAGAAACGTCACGGCCGCGGCGGCGGCCATGAACAACCGTCCGCCAGCGATCAAATCAGCGCCGTACCTGCCCCATTGAAGACGTCCGCCCGTTGCCGGGCCGTTCCCCGATTTCATTGCCCATCGCCTTTCGACTGTGCCAAGCAATACTCAAGTCGCCCTCAATGGATTATCTGACCAGGTGGCTTTCCGCAGCCTCACGGCAAATCTTCTGGTCATAACCCAAGTAGAATCTAGCAGTTCGTCGGGCTGCCGACGATTACCCGAACGGGCCCGTTTCCCGCGAAAAATCGGTCGCCGACCTCCCCCATTTGGAGGATGCCCATTCGGGCGTCCGCGGTAGGATTTATTGCACCAGACCCAATCGAAGCGCGGCCACGGTCGCCTGGGATCGGTTGTTGACGTCCAGTTTGGCGAAGATCGCCTTGACGTGGGACTTGACCGTGGTCTCGCCGATCCGCAGGTCGCGGGCGATTTGCTTGTTGGATTGCCCCGCCGCCAACCGCTGCAGCACCTCGCGCTGGCGCCCGGACAGGGCTCGTCCCGAGTTGCCGCCAGCGCCCGCCACGGCGACGGCGACGGCGCGATCGTCGCGATCGGCCAGCCAGCCGGGCACCGCCTCGGCCGCCATGGCCGGGCCGAAGTAGGCGCCGCAGGCCTGGCGGCAGCCGAGCTCGGCCAGGCGTTGGGCGGTCGCCCCATCCTCCACCCCCGCCGCCAAGACCGACAGTCCCAGATCCGCCGCCAAGCGATGGCAGTGCCGGGCCACCCGGCCGGCGGCTTCGTTGCCCGCCAATTCCGCCACCGTCGGTCCCGCCAGCAGGCCGTGGCTGAAGGGCAGGCGGTGGGAGGGCAACCGCCCGGAGGCGAACAGCGGGAAGCCGGCGCAGAGATTGATCCCCTTGAGTTCCAGCCGGGACAACACCTCGACCACCGCGTTGATCTCCACCCCCGCCGGCGGCGTCGGTACCAACAGGACGATGCGGTCGTCGGGCAAATGGTGGGCCAGCGCCAATTCGTGGACCCTTTCGGGCAGGGCCAGGTCGCTGAGCAGCGCTGCCGGCAGCGGTGCCAAAAGGAACGCCGGCGCGGCCGCCCGGCAGCCCGCGAAGGCGCCAAACACGGCCTCCAGGGCAGCCAGATCGGCGGCTTCCGAGGCCTGCCAATCGAACAGCGCCCGCAATCCCGCCAGGGCGCCCGAGGTCAGGTCGACCACCGGTTCGAACAGGATCTCGGCCGCCAGGTCTTCGGACCCGGCAGCCACGGCCCCGTGGGCGGAGAAATGCGCCGCCAGGTGGCCGCGCAGCAGATCGACATCGATCGGTTTCTTCAGGCTCTCGGTCATGCGCAGGCCGAAGGAGGCGCCCAATCGCTCGGCGGTATCGATCTGTCGGCTATCCCGCCCGGAGATCAAGGTGATCTCGGCCCGGCTGCCGAGATCGCCGAGCCAGTGCAGAATCTGCAGGCCGTCGACCTCGGGCATGCCCACGTCGAGAAAAATGCCGACGGGTTCGAAGTCCCGATAATGCCGCTCGAATTCGCCCGGATCGTTGATCTCGCGGACCTCGTGGCCCGCCGCCTCCGCCACCGTGCGCAGGAAATGGGTGGCGCGCGGGTCGTCGTCGACCAGCAGCAGACGGCCGCCGCTCATGCGGTTGGCCGCGCCGGGGCGTCGAGGGCCTGGCGGACCCCGGCCGCCAGCTGTTCCCGCGAATAGGGTTTCCGCAACGGCGGCGGCAGGGCATCGTCTTCCGCCCCGGTGGCGGCGCCATGGCCGGTGGCCAGCAGGACCCTGACCCTGGGATGTGTCCGCAAGGCCTCCGCCGCCAGGGCCCGGCCGTTCATGCCGCCCGGCATCACCAGATCGGTGAACAGCAGATCGACGCCGTCATCCCGGAGGCAGGCCAGGGCGGCGGCGGCATTGTCGGCCTCCAATACCCGGTATCCCAACCCGCGCAGGCAATTGACGGCGAATTCACGCACCCGGCCTTCGTCCTCGACCACCAGGATGGTCTCGCCGCCGCCCAATGCGATATCGCTGTCCGCCGCCGCCACGTCGGAAGCGGTGGCGGCCTGGCCGGGCGGCAGCAGCAACGAGATTTCGGTGCCGCGTCCGACCTCGCTGTCGATCATCAGGCCGCCGCCCGACTGCCGGGCGAAGCCGTAGACCATGCTGAGGCCCAGGCCGGAGCCCTGGCCGACCTCCTTGGTGGTGAAGAACGGCTCGGTCACCTGATCCAGTTGCCCGGCCGGGATGCCGATGCCGGTGTCGGCGACCTTGATTTCGATGTAGTCACCCGGCGGTATTTCGGCGTAGACGCTGGCGCTGCCGGGCTCCAGCCGCCGGCGGCCGATCTCGATGCTCAGGCGGCCACCCTCGGGCATGGCGTCACGGGCGTTGAGGGCGAGGTTGAGAATGGCGCTTTCCAGCCGCACCGGATCGGCGTGCACCGCCAGGCCGGCTTCCCGGGCCCGGGCCGTCAGGCTGATCTCGCTGGCCAGGGTCCGGCCCAACAGGACATCCAGCCGCTCAAGCAGCTCGGCGACGTCCAGATCGCCCGGCCGCAGGCTCTGCTCGCGCGAGAACGACAACAGATGATCGACCAGGTCGGTGCCGTCGCGGGCCGCCGACAGGGCGTGCTCGGCCAGCTTGGCGGTGCCGCCGGGCAGGCGCTCCCGGATCTCCTCGAAGATCAGCTGCAGGTTGCCGCGGATCACCGTCAGCAGATTGTTGAAGTCGTGGGCGATGCCGCTGGTCAGGTGCCCGACCGCCTCCATCTTCTGGGCCTGCACCAGGGCGGAGCGATACTGCAGGGTTTCGTTCTCGATGCGCAGGCGCAGGGCGGCCTCGCGTTCCCGGTTCAGGCGCCTGGCGACGCCCGAGGTGGCGGCGACGAAGAACAGCACGCCGGCGCCGATCGCCATCGACCGGCCGTCGCCCTGGGCGAAGAAGCTGTAGGCGAGCGGCAGCATGCAGGCGCTGATGCCGAGATAGAACGACGGCGGATAACCCGAGAGGTTGATGGCCGAACCGAAGGTCAGAAAGGTGGCGGCGGTGACCAGGAAGATCTGGTGCTGCGGCGATTCCGGCACGAAGAAGGCGACGCAGCTATAGCCCCAGAGCAGGCCGGTGACCGCCGCCGTGGCGGCGTGCAGCTTGGCCCATTTCAGGGCCGCCGCCGCCGCCGGCTGCCGGCGCTGGTAGAGCCAGCCCAGGAACAGCCGCCAGACCACCACCAAAACGCTCATGAGCGCCCAGATCAGGATATGGCCGTGGTCGATGACGTCCCACAAACCGCCGCCGACGTAGAGGATCGCCACCATGGTGATGGCGCCGCCGGGGCCGACGCCGGTGAACAGCAGCCGGATCTGCTCGGCGCTGACGTCGGGCCGCGCCGCCTCCGCCGTCTGGCCGTCCGTCGACTCGGCAAAAAGTTCGGCCATGCTCCCCCTTTGCGCCCCGGCCAAGCATCGGCCGGAAATCCTCGACACCAGTGTTCCCCCGCCACCGCCGGATGTCCAGCCGCGGCTTGATCGGCGAAGGCAGGTCAGGGACGAAGGAGGACTGTCTCGAAACGGTCGCGAGAGGATTTCAGGCCAAGGTCGCGGTGTGCTTCAGGGCCAGCTGGACGTATTCCTCGACCATGTGGGCGTGGGTCTTGAGCTCCTCCGGGCGCAGATCGCGCATGTACTTGGCCGGGCTCCCACCCCAGAGCTGGCCGCTGGGAATGCGCTTGCCCGGCGTCAACAGGGCGCCGGCGGCCAGCATGGCCCCGGATTCGATCACCGCGTGGTCGAGCACGGTGGAGCCCATGCCGACGAAGGCGCGGTCTTCCAGCCGGCAGCCGTGCAGCAGGCACATATGGCCGACCAGCACCTCGTCGCCGATCCAGGTATCGGCGATGCCGGCCGAGGTGTGCACGATGGTGCCGTCCTGCAGGTTGGTGCGCCGGCCGATATGGATCGGCTCCTCGTCGCCGCGCACCACGCAATTGTACCAGACGCTGGCCAGCGCCCCCATCTCGACCTCGCCGATGACGTAGGCGCCGGGCGCCACGAAGGCCCGCGGGTCGAGCTTCGGCTGGCGCTCCTCGAACGGCAGGATATGTCCCAGGCTCATCTTTCTCTCCTCAAATCCGCGGGTTGGAGGCGGGAGTCGGGGGAGTCGGGGTCAGGTCTTGAATTGTGAATTCCAGGGCGATGGATGGTCATTCTTGCCCGCCAACCGCCAATTCAAAATTCAAGACTTGACCCCGACTCCCCCTCGACTCCACCGCCTCAGGGGAACAGCGGCTCTTGTTCCAGGCCGGTGACCTCGTCCAGGCCGAACATCACGTTCATGTTCTGCACCGCCTGGCCGGAGGCGCCCTTGACCAGGTTGTCGATCACCGAAACCACGATTGCCCGGCCCGGCAACCGGTCCTCGAACAGGCCGATCAGGCAATAGTTGGAACCACGCACGTGCCGGGTCGCCGGCGCGATACCGTCGGGCACCAGCCGCACGAAGGGCTCGTCCCGATAGCGTTCCCGCAGGCAGTCGCGCAGGTCGTCCACCGATCTGCCGTCCGCCAGGCGCACATAGCTGGTGGCCAGGATACCCCGGTTCATCGGCATCAGATGCGGCGTGAAGTTCAGCACCAACGGCTGGCCGGCGGCCTTCGACAGTTCCTGCTCCATCTCCGGGCCGTGGCGGTGATGGCCGACGCCGTAGGCGTGGATGCCGTCCGAGACCTCGCCGAACAGATTGGCCTGCTTGGCCGCCCGGCCGGCACCGGTCACACCCGACTTGGCATCGACGATGATGTCGTCCGGCAGGATGCAACCCTGGGACAGCAGCGGCGCCAGCGGCAGGATGGCCACCGTCGGGTAACAGCCGGGACAGGCCACCAGCCGCGCCGTGGTCAGGCGCTCGCGGGCAAATTCGGTCAGGCCGTAGACCGCCTCCGGCTGCAGGTCCGGGGCGTAGTGTTCGTGGCCGTACCATTCGGCATAGGTTTCGGTGCTGTCCAGGCGGAAGTCGGCGGAGAGGTCGATCACCCGCGGCGTGCCGTGGATGGCGGCGGCGGCGTCGCCGTCGCTCTCCCGCAACACCTCGTCCAGCACGCTGTGATGGGTCTGGTGCAGCAGGCCGGCGACGATCTCCTGGGTGGTGCCGTGCGGCAGGCCGCAGAACACGGCGTCGACCTCGATGCCGGCCCACTCGACCTCGTCGATCCTGACCAGGCCGGGCAGGCCCAGGCCGGCCAGATGGGGAAACACCTCCTCGTAGGGCTTGCCGGCATGGCTGTCGGCGGTCAGCAGGACGACGTCGGCGTTGGGATGGCGGATCAGCAGGCGCACCAGTTCGGCCCCGGTGTAACCCGAGGCGCCGAGGATGCCGATCCTGATCCGTTTCTCTGTTTGCTCCGCCATGTCCAGTCTCCGTTCCGCCAATGTCGATATTGGCCCAGCTCGATATCAAAACAAACAGGGGCCGACGATACCGCCGGCCCCTGTTGTTGAAAAACCTTTCGCCGACGGGGTCAGCGTTTCGAGAACTGGAAGCTGCGGCGCGCCTTGGCCCGGCCGTACTTCTTGCGCTCGACGACGCGGGCATCGCGGGTCAGGAAGCCGCCCTGCTTCAACACCGGCCGCAGGTCCGGTTCATAGTTCAACAGCGCCCGGGAGATGCCGTGGCGCACCGCGCCGGCCTGACCCGAGAGGCCGCCGCCGACCACCGTGCACATGACGTCGTACTGGTTCTTGCGCTGGGCCGCCTCGAACGGCTGGTTGATGATCATCCGCAGCACCGGCCGGGCGAAATAGCTCTCGAACTCGCGGCCGTTGACGGTGACCCGGCCGGCGCCCGGCTTGAGCCAGACCCGGGCGATGGCGTTCTTGCGCTTGCCGGTGGCGTAGGCCCGGCCCTGGGCGTCGATCTTCGGTTCGGCCGGGGCCGCCTCGGTCTCCGCCTCGACGGCGTCGGGCGTGATCAGTTGCTTCAGGTCCTCGAGCGTCCCGGTGGTTTCCTCGGCCATGCTCAGGCGCTCCTTTTGTTCTTGGCGTTCATCGCGGCGACGTCCAGGGCCTCGGGCTGCTGGGCCTCGTGGGGATGCTCGGGCCCGGCATAGACCCGCAGCTTGCGCAGGCATTGCCGGCCCAGCGGCCCCTTGGGGATCATCCTCTGGATGGCCTTCTCGACCACCCGTTCGGGATGCTTGGAGGCCAGAATGCGGCCCGCCGTGGTGCTTTTGATGCCGCCGGGATAGCCGGTGTGCCGGTAATAGGTCTTGTCGGCCAGCTTGTTGCCGGTCAATTGCACCTTGTCGGCGTTGATCACCACCACGTGGTCGCCGCAGTCGATATGCGGGGTGTAGATCGGCTTGTGCTTGCCGCGCAAACGGCCGGCGACGATGGAGGCCAGCCGGCCCAGCACCACGCCATCGGCATCGACCACATACCACTTGCGGTCGACATCCTTGGGCGTCGCGGAATAGGTTTTCATGATCGGTCCTCGATAGGCCGCCGGACGGCGCGCAAAACCTTGCCGCCAGCGAAGCGGCGCGCAGTATGTCAGAAAAAAACACCGCGTCAACCGAAAATACCACTGTGTTTTCAGACAATTAGTCAGCGGTACTATAGTAGCGACAGACGCGACGATGCCGCACGGTGGGCGGATATTTGCAGGGCGGCGGCAAACTGACTAGGTTTTCCGGCACCGCTCCGGGGCCGCCCGGACGGCCGCTTTACCGATCCGTTGGCAAGGAGTTCGCCGGTGTCCCTGTATGTCCCGCCAGATAGCGTTATGTCATCCCGCCGCGCCACTGTCGGCGCCCTGTTTCATGCCCGGGTGCCGGCCAATCCGCAGCATCGGGCGGTGGTCGACGGCGACCGGGTCCTGAGCTATGCCGAACTGGAGGACCGCTCCAACCGGCTGGCCAACGGGCTCAGGGACCTGGGGCTGAAGGGCGGCGACCGGATCGCCCTGTTGGCCCACAACCGCCTGGAATACATGGAGATCGAGCTGGCCGCGGCCAAGTCGGGGCTGATCCTGGCGGCGCTGAACTGGCGGCTGGCCGATCGGGAGTTGCAACACTGCATCAATCTGGTCGAGCCGGTGGTGGTGATCGTCGAAGGGGATCTGACGCCCGCCCTCGACCGCCTCGAGCTGACCGATCACCGCCGCATGCAACTCGGCCCCGAATACGAGGACTTCCTGGCCGCCGCGCCCGACCGCTACCCCGACCTGGATATCGATCCGGAGGACGGCCTGGTCATCCTCTACACCTCGGGTACCACCGGCCTGCCGAAGGGCGCCCTGATCAGCCATCGGGCCATGATCGCCCGGGGGCTGTGTTTCGCCGCTGAATTGGAGGTGCCGATCGGCGACAATTTCTGCGCCTGGGCACCGTTCTATCACATGGCCTCTACCGATCAGGCCATCGCCACCCTGTTGCGCGGCGGCACCGTGCACGTGGTCGACGGCTACGACCCGGACCGGCTGATCGAGGTCCTGGAAAACGAAGTGCTCCGCTTCTTCGTCCTGATGCCCGGCATGGTCGGCCCGTTCGCCGAGATCCTGACGGCGCGCCAGGTCAAGGTGAAGGGCGTCGGCAGTTGCGGCGCCATGGCGGACCTGGTGCCCAGGGAGGACATCGCCGCCGCCACCCGGGCCCTCAACGCGCCCTACAACAATACCTTCGGCGCCACCGAGACCGGCCTGCCGCCCGCCACCTCCAACCAGATCCCGATCGGCGTCGCCCCGACCAACCTGGCCAAGCGGCAGTCGGCGTTCTGCGAGTTGCGCCTGGTCGACCCGGACGACAACGAGGTGCCCATCGGCACGCCGGGGGAAGTCGCCCTGCGCGGGCCGACCCTGTTCAGCGGCTATTGGAACGCCGAGGAAACCAACGCCCACGACTTCCGCAACGGCTGGTTCCACATGGGCGACGTGCTCCGCCGTAACCCGGACGGCACCCTCGATTACGTGGATAGGGTGAAATACATGATCAAGTCGGGCGGCGAGAACATCTACCCGGCCGAGATCGAGCAGGTGATGCTGGCCGACCCACGGGTGCACGAGGCGGTGGTGGTGCGCAAACCGGATCGCAAATGGGGCGAAGTGCCGATCGCCTTCATCGTCCCGGCCGACCCAGGCCTGAACGGCGAGGCGGTGATGGATCTGTGCCGACAGAACCTGTCCAGCTACAAGCGGCCCAAGGAGATCATCTTCCTGGCCGAGGAAGAGCTGCCCCGCTCGACCACCGGCAAGGTGCAACGCCACGAACTGGAGGCCCGCCTGCCGGAGTCCGAAGCCAGTTGAATTCGGCAATGTGATGCCGCCGATGGATGCCCGGGTCGGCGCCCGGGCATGACCGTGGGGTGGTGTCGGCCGCCACCGCCCCTTCGTCATTGCCGGGCGTCGACCCGGCAATCCATGGTGCGCCCGGCACGTTATTGCCGCGTTGCCGGTTACGTTTCCCCGTGAACGATATCCAGTCTAGGTGTCGGCCTGATCGTCACCGGGAATGGCGTAGGTCAGGGTGGCGTGGGCGACGGGATGGTCGGCAGCGTCGCCGCCATCATCTGAGTAGATCATCACGTCGCCGACCGCCGAGCGGCGGCCGAGTTTCAGCAACCGGGCCTCGGCGATCAGGTCGGCCGGCTCCGGCCGGCGCATGAAGTTGATGTTCAGGTTGGTGGTGACGGCCGCTTCGCCACGGCCCAATGTGGCGATGATCGCCAGCCAGACCACGCAATCGGCCAGGGCCATCATGGTCGGCCCGGCGATGGTGCCGCCCGGCCGCAGATGGCGATCCGAGGCCGGCACCCGAGCCCGCAGGAAACGCGGCCGCACCTCTTCGATTCGCAGGTCGAGGCCACCCATTTGGGGAAATTCCCGGGTCAGGAAGGCCTTCAGTACCCACTATCGCAATAGGATGGCACGTATGACGGCTTTGCAGGTTTCTCGGCAAGGAGCGTGGTCCGCCGCGATGCTGGCGCATCGCAAGGGCCGCGCGACGCCGTCCGAGGGGCCTGCAAAGC
>JASLMH010000120.1 GCA_030746635.1 Alphaproteobacteria bacterium | reverse complement strand
TTGGATTAAGGTTTCGATGACCGGAATGGGTCATTGAGGAGCTTCAGCAAGCGGCGGCGGCCACGACTGCTTTCGATGAGAGCGGACTTTGTGGACCTCACCGGCCGCTAGGGTGCGATAACGCGAATTACCGCACCCAAGATATTGGAGCTGAAACCGGCTCACCCAAGATCATGATCGCTGCCGCTGCCCGTGGCGATCAGCTAGAGTTGCCTCAATTCAGAAGTGAGGCAGAGCCGATGAGGCATGAGAAGAGGCGGTCGCGGCAAAACTGTCCGGTTGCCGGACTGTATTTCCGTCCCACGATATCCCGCAATATCACGCTTCGTTGGTGACTTAGTGGTGACTTGAAGAAAAAAGGGTTGGCCGTTGTCCAGCCAACCCCTTTTGGAAACTTGGTGGAGCCAGGGGGAGTCGAACCCCCGACCTCTTGAATGCCATTCAAGCGCTCTCCCAACTGAGCTATGGCCCCACAGGGCTTTCCGCCCCCGCGTGGCGAGGATCGGAAACGGGCGGAAACTAGGGCGCCGGGGCCGGCAATTCAAGGGCAAATTGGCCCAGCCGCCGCCGGCATCGCGAATTAGGAGTCTTCCTTCAGGGCGTCCTGATTGATATCCGCCTCGGCCAGCGGGTCGTCCGCCCCGTCGGCGTCGTCGAGCGACACCAGGTCCGCGTCGCCGTCGTCGGCGTCGTCGTCACCATCATCGTCGACCGTGGCGATTTCAGCATCGCCGCCATCGTCGACCGCCGCTTTCTTCGGCTTGGCCGCTTCCACCTTTGGCGCGGCTGGCTTGGCGGCGTCGCGGTTGCGTCGCGTGCGGCCGGTTCCGGCGACCGCGAACGGCGCTTCGCAGGCCGGGCAAACAATCGGGTCGCGACTGAAATCGTAGAACCTGGCGCCGCAACTCAAGCAGATCCGTTTGGTGCCCCATTCCGGCTTGGCCACTGGCGTAATCTCCCACCCATCGATCGAACCGAGAAACCGGCGCACCCAATAGGCAGATGCGGCACGCCTGTCAACCGGATTCGCAGCCGGCCCCGGCTGGTGGCAGGGGCGGCTTTATGATAGGCAGGCCGCGCGGTCGCTCGGGCGCGACCGCGCATCGGAGCAAACCAGCCGTCGTGTCCAGCCTCGTCGCTCATCCCGCCGCGCCGTTGAACGGCGCGATCGACCCGCCGGGCGATAAATCCATTTCGCACCGGGCGCTGATCCTGGGTGCCTGCTGCGTCGGCGAAACGGTGATCGAGGGCCTGCTGGAAAGCGCCGACGTGATGGCCACGGCGCGGGCCTTGGCCGCCTTCGGCGCCGAAATCGAGCGTGGCGACGGCGGCCGCTGGCACGTCCACGGCGTCGGCGTCGGCGGCCTGATGCCGCCGGCGGATGTGCTCGACCTGGGCAATTCGGGCACCGGCGTGCGGCTGTTGCTGGGCCTTGCCGCCAGCCATGATCTGACCGCCACCTTCACCGGCGATGCCTCGTTGCGCGGCCGGCCGATGGAACGGGCGATGGCGCCGCTGCGGCAACTGGGCGCCCGTTTCGAGGCTCGGGAGGGCGGTCGCCTGCCGGTGACGGTGAAGGGCGCCGCCGAGCCGCTGCCGATCGAATACCGCCTGCCGGTGGCCTCGGCCCAGGTCAAGTCGGCGGTGCTGTTGGCCGGTCTGAATGCGCCGGGGATCACCACCGTGATCGAGCCCCGGCCCAGCCGCGACCATACGGAAAACCTGCTGCGCCACTTCGGCGCCGAGATGGCGGTTACGGCGATCGACGGCGGCGGCCGGCGCATCGCCCTGCATGGCCAGCCGGAATTGACGCCGCGAGCGGTCCGGGTGCCGGGCGATCCGTCCTCCGCCGCCTTTGCCGTCGCCGCCGCCCTGATCGTGCCGGGCTCGGAGATCACGGTCCGGGGGGTGGGGCTCAATCCGTTGCGGGCGGCCCTGTTCGATACCTTGCGGGAGATGGGGGCGGAGATCGCCGAGAGCGAGCGCCGACAGCTCCAGGCCGAGCCGATGGCCGACCTGCGGGTGCGCGCCGGTGCCCTGCACGGCATCGAGGTGCCCCCCGAACGGGCGCCGGCGATGATCGACGAATATCCGATCCTCGCCGTCGTGGCGGCCTTCGCCGAGGGCGAGACGGTGATGCGCGGGATCGAGGAACTGCGGGTCAAGGAAAGCGACCGCATCGCCGCCATGGTAGGCGGACTGCGCGCCTTGGGGGTCGAGGTCGAGGAATTGCCCGATGGTCTGGTGGTGCGGGGCGGCCGGGTGCCGGCGCCGGCGCCCGCGGGCGTCGTCATCGAAACCGACATGGATCATCGCATCGCCATGTCGTTCCTGGTCTATGGCCTCGGCGCGGCGGCCCCGGTGACGGTCGCCGGCTGCCAGATGATCGATACCAGTTTCCCCGGCTTCGCCCAGGCGATGGCCGGGCTGGGCGCCCGTCTGGCACCGGCCGACGACCCGGGTGCCGTGCCATGATCATCGCCGTCGACGGGCCGGTGGCGGCCGGCAAGGGCACCCTGGCCCGCCGGCTGGCGGAGCATTTCGGTTTCGCCTACCTGGATACCGGCTCGTTGTATCGCGCCGTCGCGCTGCGGGTGTTGCGGGCCGGGCAATCGCCCGAGGACGGCGCGGCGGCGGCCGCCCAGGCGGCGGCCATCGAACCGGCCGATTTGGCCGATCCGCGCCTGCGTGACGAAGCGACCGGCGGGGTCAGCAGCCTGGTCTCCAGCCATCCGGAGGTCCGGGCCAGGCTGCTCGCCTATCAGCGGGAGTTCGCCGCCCGGCCGCCAAGCGGGGCCGCCGGCGCGGTGCTGGACGGGCGTGATATCGGCGCCGTCGTCTGTCCCGACGCGGACGTCAAGCTGTTCGTGACCGCCAGCGCCGAGCAACGCGCCAGGCGGCGGCACGCGGAATTGCTGGAGCGCGGCGAGGCCGTGGCCTTCGATACCGTGCTGGCCGATTTGCGTGACCGCGATGAGCGCGATAGGTCGCGGGCCGCCTCGCCCTTGAAACCGGCGGCCGATGCGCACTTGCTCGACACCACGAATTTGGATATAGAAGCCGCTTTCCAGGCAGCCCTAACCATCGTCGCCGGCGGCAAGGCGCCCTAGGGCGGCCTCTAGCGAACTTCAGAACTGCCACGGGTGTCGCCGAAACGCACGACTCGGAACGGGTTGTGGCCTGGAAGACAGGATGTGGGAGCCCATTGGCGCCCGCGAGTTCGAACAAGACCGCCGGAGACAACCGGCCGGCCTGAAACAAATTGGAAAAGAGAGCTTGCATGACTGATCTGGACAGCGGCGCCGCCGCCGGAACCGAAGACGACTTCGAAGCGCTACTCGCCGAAAGCTTCATCGCCCAGGACAATCTCGAAGGCAAGGTGGTGCATGGCACTATCGTGGCCATCGAAAACGACACGGCGCTGGTCGATGTCGGCCTGAAGACCGAGGGCCGCGTGTCGTTGCGGGAATTCTCCAAGGCGGCCGAGGAAATCCAGGTCGGCGATGCCGTCGAAGTGTTCCTGGAACGGATCGAGAATGCCCTGGGCGACGCGGTGCTGAGCCGCGACAAGGCCCGGCGCGAGGAAGCCTGGAACCACCTGGAGGTGGCGTATGGCAAGAATGACCGGGTCGAGGGCTCGATCATCGGCCGGGTCAAGGGCGGCTTCACGGTTGATCTTTCGGGTGCCGTGGCGTTCCTGCCCGGCAGCCAGGTGGATATTCGCCCGGTGCGCGACATCACCCCGCTGATGGGGCTGGCGCAGCCCTTCCAGATCCTCAAGATGGATCGCCGGCGCGGCAACATCGTGGTCTCGCGCCGCGCCGTGCTGGAGGAAACCCGGGCGGAACAGCGTTCCGAACTGGTCGCCAACCTGGCCGAGGGTCAGGTGCTGGAAGGCGTCGTCAAGAACATCACCGATTACGGCGCCTTCGTCGACCTGGGCGGCATCGACGGGCTGCTGCACGTCACCGACATGGCCTGGCGGCGCATCAACCATCCCTCCGAGGCCCTGAGTATCGGCGAAACCGTCAAGGTGCAGGTGATCCGGGTCAATTCGGAAACCCAGCGCATCAGCCTCGGTATGAAGCAGCTGCTGGCCGATCCGTGGGACGGCATCGAGGCGAAGTACCCGTTGCGGGCGAAGTTCTCCGGTCGGGTGACCAACATCACCGACTACGGCGCCTTCGTCGAGCTGGAGCCCGGCGTCGAGGGCCTGGTGCATGTCTCGGAGATGAGCTGGACCAAGAAGAACGTGCACCCCGGCAAGATCGTGTCGACCAGCCAGGAGGTCGAGGTCATGGTCCTCGACGTCGATCCCGAACGGCGGCGCGTCAGCCTGGGCCTGAAGCAATGCCTGGACAACCCCTGGGAAGAGTTCGCCACCGCCCATCCGGTGGGCAGCGAGATCGAGGGCGAGGTCAAGAACATCACCGAGTTCGGTTTGTTCGTCGGCCTGGACTTCGAACTCGACGGCATGGTCCACATGTCGGACATCGATTGGGACGCGCCGGGTGAGCAGTCCATGCAGAAATTCAAGAAAGGCGATACGGTCAAGGCCAAGATCCTCGACATCGACACCGCCAAGGAGCGGATCAGCCTCGGCATCAAACAGCTTTCCGGCGATCCGTTCGCCGAGGCCCAGAGCCTGAAGAAGGGCGCCGTGGTCACCTGCACGGTGGCGGCGATCATGGATCGCGGCATCGAGGTGCAGGTCGGCGACGGCCTGAAGGGCTTCATTCGGCGCGCCGATCTGTCGCGCGACCGTTCGGAGCAGAAGCCGGAGCGGTTCGCCGTCGGCGACAAGGTCGACGCACAGGTCACCAGCGTCGAGAAGTCCTCGCGTCGTCTGTCGCTGTCGATCAAGGCCAAGGAGATCAAGGAGGAGAAGGAGGCCGTGGCGCAATACGGCTCCTCCGATTCCGGCGCCAGCCTGGGCGATATTCTTGGTCCCGCCATGGGCCGGGCCCGGGAAGAGGCGGAACAGCCGGAAGACGACGAGGCCGACCGCGCCGAAGAAGCGTCCGAAGCGGATGTAACCGAAGCCGAGGCCGAGGCGCCCGAGGCCGAAGCCACGGAAGTTGAAGCGACCGAAGCCGAGGCGGACGAAGCCGAAGCACCCGAAGCCGAGGCGCCCGAAGCCGAAGCACCCGAAGCCGAAGCACTCGAAGCCGAAGCACTCGAAGCCGAAGCCGAAGCGGACGAAGCCGAAGCACCCGAAGCCACGGACGCCGAAGCGACCGAAGCCGAAGCCACGGAAGCCGAGGCACCCGAAGCCGACGAGGCGGCGGACGACGGCGGCGAAGAGACGCCCGAAAAGGCTTCCTAGGATCGCCGCCTTTGACCAGGTCCAGGGGTTGATAGGGCAAGCATGGACGCCGACGCCATTCTCGATCGCAGACGCCTGAAGCGGCGGTTGACGTTCTGGCGCATCGCCGCCGCCCTGGCGGTGGCGGCGCTGGTCGCTCTCGGCATCGGCAAATATACCGGCCGGGACAAGGACCATGTCGCGCGGCTTTGGATCGACGGTTTCATTGCCGAGGACCGCGATCGCGACGAGGCCATCGACAAGCTGGTCAAGAAAAAGCGCGCCAAGGCGGTGATCGTCCGCATCAACAGTCCGGGCGGCACCACGGCCGGCGCCGAGGAGCTGTACAACGGCCTGCGCCGGATCGCCGAGAAAAAGCCGGTGGTCGCGGTGATCGGCACCATCGGCGCCTCGGGCGGCTATATCGTGGCCATCGCCGCCGACCATATCATCGCCCGCGAGACCTCGTTGACCGGCTCCATTGGCGTGCTGTTCCAGAGCGCCGAATTTACCGGTTTGATGGAGAAATTGGGCATCGTGCCGTTCTCCCTGAAGAGTTCGCCCTTGAAGGGCCAGCCATCGCCGATCGAACCGATGACGGACGAGGTGCGCCAAGCGCTGGGGGCACTGCTGGACGACAGCTATGTCTGGTTCAAGACCCTGGTGCGGAACCGGCGGCAGCTCGACGAGGCGGCAACCCGGCACGCCGCCGACGGCCGCGTGTTCACCGGCCGACAGGCGGTCAAGAACGGCCTGGTCGATGCGCTGGGCGACGAACGCGCGGCCAGGACCTGGCTGAAGGAAAAGCATGACATCCCGAAGAAGTTGCCCCTGGTCGACGTAAAATGGGGCAAAGAGGCCGACTACATCGCCCGCCTGCTTGACTCTCTGGGCGGAAAATTGTTTAAAAATGAACGGCTTACCCTTGACGGGCTGATATCCGTTTGGCACCCTCAATAGATCGCCGGAGGATTGCTCGACGTCTGGAGCCATGATCAAGGCGGCTTTGGCGCGGGCCGAGGGCGGAATTGAGGACGGGGCGTGGCGCTAACCGGCGGTTTCGGTATAGCTATCGCCGAACCTGATGGGCCGACCGCGGCGGACGGTAGGAAGAGGTGATGCGCAGATGATAAAGTCGGAGCTGATCGCACGTCTTGCCGAGCGCAACCCGCATCTCTTCCAGCGCGACGTCGAGCGCATCGTCACCACGATCTTCGATGAAATCACCGCCGCGCTGTGCCGCGGCGATCGCGTTGAACTGCGGGGATTCGGCGCCTTTTCGGTCAAGCGCCGGCCGGCTCGTGTCGGCCGCAATCCACGCACCGGCGAGGCCGTGCAGGTGGCCGAGAAGCACGTGCCGTTCTTCAAGACCGGCAAGGAACTGCGCGAACGCCTGAACGCCGAGCCGCAAGAAGACACGGGCGGTTGATCCGGGGCGTGGCGAAGATACTCGCCTGGCTTATCCTGTTGCCGTTGACGTTGTTGTTCGTGGCTTTCGCCGTGGCCAATCGCCATGGCGTGACGGTGTTTTTCGACCCCTTGCCGTTGCAACAGCATCCGCCGCTCTACCTGGTGGCGTTCGCGGCGATGTTTTTCGGTCTCGCCGCCGGCGGTCTGATCGCCTGGCTTCGGGGCGGCCGTACTCGTCGCCGCCTGCGCGAAGAACAGCGGCGAATCCGGCAATTGGAGGCGGAATTGCAGGCCGCGCGCGGCCCTGCCGCGGCGCCGCGGCCCGGCGCCACGACCGACCCGACGAGATTGGTGGAGGCGGCCTGACGCCCCCGGTTCCCGCCGGCGGGCGATCCCGTCGCCATGGCAGCAGCGAGGCTCCCGCATGCGTATTGTCGCACCGGAGGAGGTAAATCAGGCGCTGGACGACGACGGCTTGATCGCCGCCCTGCGCGAGATGTTCCGGGCCGGCTGCGCCGTGCCCCTGCGCCACCACCACACGGTGCCCGTGCCCGATGCCGCCGACGGCACCTTGTTGCTGATGCCGGCCTGGCGGGAAGGGGCGGATATCGGCATCAAACTGGTTACCGTGTTTCCCGACAACAACCGGGTCGGTCTGCCCTCGATCATCGGGCAGTACCTGCTGCTGGACGGCCGCACCGGCGACCCCAAGGCGGTGATCGACGGGGTGCAGCTTACCCTGCGCCGAACCGCTTGTGCCTCGGCCCTGGCGGCTGACTACCTGGCGCGGGACGATGCGCTCCGGCTGCTGATGGTTGGCGCCGGCGCCCTGGCGCCGCATCTGATCCGGGCCCACGCGGCGGTGCGGCCGATCCGGGAAGTGACGATCTGGAACCACCATCCGGAAAAGGCCCGGGCGCTGGCCACGACGCTGGCCGTCGATGGCGCCAGCGTCCGCGCCGGCGACGATCTGGAAGCCTGCGCGCGGGACGCCGACATCATCAGCTGCGCCACCCTGTCGGCGGAACCGCTGATCCAAGGGGCTTGGCTGGCGCCCGGCAGTCACCTGGACCTGGTCGGGGCCTTTCGCCCCGACATGCGCGAATGCGACGACGCCGCGGTGGCGGCCTCCAGGGTCTACGTCGATACCCGCGAGGGCGCCTTGGTCGAGGGCGGCGATATCGCCATTCCATTGGCCAACGGCACCTTGAGCGAGGCCGAGGTGGTCGGCGATCTGTTCGACCTGACCCGGGGCGGCGTCGCCGGCCGGGGCGCGGACGAGGAAATCACCCTGTTCAAGTCGGTCGGCACGGCGTTGGAGGACCTGGCGGCGGCGCAACTGGTGATGCAGCGGCTTTAGCGCACGCCCCAGGGCGGTCAGTCCGGCCAGCGGCGGTGCGGCCACAGCCATTGTTCGGGCCGTTCGCGGATCCAGCTTTCCAGCAGCGCGTTGACCTGGCCCATCAGGGCCGCCACGTCAGCCTGGCGATCGCCGCTGTCGATGGCTTGCAGCGCCGGATAATAGGTGATCCGGAAGCCGGCGCCGCCCAGTCGCTCGCAACGCACGGGCACGGCCGTCGCACCTTGGCGCAGGACCAGATGTGCCAGGGCCGGGGCGGTCATCGCCGGCCGGCCGAAGAACGGCACCGGAATGCCGTCATTCATCTTCTGATCGACCAGCATGCCAACGGTTTCACCCCGTTGCAGCAACTCCAGCACGCCCCGGCCGGCGGCCCGGCCCTTGGGCAGGGCGGTTAGGTTGCCGAACGCCCGGCGGTCGCGGATCCATTGGTCGATCAACGGGTTGTTGGCGGTGCGATAGATCACATGCATCGGCCGCTGCAGCAAGTAGCAGGCGACGGCCGGCAGTTCCCAATTGGCCAGATGGGCCCCCAGCAACAGCGTGCCCTTGCCAGCCGCCAGCGCCGCTTCCAGGTTTTCGGTCCCGACGACCTCGATCTGACCGGCGGTGGGCCAGCCGTCGGTCAGGCTGAAATGCGGCAAGTGGGCCACCTCGGCGGCGGTACGGCCCAAATTTTCCCAGACGCCGATGATGATGGTCCGCCGGGCCGGGGCGTCGAGGTCCGGCAGGGCGCGGCGCAAATTGTTTGCGGCGACGCCGGACTCGGGCAGCAGGCGGCCCAGACAACGGCCCAGCCAGCCGCCCAGCGCCGAGGCCCAGGCCAGGGGCAGGGCGGTGAACAAGGCCGCCAGCGCCCTGACCGCGTAATATTCCAGGCGATGGCGGATCGGGTGCTTCGGATCTTCCGTGGCGGCGGTCATGACGGCGGCGCCGCGACCCGATCGAGCAACCGGTCCAACTCGGCCGGCACGACGAATTCCAAATCGACGTCGATGACCCGCACCATCGCCCGTGCCGGCGGCGGCAGGCGGGCGGCGTCCTTGGCGGTGGTCACCGGCACCGCGTCCTGATCGCGGGCCGCTTCCACCAGGGCCCAGATCTCGTCCTCGCGAAACCGGTGGTGGTCGGCGAAGGCCCGGTACGCAACCAATTCGGCGCCCAACTCCTGTACCGTGCGGAAAAACCGCTCGGGCCGGCCAATGCCGGCGAAGGCGAGAACCCGTTGACCGCGCAACGTCGCCGCCTCCGGCCTAGGCATCAGCCGCGCCTCCAGAACCGGCCGGCCGGGCGGCCGGGGCGGTGCCGACGCGCTGCCACCCGTGCGCAAAAGCACCACGCCATCGGCGCGGGCCAGACCGTCGGCGGCGGGCTCCCGCAGCGGCCCGGCCGGGTGCACCCGGCCATTGCCAAGGCCATAGCCATCGTCGATCACCAGCAACGACAGATCCTTGGCCAGGCCGGGGTTCTGGAACCCGTCGTCCATGACGATGGCCCCGGCGCCGGCGGCGCCCGCCGCCTTGGCGCCCGCGACCCGGTCGCGGGCCACCCAGGTCGGGGCGGCGGCGGCCAGCAGCAGCGGTTCGTCGCCAACATCACCGGCGTCCTGCCGCGAGGGATCGACCCGCACCGGGCCGGCGAGCCGCCCGCCATAGCCGCGGCTGAGGTAGTGCGCCGCCACGCCGCGCTCCAGAAGGCGACGGCCGACCGCCAGCGCCGTCGGCGTCTTGCCGGCGCCGCCGGCGACCAGGTTGCCGATGCAGATCACCGGCACCTCGGCGCGCCATGGCGTCGTCCAGGCGCGGCGCAACCGGCCGACGACACCGTAGAGCCAGGCCAGCGGCTGCAGGAAGGTGGCGACGGCGCCGTCTTGCGCCCAGAATTCAGGCGCCCGCACGTTCGGCCTCGACCTGGCGCAACAGCGGCGTCAATTGCTCCAACACGGCGTCGACCACGCCACGGCCGTCGTCGGCGACGCGGGCCGCGGCGGCGGCTTGGCGGGCCGTCTCGTCGGCATCCGACAGCAACGCCGCGACGGCCTCCGCCAGGGCTTCCGGGCGCTCGACGGTGGTGGCACAGCCTTGCGATGTCAGGGCCGCCGCCTGGTCGGTGAAATTGAACATGTGCGGTCCGAACAACAGGGCCGAATCCAGGCGCGCCGCTTCCAACGGATTCTGGCCGCCATGCTCGATCAGCGAGCCGCCGACGAAGACGATTGGCGCCAGGCGGTAGTACAGCCCCATCTCGCCCATGCTGTCGCCCAGGTAGATCTCGGTGTCGGCTGCGATCGGCTGCTCACGGGATCGTTGGGCGACGTTCAGGCCGAGGCCGCGCAACTGCCGGGCGATCTCGTCGCCCCGATTGGCGTGGCGTGGCACCACCACGGTCAGCAGTCCGGGGAATCGGCTGGACAATTGCTGGTGCGCGGCGGCAACCGCCGCTTCCTCGCCCGGATGGGTGCTGGCCGCCAGCCAGCGCGGCCGACGGCCGATGGCGGTGGTCAATTCGTGCAGGTCCCTGGCATCGGCGGCCAATGGGGGCGAGCTGGCCTTCAGATTGCCGTGGCAGGCGACGTTGCGGGCGCCCAGGGTGGCCAGGCGTCCGGCGTCCGGTGCGCTCTGCGCGATGCAGATATCGAAGGCCCGCAGCAAGGGCCGGATCAGGAACGGCAGCCTGCGCCATTGCCGGTACGAGGTCTCCGACATGCGGGCGTTGACCAGCGCCATCGGAATGCCCCGCGCCCGGGTTTCGCCAATCAGGTTCGGCCATAGCTCGGATTCAACCCAGATGGCCAGATCCGGCCGCCAATGATCCAGGAAACAACGCACCGCCGAGGGCCGGTCGACCGGTACGTATTGATGCAGCGCCCGCGCCGGCAGCCTATCCGTCATGATCCGGGCCGAGGTGACGGTGCCGGTGGTCAAGAGCAGCCACAGGTTTTCGCCGCGGTTCAGCATGCCCTCGATCAAGGGCAGCACGGACACCGCCTCGCCGACGCTGGCCGCATGGATCCACGCCAGCGGGCCGTCCGGGCGGTCCCGCCCGGGCTGGCCCAGGCGTTCGCGAATGCGCTCGGGGTCTTCCCGGCCCCGGCTCAGGCGATGGCGAAGATAAAGCCCGATCGCCGGTCCCAGCAGGGTGGTCGTCGCGCGATACAACATCGAGGTCACGCCGCCTGCTCCCCTTGACCGGCGGTGACCGGCGCGGCTGCCGGTTCGACGGTGTCTTGCCCGACCAGGAGGTCGGCCCGGTCGGTCACCGCGTTCAATGCCGCTTCGATCTCCAGCCGGGCGGCTTCCTGCTGCTCGGCATCCAGGTCCCGCGCCACCACGATCGGCCGGCCGTAGACCATGGCGCCACGGCCAAAGGGCCAGGCTAGGTGGAAGCGGTCCCAACTACCAAGCAAACGGCGGTGCGAGGTTGCGAAGGCGATCGGCACCACCGGTGCGCCGGACAGCCGGGCCAGGGTAACGATACCCATGGCCAGGCGCATCCGGGGACCGCGGGGTCCGTCGGGGGTGATGCCGACCGAAAGGCCCTGTTTCAACAGCCCCAGCATCTCGCGCAGGGCCGGCGCCCCCCCTTTGTCGCGATCCTTGTCCTCGCGCGCCGTCGAACCGCGCACCGCCGGCAGGCCGAACTGCGCCATGACCCGGGCAAAGTACTCGCCGTCGCCGTGCCGCGAAACCAGCAGATGCAACGGCTGCGGCCGAGGCCAGACATAGGGCGCCATCAAAAGCCGGCCATGCCACATGATGGCGATTACCGGCCGGCCGGCGGACACAGGGTCGGTCAACAGTTGGCTATCGACCTTGCTCCAGCGGGTGGTTGCGTGCACCAACCGCAGGTATTGGGCGACCATGAAGGTCAACACAAACTGACCGGCCGGGCCATTGGAAAGCCACTTGCCCAGGGTCACCCGGTCTAGCTCCCCAGTTGGGCGACGACCTTGCCGTCCGGGTCCTCGGCGAATTGCAGGCGGTACAATTTGGCGTAGGCCCCGCCCTGGCGCATCAGTTCGGCGTGGTCGCCGGTCTCCACGACCCGGCCGGCGTCGAGCACGTAGATGCGATCGGCGGCCCGGACCGTGGACAGGCGGTGTGCGATCACCAGGGTGGTGCGTCCCCGCTTCAATGCTTCCAGGGCGGTCTGCACCTGCCGCTCGGCCTCGCTGTCCAACGCCGAGGTGGCCTCGTCCAGCAACAGGATCGGCGCGTCCTTCAGCATCGCCCGGGCGATGGCAATGCGTTGCCGCTGGCCGCCGGACAACCGCACGCCGTCTTCGCCGACCCGGGTGTCGTAGCCCTGCGGCAATTCACGGATGAATTGGTCGGCCGCCGCCGCCTCGGCCGCCGCCAGGATCGCCGCCTCGTCGGCGCCAGGCCGGCCATAGGCGATGTTGGCGTGCACGCTGTCGTCGAACAGGGTGACGTCCTGGCTGACCAGGGCGAGGGCGCCGCGCAGGCTGTCGATGGTGACGTCGGCGATGTCCTGGCCGTCGATCGCGATGGTGCCCTGATCGGGGTCGTAGAAGCGCAGCAGCAGGTTCATCAAGGTGCTCTTGCCGGAGCCGGAGGGACCGACCAGGGCGACGGTGGCGCCGGCCGGAACGGTCAGGTTCACGTCGTGAACCGCCTGCTTGCCCTCTTCATAGGAAAAATGCACCGCCGAGACGGTAATGGCGCCGGCGCTCACCTGAAGGGCGGCCGCGTCCGGGCGTTCCCGGATGGTCGGCGCCACGTCCAATACGGCAAAGATCCGTTGCGCCGCCGCCAGGCCCTCCTGCAGGGCGGCGTTCAGGCTCGCCAGGCCCTTCAACGGCTGATAGACCATCAACAAAGCGGCCAGGAACGACATGAACTCGCCCAGCGAGAGGGCGCCGGCCTGGGCCCGCCAGCCGCCGTAGAAGATCGCCACCGCCACCGCCACGCCGCCGATCGACTCGGTCAACGGCGTCGCCGCCGAGCGGGTGCGGATCATCCGCATGATTTCCTTGAGGCGCCGTTCGACCCGTTCGCTGGCGCGCCGGATCTCGCGTTCTTCCATGCCGTAGGCCTTGACCAGGCGGGCGCCTTCCAGGGTTTCGGTCAGATGGCTGGCCAGTTTTCCGGTTTCCTCCTGGGTCGCGGTGGAGGCCTTGCGCATGCGCTTGCCCAGTTTGCGGATGGCGATCCCGACCAGCGGAAAGACGAAGACCACGACCAGCGCCAATTGCCAGTCCTGGATGAACATCACCGCCATCAGGGCCACGGCGCTCAAGGCGTCCCTGGCGATGCCGGTGACCGCCCGCCCGACGGCGTCGCGCAGCAGGTTGGCGTCGAACAGGAATGACGACAGCAGCTTGCCGGTATGCACCGAATTCAGATAGGCCAGGTCGGCGCAAATCAGGTGCCGATACATCCGCACCTGGGTCTCGGCGATGATCCGCTGGCCGACGCCATGCATCAAAATACTCTGCATGTAAGTGGCACCGCCGCGCACCACCGCCACCACGATGACCGCCAGCGGTACCCAAAACAGCGCTTTCGGGACGGTCTCGACGAAGACCTCGTCGATCGCCGGCTTTATCAGATAGGCGTTGGCGCCCAGGGCCGCCGCCATCAGCGCCATGAACGCGGTTGCCAGGATCAGTTTTCCGACATGCGGGCGAACGTAATCCCGCAGCAGCCGCAACATCAGGCGGTGGCTCGCCTCGGGGGAAAGCCGCGGTGCGTCTGCCTGGTTAGGAAGAGCCGTCAAGTCCTTGCTCTCGCGCACGGATTCGAGGCGCTCACCATACCATGGCGGCGGATTCGCCGTCCATCCAAGGGGGCCCCGCGGCGGCGCCCCGAAGCGGCGGGGACTATTCCGCCGCCGCGATGGTCTCTCCGACGTGACGCCGGGCATCGAACTCCTCGGCCACCTTGGCGTCGTGGTCCAGCAGGGCGCCGATGTCCAGGTCCGGGTCGCAAAGCTCCAGCAGGCCCATCTTGGTGAAGGCGTCCTGCACCTGGTCGGTCCACAGGCCGATGTCCTTGACGATCGGCACGATGCGGCTGAACAGCCGGGTACGGAACAGCCGCATCGCCTCGGACTTCTCGACCCATTCGATGCAGTCCTTTTCCGGCAGACCGACGGCGGCCCACAACTCGTTCGAGGTGAATCGGTCGCGCATGTGCCAGCAGCCTTCGATGACGAACTCCTCGCGTTCCCGCAATTCGGCCGAGGTCAATTGCGGGTAGTAGTCGCGCAGCGCCAGCCGGCCGAAGGCGACGTGCCGGGCCTCGTCCTGCATCACGTAGGCGTTGACCGAGGCCGACAACTCGTTCCGGCTCATGTCCCGGATGGCATGGAAGGCCGCCAGGGCCAGACCCTCGATCAGCACCTGCATGCCGAGATAGTTGAAGTCCCAGCGCTTGTCGTGCAGCACGTTCTCCAGCAGCGCCGCCAGCGGCGGGGTGATCGGATAGGACAGCTCGAACTTGTCGTGCAACAGGCGCGAATAGGCTTCGACATGGCGGGCCTCGTCCATCACCTGGGTGGCGGCATAGAACTTGGCGTTGATATCGGGCACCGTCTCGACGATCCGGGCGGTCACCATCAGCGCACCCTGCTCGCCGTGCAGGAACTGGGAAATCTGCCAGGCCTGGGTATGCCGGCGCAAATTGGCCTTTTCCTGGTCGGTCATCTTGTCCCACATCGGCGAGCCGTAGATGCGGATCATCTCGTCCGGCATCAGCATGGGGTTTTCCGGGTCCAGATCCTGCGACCAGTCGATCCGCTCGGCGGCGTCCCATTGCTGCTTCTTGCCCTTGTCGTAGAGCTTCAGCAGATCGTCGTTGCCGTCCTCGTACTCCCACACGAAACTGACGTCGTTCTTGCTGTCGACTTTCCATTCGGTCTCTTCGACCGGAAGCTGATAGCGGAACATCGATGACATGAGCCCATCCCCTTTGCCGAACCGGCGGTCGCTGCCGCCCGGTCGTGCGTGACAAGTATTGGGAAAAGTCGACTCGCGACAGCCATGGCTGCCACCCCCGATCGACGTTTCCCCTGGCGAAACCGCCCTTTTTTGACAAGCGATGCTCGTCGACTACATAATCATAATCATGATTCGGTTTTTCGGGCAAGACAAATGACACTGGATCTCGGGGCGGCGAAACCCGCCGTCGGCCGGCCCAGGGCCAAGCAGGCGCGGGCCCGGCAGACCCGCTCGCGTCTGCTGCGGTCCGGGGAAGAATTGTTGCGCGGCCGTAGTTTCGACGACACCGGCATCGCCGACATCGCCGCCCGAGCCGGCTGTTCGACCGGCGCCTTCTACCACCATTTCGCCGACAAGGCCGCGTTCTATCTGGCCATCGTCGCGGCCCGTACCGGCGCCGTCGACAGCCGCTTCGAACAGGTCTTCGCGCCGGCCCGGGCGGATCGGCTCGATGCCGCCGGGGTGATCGGCCGTTTCATCGATTTCGCCACCGAAATGGTCGACGAACATGCCGGGCTGATCCGCGCCTCGCTGGAGAAATCCATGCACGATCCCAAGGCCTGGGATCCGCTGCGCGCCTTTGGACAGAGCCTGGAGGACCGGGTGCTGGCCCTGCTGCGGGCTCGCGGCGGGGCGTTCGCCGAGGCGGAGGGTCAGTTGGCCTTTCGCCGCGCCATGCAGTTCGTCTACGGCACCTTGATGAATGCCATCCTCAATCGGCCGGGGCCCCTGGCCATCGATGATCCGGCGATGGCCCGGGAACTGACCCGCATGGCCCTAGGCTACCTGCTGATTGACCAGGGATCAGACCGCTAACCGCCGATCCGCAGGTTCGACAACTCGGCGCCGATCGCCCGGAACGCCCGCTCCAACTCGTCGTTGCTGGGCGAGTTGTAGTACTTCGAGGAGTCGGTGGCGCAGTTGCTCATCAGGGTCTGGATGGAGCTGGAACTGACCTGGAAGGTGATGGTGTAGACCAGGGTCTCCGTGGCCTTGATGTTGGTGCAGATGGTGCTCAGCTTGTCATCCAGTTCGTCCTGCGCGTCGGACCGGCTCATGTCGCCGATCAGCTCGAAGTGCAGGCCGAAACCGGAATAGTCATCTTCGTTCGACGAAAGGTAGTTGGCG
>JASLMH010000011.1 GCA_030746635.1 Alphaproteobacteria bacterium | reverse complement strand
GCCGAACGGCTTAAAGAAATGCTTGCGCTGCGAATCCTGATAGCCGCCGCCCCACGAGGCGATGGTGAAATCGCGCGCCATGGCGTCGCCGGCGAAAGCGGCGGCCGTGATCGTCACCGCCGCCGCTGTCATATACTTCCTGATATTCATCTGTTATTCCTCCCTGGAGACGATTGGAGGGGGAAATTAGCACACTCAACCGGCGATCAGATACCCGAATCCGGGTCGGTGCTGACAAAACAAAACAACTTTGGGAACAGTGGAACAAGTGAATGACAATTCCGCAGGCGTCGTCGAATTCGTCACGGTCGAGAAGACCTACGACGGCGATACCAACGTCGTTCAAGGCTTATCGCTGACGATCCAGCGCGGCGAATTCCTGACCCTGCTGGGCCCTTCGGGGTCGGGGAAGACCACCACGTTGATGATGCTGGCGGGGTTCGAGGAACCGACCTCGGGCGAGATTTTCCTGCATGGCAATTCACTGCGGCACGTGCCGCCCTATCGCCGCAACATGGGCATCGTGTTTCAGAACTATGCCCTGTTCCCGCACAAGACCGTCGGCGAGAACGTCGCCTATCCGCTCAAGCAACGACGCCTGGGCAAGAGCGAAATGGCCGAGCGGACCCTGCGGGTCCTGAAGATGGTCGAACTGGAACATCTGGCCGAACGCCGCCCGGCCCAGCTTTCGGGCGGCCAGCAGCAGCGCGTCGCCCTGGCCCGGGCCCTGGTGTTCGAGCCGGAACTGGTCCTGATGGACGAACCCCTGGGCGCGCTGGATAAGAACCTGCGCGAGCAGATGCAGATCGAAATCAAGCACCTGCACGAACAGCTCGGCATGACCGTGGTCTATGTCACCCACGACCAGCGCGAGGCGCTGACCATGTCAGACCGGGTGGCGGTCTTCAACGACGGCGTGGTGCAGCAGATCGACGACCCGCGCACGATTTACGAGTATCCGGAAAATTCCTTCGTCGCCAACTTCATCGGCGAAAACAACAATCTCGAAGGCCGGGTCACCCGGCAACTGGACGCCGACTGCGAGGTCACCTTGACCACCGGCGAACGGGTCATGGCCCGGGCCGTCAATGTCGCCGGCGAAGGTGCCGCGACCTCGCTGTCGATCCGGCCCGAACGCCTGCACCTGAATATCAACGGCAAGGACCTGGCCAACCGGCTGCACGGCGAAGTCACCGAGATCATCTATGGCGGCGATCATTCGATGATCCGCATCGAACGCTCCGGCGGTGGCGAACTGATGGCCAAGGCGGTGACGGCCGAGGCGGAGCGCATCGAGCTGGGCGACAAGCTCGAAATCGGCTGGGAAACCGCCCACTGCCGCGCCCTGGACCCGCTGTAGGGTCGAACCACGCATCTTCTCCGGGCATTGTTTCTGGTTTCAAGTCATCCTCGAACGCTTCAGCTGTCGGGTGCCGGAAGAATAAGCGCGGTCGTCCGAAAGAGGTTCGTGCCCTGCGCCCCACTTCTGCCGTGGGTCATTGAGTAGCTTCGGTTTGGCGGACCCTGGGTGACCGCTGTCGAGGTTGTTGAACCATTCCATCTCGGTCTACTCAGAGCAGTTCGCGCACATCGGTTAGATGGCCGGTGACGGCGGCGGCAGCAGCCATCCCTGGGCTGACCAGGTGAGTGCGCCCGCCGAAACCCTGCCAACCCTCGAAGTTGCGGTTCGAGGTCGAGGCGCACCGCTCGCCCGGCTCCAGGCGATCGGCGTTCATGGCCACGCACATGGAACAGCCCGGCGCGCGCCATTCAAACCCGGCTTCGATCAGAATTTCGTGCAAGCCCTCGGCCTCGGCCTGCTGTTTCACCAGGCCGGAACCGGGCACCACCATGGCATTGACCCGATCCGCCAACTTGCGGCCCTTGGCGACGGCGGCAGTGGCGCGGATATCCTCGATGCGGCCGTTGGTGCAGGAGCCGATGAAGACCCGGTCGATGGCGATATCCTTGATCACCGTGCCGGCGGTCAGGCCCATATAGTCCAAAGAACGTTGAATGGCCGCGCCCTTGACGGGATCGGCGGCCTGGGCCGGATCGGGAACCAGCGCGGTTACCGGCAGGGCATCCTCCGGGCTGGTACCCCAGGTAACGTAAGGCACCAGTTCATCGGCCCGCAAGGTCACTTCCTTATCGTAAGCCGCGCCGGGATCGGAGACCAGCGTCCGCCAATGGGCGACCGCCTTTTCGAAATCGGCGCCTTGCGGCGCCATCGGCCGGTCCTTCAGATAGGCGAAGGTGGTCTCGTCCGGAGCGATCAGGCCGGCCCGGGCGCCGGCCTCGATGCTCATGTTGCAAACAGTCATGCGGCCTTCCATGGAAAGGGCGCGGACCGCGTCACCGGCATATTCGATGACATGGCCGGTGCCGCCGGCGGTGCCGATGGTGCCAATGATGGCCAGGACTAGGTCCTTGGCGGAACAACCCGCCGGCAGATCGCCGTCGATTGTAATCTTCATATTCCGAGAGCGTTCCTGGATCAGCGTCTGGGTCGCAAGCACGTGCGCCACCTCGGAAATGCCGATACCAAAGGCAAGCGCACCAAAGGCGCCATGCGTGGCGACGTGGCTGTCGCCACAGACGATGGTGTCGCCAGGCTGGGCGAACCCCTGCTCGGGTCCGATTATGTGGACGATGCCCCGGCGCGGGTCGTTCATGTTGAAGAAGGGAACGCCGAAAGCTCGGCAGTTTTCACGCAGCGTCTCGACCAGAATCCGGCTCTCCTCGTCGTCGACGCTCTGGCCGCGATCCGTCGTCGCCACGGTGTGGTCGGCGACGGTCAGCGTCGCGTCGGCGCGGCGCACGTTGAGTCCGGCTGCCCGAAGCCCATCGAAGGCCTGCGGGCTGGTGAACTCGTGCACCAGGTGGCGGTCGATGTAGAGAACGCGGAAGCCGCCCTCGTGTTGGTGGACGACATGGCTCTCCCATATCTTGTCGTAGAGCGTTTGCGCTTCCGGCATGACAACGCTTCCCCTCGGGCGCCAAGTGTGCCTACCCATGAAGTCAATGTCTGTTGGGAGTTTAGCAAACCGGCAGACCGTCCTACATCGACCTGGCGAAGGTCGTGGTCGGGTCATCCTTTCGCGTCAGCTAGAGCATGTCGCGCCAGACGATCCCGTCGCCGGCCGAATGGCGGCCGGATTATTGGTCGGCCCGCGCCTGCACCGCCGCCAGGTATCGCCGTACGGCGGCGGATGGCCCGGCGACCTGGAAGCGAACCTGATCGGACACATCTGCCCCGCCCTTGCCCGCCAGGCTGACGGACAGGACATGCTCGCCGGGCGCCAGATCCGGCAGCGCCATTGACCCGGCGGTCTCCTTCAGGCGGTGGCCGTCCAGCGACCAGGCCAGCCTGGGCGCGGTCATCGTCGCCCCCGCGCCATCGCCTAATAGAGCCTGCACCGACAGCGGCTGGCCGAAGGGATAACAGTCGTCCTGGTCGGGTGCGATGATGGTCAGCAGGGGCCGTGCCCGCGGCAACGCCACCTGGGCCGATCGCCGGCTGGCCGAGCGCAGACCCTGGTGGGCCACGACCACGAACCGGCCACGACCGAACACCCGGGCCTGATCGAAGCGCAGGACGTAGGACGGCCTTTGCAGGCGCGTCGCCAACAGGGTCGGCCGGCGCCTCTGGTCGATGAAGAACAGGCTGAAATGCCGTGGCGACCCTTTCGCCGCCGCGGCCAGGGACCAACTGATGGTGGCCTTGGCCGCCTCCAGCTTGACCTCGACATTGCCCAATTCCGGCGGCGTCGGGGCGATCCTGGCGCGATGGATCTCGATGCCGCGATGGCGCACGACGACTTCGCTGGCGCCGTCCAGCAGCGGCAAATAGGCGATCAGCCGCGCCACGATGGGCCCCGGCCGCGGCCGCTCGCACTGGATCGGATAGCCGACCTCCGGATGCATGACGAACAAGCTGTCGCCGACACCATCGAGGACGTCCACGGTGAAGTTGCCATCCTCGGTGCGCTCGCGTTTGGTGACATAGGTCGTTTCCCAGCAACTGCGCGGCTCGAAACGAATATCGTCGAAAACATTGCCGTCGAGGCGCAGGAATATCGGCTGTTTCATATCATCCCCCATCCCATCAGGCGCTGGCCCTGCCGAACAGCCGGTTCCAGTGGTCCTCGGTGATCCACCGGTGGCGGGCGTAGGACATGAAATCGAAGGTCGGCGTGGGTACCGCCAGGTTCCAGAACGGATCGAACGCCACCTCGTCGAGCAGCCCGCTGTTGGGCAGGTCTTCACAGCCGACGCCAAAACAGCTCTCGTCACCGACGGCCTGGACATGGCCCAGGCCCAGGGCGTGGCCGATTTCATGGGCGGTCTTGATCCGGTGACTGGCGAAACCGGTCCAGCCATCGGCGATCTGATAGGAGGCCGAGATCACCGTGTTGCCGCCGCCGGGCCAGGCCATCATGCCGCGGGTCAAGGCATGCGTGATCCCGACCCAGACTTCGTTGGGATCGGCCGTCAAGGCAATGATATCGTTCAGGTCCGGGAAAATCCCCAGGGCCTCGTACCATTCCAGATTGTGCATGTCGTCCAGGTCCATGACGATCAGGTACATGCCGACGTCGTTCGTGGAGTCCAGCAAGGTGCTGTAGACAAACGACAGGGCGGCGCCGAGATCGTCGGTCGTGGTCGGCAGGACGTCGACCGCCCGGCGCAGGGTGAAGAGGCAGTTTCCGGGCGTAATCGGGCCGCCGCCGGCATCGACGACCTGGATGTAGCGCAGCGGCAGCGGCGGCACGGCGGTGAATTGCACGCCGAGGTTACCGGTGGCGGTCGGAAACGGATCGCAGATTTCGGCGAACACCTCCGCCTGGAGGGCGATGCTGCCCTCGCAGGACGACGCCGGGATGCGGAAGTTCAGGGTGTGATCGGTCACCTGTCGATCGATCTGTCCGACCGGTCCGGCGGCGATGAAGGGATTGGGCGCGTCGATCGCGGGATCGGGCGAGGAGCCGTTGATCGGCATCAGGGTGAGAAGATCACCCGGCGCGCGCAACACGCCAAGCTGCCCGGTGATCTGCACCAGGTCGCCGTTGAAGCCGTTGCGATCGGCCGAGACGTAGACCCGAACGATGGTGTCCTTGCCCGCCACCATGGTGACGCCATTGTTGCCGGACGCCCCGAGGGCGAAAGTTTGGATGCCCTGGGTGACTTCGATACCCTCGATGACGAGCTGCGGCGGCACGCCGACGTCGAATGTTCGGACCAGAGTGCGCGGCCCGCAATTGCCGGCGCTCAAATGGGCGGTGATCGACACTTCCAGGCGGGCATCGGTGGTCACGTTCAAGGCCGGGAGGTCGTACACGTCCTCGGCGGCGAGGCCCAATTCCGAGACGATTTCGCTGCCGTCGAGGCTGACCGTCAAGTCAACCTGGGTGATACCGTCGGGACAGGCCTTCCAGGCGATGGGCAGCATCTGGTCGTGGCTCAGGCAGCCGCGCGTGTCGCCCGCCACCGTCAGGTAGTCGATCCAGGGCCGGCCGCCATGGAAATCCAGGGTCGCGCCCAGTTCGGAGACGGTGATGTAATGGCCGCACATCTGCATGGTGTAGCGGGGGATCTTCAGTCCCAACTGGCCCGGCGTGGCGTCCTCGGGAACCACGGCGATGACCTGGTTCTCCGACCATGAGACGGCATCGACGACGATCGAACCTTCGCATTTCGGGAACACCACCTTTTGCGGCTCGCTGCCGAAGAATTGCCCGGTGATCTCGACCTGTTCGCCGGCGCAGGCGTCATCGGGGCTGATGGCGGTGATCTGGTAGGCCTGACCGTCCGGGTCCGGGAGAATGGCCACATTGACGTCCGCGGCCAGACATTCCATCGGCCGAATCATACAGTCGTCCAGGTCGAAATAGGGATCACCCAGGCCGGGACCTTCGGGATAGTCGGGCTCGGCGGGCGGGAGCAGGCCGCCCGGCAGCAGGCCGGCCAGCAGATCGGTGTCGTCGCCGTTGCCGAGAAATTCTTGAGCACCCTGAAAGAGGCTGTCGAACTGGCCGCTGCCGAACAGCCCGACCTCCAGACCGCCGGCCAGGTACTCCCAATCGGTGATCGAGTCGGCGATCCGCAGGGTCGCGACGGCCACTGGCGCAAAGCCGAAAGGATCGAAGGCGCAAGGCCCTTGAAAGCCCATCGGCGAGTCGGGGAGCGGCCGTCCTGTTCCGCCGTAGGCCGCCTGCGCCGCGCTCATGAAGCGGGAGGATCCGCCACCGCCACTGAATTGCCGGCCGGCGCCGGCCAGCTTCAGCAACAGGCCGCGCAATTGCGCCGCCGCCGGCCGCTCCCCATCCAGCACCCGCCAGGCGATGGCCGGCAGCTCGCCGACCCGGGCCAGGAATGGGATGCTGCGCCGCATCAATGCCAGCGAGCGGGCCAGTTGCTCGGGCTGCCCGGCGAAACGTTTGTTCAGGGCCTTTTCGATGGTCTCCCGTGGCCCCTCGGAAAGAATCCCGCCGTCGCGACGCGGGATGTGAACCGCCGTCGGCGTGAAATCCCGGCGCACCCGGGCCGGCACCACGAAGCGCGACTTCCCGCCCCGTCCATCGGCGTCGATCCGCAGCGGCGCGCTGTACAATTCCCGGCCGCATCGGCCGCCCCGCAACAGCAGCCTCAGGCCCGCCTGGCCGCCGTGGCGGCGATCGAGCGGCACCGCGAAATAGCCGCCGTCGCCACTGACCGATTGGCCCAGGCGTTGATCCGATTTTTCGTGAATTTCGATGGCGGCGCCGGGGATCGGCAATCCGTTGGCCCAGACGAGATAACCCCTGGCCAGGATCGGCGAACCCGAACTGCGTTCGGACTGCGTCATGACACCCCCTCATCCGTCGGGCTCGACGCCCGGCATGCGTGTCAATCGGATTTTCCCGAAAGGATCATCCTCGCAGGATTGATGCTGCCCGAACCCTGCCACGACGCAATGCCCCTGATTGCGGGCGGCCGATCGGACCAAGCGGGCGAAGCGCCCGGTAACGACGTGCTAGGCTATGGATGCGGCCGTTCGGACGTCCATGACCAGGCCGCCACGGCAAATGAACCGGGAGGAAGAAACAGCCATGGACTATGACGTCGTCGTGGTCGGCGCCGGCAACGCCGCCCTGTGCGCCGCCATCTCGGCCCGCGAGAACGGGGCCAGCGTGCTGGTGCTGGAGAAGGCGCGGGAAGACGAAAAGGGCGGCAATTCCTATTTCACCGCCGGCGGCTTCCGCTTCACCCATGAGGGTCTGGACGACGTCCGCCAAGATATCCTGGTCGATCTCTCCGACCACGAGGCCGAGGGGATGATCCTGCCGAGCCATGACCGGCAGCACTTCTACGAGACCTTGATGAAGGTGACCCGCGGCCAGGCGGACGAGACCCTGGCCTGGATCCTGATCGACCATTCGCGGCCGACCATGGCCTGGATGCGCCAGAACGGCGTCCGCTTCATCCCGATGTACGGCCGGCAATCCTATGAGGTCGACGGCAAGCAGCATTTCTATGGCGGCGTCAATATCGAGGCGGTCGGCGGCGGCGCCGGCCTGGTGGAGTTCCTGCTGACCCGCTGCCAGCGGCTGGGGATCGAGATCCGCTACGGCACCGGCGCCACCAAACTGCTGCAGGACCGGGACTACACGATCAGCGGCCTGACGGTGCGCGGTCCCGACGGCTATGAGGACATCGCCTGCCGGGCCGTCGTGCTGGCCTGCGGCGGCTTCGAATCGAACCCGGAAATGCGGGTGCGCTACCTCGGCCAGGGCTGGGACCTGGCCCGGGTCCGCGGCACCCGCCACAACACCGGCGAAGGCATCGGCATGGCGCTGGACATCGGCGCCGTGCCCCACGGCAACTGGTCGGGCTGTCATTCCGTCGGCTGGGACATCTCGGCGCCACCGTTCGGCGACCGCTGGGTGCTGGATAACTTCCAGAAGCACTCCTATCCGCTGGGCATCATGGTCAACCTCGACGGCGAACGCTTCGTCGACGAGGGCGAGGACTACCGCAACCTGACCTATGTCCGCTTCGGCAAGGCGATCATGGCCCAGCCCCATCGCACCGCCATCCAGATCTTCGACCGGAAGACCGTGCACCGGCTGCGCGACGAATACCGCATCCGCGAGGTCACCAAGGTCGAGGCCGACAGCATCGAGGACCTGGCCGAAGGCATCGAGGTCGACCCCACCAAGCTGCGCCGCACCATCGAGGCGTTCAACGCCGCCTGCCGGCCCGGCGACTACAACCCCGCCATCCTGGACGGCGTCCGTACCGAAGGCATCCAGCCGGCCAAGAGCAACTGGGCCCTGCCGATCGACGAACCGCCCTATGCCGCCTTCGTCACCACCACCGGCGTCACCTTCACCTTCGGCGGCCTGAAGATCGACGAGACCAACGCCGTCCAGGACCTGGCCGACCGGCCGATCCCGGGCCTGTTCGCGGCCGGCGAACTGGTCGGCGGCCTGTTCTATGAGAACTATCCGGGCGGCAGCGGCCTGACGTCCGGCGCCGTGTTCGGCAAGCGCGCCGGCGCCCACGCGGCGGACCATGCCAAGCGCCAATCCGGGGGCGGCTGATGCCGGTGCTGGCGCAATTGGCGGCGCAGGTTCTTCGGATCGAGGCCGGGGCGCTGTCACCGGCCGCCCTGTCGGCGGCCAAGCACGGCATCATCGACACCGTCGCCGTCACCCTGGCCGGCATCGGCGAGCCCTGTGCCCGCATCGCCCTGGGCACCGCCGGCATCGCCCAGGCGCCCGGCCCCTGCCTGGTGTTCGGCACCGAGGTGCGGACCAGCGCCCTGGACGCAACCTTCGTCAACGGCGTCGCCTCCCATGCCCTGGACTACGACGATTTCAGCGGTGCCTTCGGCGGCCACCAGTCGGTACCGATCCTACCGGCCCTGTTCGCCCTGGCCGAGGCGCGGCAATTGTCCGGGCCTGAACTGTTGCTGTCCTATCTGGTCGGCGTCGAAGTCGAGATCCGCCTGGCCCGATGCGTGCACTACCACCACTACGACAAGGGCTGGCATCCAACCGCCACCCTGGGGACCGTCGGCGCGGCGGCGGCGGCCGGGCACCTGCTGGTCCTGGATGCGGACGGGCTGACCATGGCGCTGGCCATCGCGCCGTCGCTGTCGGCCGGCCTGAAAGCCAACTTCGGCACCATGACCAAGCCGCTGCACGTGGGGCAGTGCGGCCGCAACGGCCTGCTGGCGGCGCTGCTGGCCGAGGGCGGCTTCGATGCCAATCCGGAGGTCATGGAGCATCACCAGGGCTTCTTCAACGTCTTCAACGGCCCCGACCGCTTCGATCCCGCCCCGCTGCTCGAGGATTGGCGCCCGCCGTTCGAGATCGAGGCGCCAACGATCGCCCTGAAACAGTTTCCCTGCTGCGGCAGCACCCACCCGGCCATCGCCCTGATGCTGGCCCTGGCGCGGGAAGAGGACATCGCCGCCGACCAGGTGGCGCGCATCGACATCCTGCCCCACGGCCGGCGCCTGCGTCACACCAATACCCCCGATCCGACGACGGCGCTGGAAGCCAAGTTCAGCGTTCAGTACGTGGTCGCCCGGGCGCTGCTGGACGGCGCGGTACGGCTTGGCGACTTCGAGGCCGGGCGGATCGCCGAGGGGGAAATCCAGCGGCTGCTGTCGGTGACCTCTGCCCGGCCCCACCCCGAGCTGGCCGACGACGGCCCGGCCCAGTGGGGAGCGGAGGTCAGGGTGACGCTGAACGACGGCCGGGAAGTGTCGCGCCGAACCGAGCACCTGATCGGCCGCGGCGGCGACGACCCGATGAACCGGGACGAGATGTGGGAAAAGTTCCTGGACTGCGGTGGCCGGGTGCTGGCCGAAGACCGCCTCGCCGCCCTGTTCGATGCCCTCTGGGGCATCGAGGACGTCCGGGACATCAACCAGATCACCGGGCTGATGGAGGCCCAAGGCAGGAGGACGCAATGACCGAGAAGATCGCCATCATCGGCATGGGCCAGATGGGCTCCGGCATGGCGCGGCGGCTGGCCGGCGCCGGCCTCGACGTCGCCGGCTACGACATCAGCGAGGCGGTGCGCAGCACCCTGGTGGACGAGGGCCTGGCGATGACCGACACCCTGGCAGCGGCCTTGGCCGGGCGCAAGCTGGTGCTGACCAGCCTGCCGGACCCGAAGGCGGTGACCGAGGCCTGGCTTGGCGACGGCGGCATCGTCGCTCATGCCGAGCCCGACAGCGTGATCGTCGAGCTCAGCACCATCGATCCCGGCACCATGACGACGGTGGCCGAGGCGGCGGCGGGTCGCGGCCTGAAGGTGGTCGACTGCCCGGTCAGCGGCAGCCCCAAGGAGGCCGGCGAGGGCAACCTGGTGCTGCTGATCGGCGCCGACGAGGCCGTCATCGAGGAGATCGAGCCGGTGGTGGAGCTGCTCGGCAACACCTGGAAGCACACCGGGCCGGTGGGCACCGCCAAGGTGGTGAAGATCGTCAACAACATGATGTCCATGGGCAACGTGCTGGTGGCGGCGGAGGCCTTCGCGCTGGGCACCGCCGCCGGCGTGGAGCCGGCGAAGCTCTACGACGTGCTGTCGGTCAGCGGCGGCCGCTCCCACCACTTCACCAAGCGGTTCCCCAATGCCCTGGCGGGCAATTTCGACCCGGGCTTCAAGATGGAGCTGGGCGAGAAGGATTTGTCCCTGGGCGTCGAACTGGGCCGCGCCTGCCGGATGCCGACGCCGACCGCCTCGTTGGTCCGGAACATCTATGCCCTGGCCCTGGCACAGGGCCATCAGGGCCGGGACATCGTCGCCCTCTTGGACATGTACAACAACTGGTCGGCGGAGTCGTAGCGGCCCCTCCTAACGCCGCACGCCGCGAATGATGGAATAGCCGCCGCCCAGTACTTCGCGCTCGATATCGTTGAAGCCGGCCGCCGCCAGCCAGTCCCGGTGTTCGGCTTCGGTGTAGGCCTGGCCCTGGTCGTAGATGTTGAGGAACATGACGTTGGCGGCGACGGCGTCCAGGGGGCCCAGGCGGTCGTCGTCCAGCACCCGGCCGATGATGAAGATCTCGCCGCCGGGCTCGATGCTTTGGGCCACGTTGGCCAGCGCCCGGGCGGCGGCGTTCGGCCCCAGCACCTGCAGGAAGGCGCGCAGCACGGCGAGGTCGTAGCGGCCGGGCGGCGGCTCGCTCACGACATCGCAGCCGACGCTGCTGACCCGTTCGGTCAGGCCGCGTTCGGCGATCATCTCTGCCGCGACCTCGGCAACCAGGGGCAGTTCGACCACGGTGCCGGCGAGCTCCGGGTTGGCGGCGCACAGGGTCGCCGCCAGGCCGCCGCCACCGCCGCCGGCATCCAGTAAATTGCGGAAGCGGCCGAGGTCATGGGACTTCATCAGCCGCCGCGCCGCCGCCCCGGCGCCCGCGTCCAGGCCGCGCATGAAGGCGGCCAGCTCCGCCTTCCCCATGGCCCCGAAATCATGCTTGGCCTGGGGTTGGCCGCTGCGGATCGAATCCGCCGTCAGCAGGGTCGACTGCCAGAGATCGGCGTAGACCTCGTGCTGGCCGCCCAGATAGCCGCGCCGGCCCTTGACCAGGAAGGTATCCGCCTCGGCCGTATTGGCGAATTTCTCGCCGGCGACCTCCAGCAAGCCGGCGCTGACCAGGGCGTAGAGCAAGGGCCGCAGGCGCGTGGCGTCAATGTCGAGGGCCGCCGCCAGCTCGTCGACGCTTTGGGCGCCATCGCCCAGGGGCGTAAAGAGCTCCAACTGCATGCCCGCCAACATGGCCAGGGCGGGATAAACGCCGGCGACCAGGGTATTGATGGTCTCCGGCCGCGGTCGATCCTGGGCTGATTTGGGCATCGGATCCTCCAAACTACGCCACCAAGACGCTGATCTTCGCCCCTGGGCGCCGGTGCGTCCAGGGCCGCCATTTCCATCGCCGGGCAAATCCGTCACAGTGCCTGAATATGGCATTCACCAACCGATCGAGCGGGCGATGCGGCGCTATCACAATCCAGTCGAGATAAGATTTGGCGCCGGCGCGCTGGGCGGGATCGCCGAGCTCGTCGGCGACCGCCCCTATTGCCTGGTGACCTACCCGGACCCGCCGTTCGACCGGATGACCGCGAGGGTGTTGGATTTGGCCGGCCCCGCCAACCTGGTGCTTGACCGGGTCGAGGCCAATCCGGACGTCCGCGGACTGAACGACCTCTGCAGCCGCTTTACGGCCGCGCCCGGAACGGCCGTGATCGTCGCCCTCGGCGGCGGTTCCGCTATCGACACGGCGAAAGCGCTGGCCGCCGCCCGGGGCGATTACCAAGCCCTCCGCCGGGCCCTGGAGCCGGGCCAAATGCCGGCCGGGCCGGCCGCCCTGCCCGTTATCGCCGTGCCCACCACCGCCGGGACGGGCAGCGAAGTCACCTCCTTCGCCGTGATCTGGGACCAGGCGCGAGGGCGCAAGCTTTCCCTCGACCGGCCGGATCTGTTCCCCGAGGTCGCGCTGGTCGACCCCGACTTGACCCTCGGCGCGCCGGCCCCGCTGGCCGTGGCGACCGGCCTCGACGCGCTCTCCCATGCCCTGGAAAGTCTGTGGAACCGCAACGCCAACCCGATCTCCAGCAGCCTGGCGGTGACCGCGGCGCGCGAAATCATCGAGGTGTTGCCGGCCCGGATCGCGGCGCCCGAGGATCCGGAGCCGGCCACCCGCATGTCCCGGGCGGCGCTGCTGGCCGGTCTCGCCTTTTCCAACACCCGCACCACCCTGGCGCATGCGATTTCCTACGAGCTGTCCCTGCGCCTGGGTCTGGCCCATGGCATCGCCTGCTCGTTCAGCCTGCCGCGGCTGCTGGCCTGGAGCCTCGGCCATGATGCCGCCTGCGACGACGCCATGCGGCAGATCTTCGGCTCCGATCCCCGCGCCGGCGTCGACCGGCTGGCGGACCTGCTGCAGGGCCTCGCGGTGTCAACCGATCCGGCCGACTACGGCCTCGACGACGCGGCCTGGCGGCGGGCGGTGACGGCGGCCCACGACGGCGCCCAGGGGCGTGCCTATATCGGCGTCCCGACCTTCGATTGAACCGAACGTCGCCAAGACGAGAGCGCAAGGAGGAGAGCGCCATGACCAACTGCATTCACGATCACGCCGAATGGGGCCCGGGCGACCAGTTGGGCGCCGGCAACCGGTTGACGGCCGAGAGCACCCTGGCGGCCCTGGCCATGGCGAAAACCGGCCGGGTCGTGGATTTGAGCCATGTGATCGAGAACGGCGCGCCGCGGATCGAGCCGAACCAGACGCCCTACCTGATCACTTCCTCGGCGACCTCGCGCAACACCCTGCGTTACCGCGCCGGCCTGGGCGCCACCAACGAGGTCGGCGCCAACCTGGAGCGCATGGAACTGACCATGCATGTCGGCACCCATATCGACGCCCTGGGCCATTTCACCATCGGCGACCGGATGTACGGCGGCTACAGCGCCGACCAGACGGTGGGCGACTGGGGCCTGGCCAACCTGGGCGTCGAGCAGATCCCGCCGATCATCACCCGTGGTGTCTGTCTGGACCTCTCGGACCTGGACGGCGGCGACCCCTTGCCCGCCGGCCGGGCGATCACGGCCGACGATGTGCGCCGCCACTGCGATGGGCGGAGCATCGAATTGCGGCCGGGCGATGCGGTGTTCATCAACACCGGCTGGGGCCGTCTGTTCATGACCGACAACGCCACCTATGTCAGCGGCGAACCCGGCATCGAGGAAGGCGCGGCGCACTGGCTGACGGAACAGGGCGTGCTGGCGATCGGCGCCGACAACATGGCGGTCGAGGTGCTGCCCGGCACCCGGCACCCCGAGATCATGATGCCGGTGCACCAGCATTGCCTGGTCGAGGCCGGCGTCTACCTGGTCGAGAACCTGGTGCTGGATGAGTTGATCGCCGCGGGCGCCGATGCCTTCTGCCTGGTGATGCTGCCGGTGAAGTTCAAGGGCGCCACCGGCTGCCCGGTGCGGCCGGTGGCGATCTTGTAGGATTGCGAGGCAGCGCGCGACTTCGCGAGATGCCCGGGTCGAGCCCGGGCATGACGTAAACAAAGATCGTCATTGCCGGGCTCGACCCGGCAATCCATGGCGCCACCAACACGATATCGAGATTAGCGACCAACCGCCTCGTAGCTGACGCCCTCGCGCAGGGCGATGAAGGTCAGGGCGGTGGCGGCGAGGAGGCCGCCGTCGGCGTCGTGCAGGCTGCCGGCGATTTCCATGCGCCGGTCGACCCGCTCGACCGGCCAGCCCATGAAGAAGCAGGGCTGACCGACGATGGGCTGGGCCACCACCCGGGCGGTCATCCGGCCCAGCAGGACGATCTGCTCGGGCGTCTTCATGTCCGGCAGGTCGAGGGCCCGGGCCATGGGGCACTCCAGGGCGGCCCAGATCATGGCCTTGGGCACCGGCTCGCCCATCCCGGCGCCCACGGCCTTGGCCCGGGGCAGCCAATCGACGGCGACCAGGTTGCGACCGGCGACGGGGCCGGAACGCAGGTGCAGGCCGGTGTCCTCGGTGCGGGCCGAGCCACAGCCGAAGCAGTCCGGGAACGGCATTTCGATGACGTGGCGCAGCGAGGCGCCCTTCGCCTCCTCCAGGCCGATGACCTCGGGGATCTCGATATCCAGGCTGCCGGGCACCGCCTCGTTCAGCAGGGTATCGCCGTCGTACATGCGCACTTCGCCGGGCGTATCGGTATCGACGCCGACGGGGCGGCCCATGGGCGTCGGCGCCCGCAGGGTCACGGTGACGGTATCGCTGTCCAGATAGGCCGCCATGCGGCCACTGATGTAGCTGCCCAGGGTGATCTCCGGCGGGCCGACGAAATGGGGATCGATGACGATCTGTTCCCGGGCCACGTCAGTTTCCTTTCCCAGCGGCGAGCGGCGGGTCCTCGGGCCGCCGGAAGGCGAACTTGGCATTCTCGCCCCGGAAGGCGCCGGCCACGACCCGCGTGGTCGCGGCAAGGTTGGGGTTGACCATGGGCAGCAGCAGCCGGCCGCCCCGCTCGCCGCCCAGGGTGATGTCCAGGCTGGCGCCGTCGCCGGCGGCGGGCGCCCCGAGGTTGTCGGCATCGGCGCCGGCGATGGTCAGGCGCAGCCGGTCGCCGGCCCGCAGGATGGCCGACACCGGGTAAAGCTCGAGCCGGATCGCCATCGCCTCGCCCGGCACCACGGGCAGCAGGTCGTCCTTCAGATAGGAATGCCAGACTGGGCCGCCGTGTCCCAGCGGGTTGTCGGTCACCTGGCGATGGGCGAGGTTGAGGAAGCCCTCGCTGAGTTGGGCGACCGCGCCGTCGGCCTGAACATGCTCCAGGGTGACGACGACGGCGCCGCAGTCGGAACTGGTGGACAATTCCAACTCGACCGCCGGCCAGCCGGTGACTTCGATATCGCCGTCCAGGGGCACGGTGGTGAAGGCCAGGCAGCGCTCGGCCCGGGCCGCGAGGTCGACGGTGTTGATGTAGAGGTCGTCGACGTAGAAGCTGTGCCGGGTCAGCGGACCCAGGGTGACGCCTGGGTCGACCTGGTAGCTGACGCGGCTGGCCTCCGCCCCGGGCGCCGCCGCCAAGCCACCGCCTTCCGTCAGATGGAACCTGCGGTGCTGTGCCTCGGCCAGGGGAAAGGCCGTGGCCGCCTTCCAGGTCACCTCGCCCGAGGGCTCGGTGGCGGCATAGAGCACCGGCGGTTCGTCCATCACGCCGTTCGCCACCCCCCGGAGCCAGTGGTCGAGCCAGCGCAGCAATTCCGGGTCGCCGCCCTGACCGTGGTTCCAGGGGCCGAGCAACAGCTTCTTCGGCACGGTGAGGCGGTTGTAAAGATCGGTGATGTGGCCGGGGAAGGTCAGGTCCCACCAGCCACTGGATAGATACACCGGGATGCCGGAGTCATTCAGCAGATCGTGGGCGCCGAAGAAGCCGGCGGGCACCTCCCCCAGACCGACATCGGACCGTTCCCTGGCCGTCGCGTAGGGATCCCAGGTCGCCAGCTCGGTCACCGTCGCCGGATCGGCCTGGGTGAAATGCTCGACCCAGGCATAGCGGTCGGGGGAGCGCTCGGCCTCGGCCGCCTCGCGCAGCCCCTCGCCGTCGGCCCCGTCCACGGGCAGGGCCGGCTCGTGGGCGCTCATGGCCCGATGCAGGGTCTCCCAGGTGCGGGCGAAGCTGGTCATGGCCAGGCCGCCGTCCATGATGCAGGAGTGGTGGCCGGGATATTGCGGCGCGATGCAGGCCAGCCCGGCCGGGGCGAAACAGGCGGTGGCGAGCTGCACCATGCCCTCGTAGGAGATGCCGATCATGCCGACCTTGTCGCCGGCCCAGGGCTGGGCGGTGATCCATTGCACGACCTGGGCGATGTCGTGGCCGGTGCGCCAGTTGTCCTGGTACTCCGGGCCGAACGAGGCGCCGGTGCCGCGAATGTCCATGGAGACGAAGTTGTAGCCCTGGTTGATCAGGTCGCGGGCCAGCGGCCGGGCCTCGTACTGGGTGACCAGATCGCCGGGCCCGAGGCCGAGCTCGCCGAAGGCCTGGGCGTAGCGGGCCACGGTCTTGCCGCGGCCGGTGATGACGAACGAGCGGCGATAGGGCGTGGCGTGCAGCACCGTCGGTCTTTCGCCATCGAGCCGGACGCCGCCCTTGGCCGGATGCAGCACATCGACGGCGACGCGGCAGCCGTCGGCCATCTCGACATGGATCGACTCCCGCTCGTAGCCATCGGCCTGGCTGGGGCCGGGCGGCACATAGACACCTGCTTGCGATTGCGCATCCGTCATCACGTCTCTCCCGTTTCTCAAGCCGGCGGCAGGCTGAGGGGTGAAATCTCCTGGGCCGTGCGGCCGGCATAGTCGTGGTTTGGGACGTCCCGCTCCATGCGGGCCTGGGCCTCGGCCAGGCGGCCGGCGGCCTCGGCCCGGTCCAGGGTCAGCACCCGGCCGCCCGCCACTACCTGCCGACCGTCGACATAGACGTCGCGCACGGCCCGGTCGGCGGCGTGGTAGATCAGGCTTTTCAGCGGATCGCGCACCGGCATCATCGCGGGATTCCCAAGATCGACCAGCACGACATCGGCCTTGCAGCCGGGCGCCAAGCGGCCGATGTCGTCGCGCAGCAGCGCCTTGGCTCCGTTGACGGTGGCCATTTGGAACAGATCGGCCGTGCTCGAGGCGTGGATGTCCTTGGTCGCGACATGGCTGAGGATCAGGGCCAAGCGCATCTCCTCGATCAGGTTGTGGGGCGCCACGTCGGTGCCCATGCCAACGTTGACGCCGGCCCGCAGATAACCGCCAACGTCCTCCAGGGCATCGCCGTAGCGGGCGAAGGGCGAGGGGCAATGAGCGATCGAGGTGCCGCTGTCGGCCAGGATGCCCAGGTCCTGGCGGCTGTGCCAGCGCAGCGAGGAATGCTGGTCGATGAAGATGCAGTGGCCGAGGATGGTGGTCGGGCCCAACAGGCCGATGCTTTCGGCGAACTGCACCGGCGTCACCCCGTGGCGGCGGACGATTTCGTTGAATTCCACCACGCTCTGCGACAGATGGGTGGTGCAGGGCCGACCCGTGTCGCGGGCGAAGGCGATGCTGTCGCGCAGCAGATCCTCGCTGCAGGTCTCGATCTGGGCCGGGAAGACGATGCCGCTCAAGCGGCCGGATGGGTGTTGCTCGGCTGCCTCGATCAGCCGGATGGCGTCCTCGAAGCCCTGGCGGCCGGCCGCCTCGTCCCAGTCGAACTTGAGCTCCTGGGCGTTCTCCAGAAGCCAGCGGGCGGAGGCGTAGCCGGGTGCGACGAAGCCGCGCAGGCCGCTGCCCGCCAGCAGGTCGAGCCAGCCGTCCAGGTCCGAGGACAGGTCGGCCAGGCTGGTGACGCCCGACAGCAAAAGATCGCCATAGGCCAGTTCGGCCCCGGCCCGGCGCCCGTCATCGTCCAGACGAAACGCCAGGCTGCGCTCGTACAGGCCGGTCATGTACATCTCGGGCACGCCGTGTTCCTCGCGGATGCCCTTGGTCGACGGCTCGGTCTGGGGGTGGGAATGGATGTTGATCAGGCCCGGCATGACGAACAGATCGCGGCCGTCGACGGTGGTATCCGCCGCGCCGTCGTAGCCGGCGCCGACGAAATCGATACTGTCGCCGGTGAAGGCGACGTCGCCATCGCGCAGATAGACGTGGCGATCGGTCGCCTCGTCCCAGGCCGCCACCCAGGACGCGTTCTTGATCAACGTGGTCTTGCTCATGTCCCCTCCTCCTCCGGACGGCCGCCGTGCCGTTGCAGGCGCGGGCTGTACATGGCCAATAGCCGCCGGTCCGCCGCCCAGTCGGGTAGGGCGTCGGTGTCCACCACGGCGGCGAAACGTTCGATACCCTGTTGCAGGCTGCGATCCAGGCCGGCCAGCAATTGCCGCGGCACCGGCGGCGCCTGGCAGGCCGCCGCCAGGGCCAGGGCCAGGGCGGCCAAGTCATCCGACAGTCCGGGATCGGCGTCCTGCAAACGGCCGAGCAGAAAGCCAGTCGCCGCCAGCATCACGAAGGGCGGCTCTGTGTGCCCGAACAGCCGGACTCGATCGCCGGTCAGGACCCGGTCCGCGGTGATCTCGACATCGTCGAACCGAGCGAACCCCTGGCTCATGGCGGCCAGGAATCCAGGCTCCTCGCGATGGCTCAGGTCGACGCCGGACTGCCTCCGGTCGACAAGCAGACATCGCACATCGTCGCCATCGTCATTTACCGTCACCACCAGATGGTCGACATTGCGGGACTGGGCGACCCAGTGTTTGTACCCGTTCAGCCGCCAGCCATCACCATCGCGCCGCAATGTCGTCCCTGGATGGGCCCGCGGGTCTTCCTTGTCCTCGGTGGCCACGTAGGCGGCCCAGCCGGTGCTAGGCACTTCCGGGAAGACGCTGCGGACGGCCGCCTGGTAGCCGGCGACGAACACCCAGGCCAATCGGTCGGCCAGCAGGCCGCCGTGCAGGGCAGCGATAGGCGGCGGCAGGGCGCCCAGGTCGGCGCCGCACCAGAGCCCGTACCAGGCCGCCTCGTCCGGCGCCTCGGTCCCCGCCAGCTCACCGGCGAGGAAACGCTCGATCAATGCGGCCGTCGACATCGCCAATTCAGCCGACCGGATCGAAGCCGGTCAGACGGGCGGCGGCGTTGATGATGTCGCGCATCTGCGAACCGGGCGGGTAGACCTCGACGCCCATGGCTTCCAATCGTTTCTTGGCCCAGGGCGGCACCACGCCGCCGACGAAGATCGGCACTTCGGGCAGGGCGGCCCGGATCGCCTCGATCACCTGTTCGGCCACCGCCACGTGGCCGCCGATATGCAGGCCGATCAGGTCGGCCTGGCGCTCGCTGGCCGTGGCGATGATCTCGTCGGCCTGCCGCATGCCGATCAATTCGACCTCGTAGCCGGCCTCGCCCAGGGCGTGGGCCACCAGTTGCGGGCCGCGCCAATGGCCGTCCAGGGCGGTCTTGGCGATGACGATGCGGGCGGTATTGCTCTGACGGCTGGGTACTGGCATGGCCGGGGAACTCAAAGCAGGTTACATGGCGATCGGCGATTGCCAGTCGCCGAAGGCATCGCGGAAGACATCGCCGACCTCGCCCAGGGTGACCTCCGCGTCCATTGCTTCCATCATCAGGGGCATGACGTTGTCGTCGCCGCGACAGCCCGCCGCCAGGGCCTGCATGGCCGCAGACGCCCGCGCGCCGTCGCGATTGGCACGGACCCCTTTGACCCGTTCGATGGCGATGTCATAGGCATCGTCGACGCCCATGAAGCCGTCGATCTCGTGCGGCGAGATATCCTCGGCGAAGGCATTGACGCCGACGACGATCTGCTCGCCCTTGTCCTGGGCCTCGAACTCGGCGACCTGGTTCTCGGCCGCCCGGGCCTGCAGCCAGCCGCTGTCCAGGCAGGCCAGATAACCGCCCTGCTCCAGGATCTGCTCCTGGAAGGCCCGGCCCCGCTCGATCAGTTCCGCCGTCAGGCTTTCGGCATAGTGGGAACCGCCCAGGGGATCGGCCACCGCCGTCAGGTTGGTCTCGTTCTGCAGGATCTGCTGGATCCGCACCGACATCTGGTGGGCATGCTCGGAAGGGATCGACAGCGCCTCGTCATAGCCCGAGACGCCGAGCGACTGGATGCCGCCGAGGATGCCGGCCAAGCCCATCAGGGTGCCCCGGACGATGTTGTTGAGGGGCTGTTGATAGGTCATGCGGGAGCCGGCGGTGACGCAGTGGATGCGCAGGTTGGCGACCTTGGGATCGTTGATGCCGTAACGTTCGCGCAACAGGGTCGACCACATCTTGCGCGCCGCCCGCATCTTGCAGGCTTCCTCGAACAGGTCCATGGACAGCCGGAAGCTGACGCCGCCGACGCCGCGGGCCGCCTGCGCCACCTCCATCTTGCCCCGGCGCTGCACCTCGTCGAGATACTCGATGGCGTTGGCGAACAGGGCGCCCAGTTCCTGATAGGCGTTGATACCGGAATCGGCGGCATTGTAGGCGGCGATCGACACCGGCACCCAGCGCGGCAAATGTTCGGCGCAGAACTCGACGATGTCGATGTTGAAACGCAGGCCCGGGCCGGTGGGGATCTGCTGTTTCGGCGGGCAGCCCAGATAGGTCAGGTTGAAATCGCTTTGCCCGGTGCCGGGCAGCCGGGAGAGGTCCAGGCCGCGCCGCCGGGCCACGGTCCAATAGCCGGCCAGGGCGAAGGGGGCGTGCTGCACGACGCCGCCGCCAGCGTGGCCGTAGGTGGCCTCGAGCGGGATGCCGTCGAGGCAGATGGCGATGTCGTTGACGCTTTGCATCACCGCGCCGGTCAGGCCGACGTCGCGGGCCCGGGCCACCACCTCGGGGTGGTCGGCGTCGTACATGTGATCGGCGGTGTTGCGGTCGTGCTCCATGATGAAGCCGGTCTCGCCATGGGCGAGCAGCATCTTGATGCGTTCGTTCTCGTCCTCCGGCTTGCCGAAACCGCTGAGCTGGAAAATCCGCCAGGGCTTGGTGCGGTAGCCCGTCGGATAGGCGCCGCGCAGGAAGGCGCCCTCGCCGGGCGCGCCGTCGGCATCCGCCCGGTGCTCGGCCGGCACATCGGCGGCGCGGTAAAAGGGCTGCAACGGTATGCCCGAGGCCGAGGTCCAGGTCTTCTCGCGTTCGTCAGCCGTCATCCAGGCCTCCCTCGCCCCAATCAACGTCCGTCGCAATCCCCGTCCCGCCGGCCATGATGCCGGTTTCCCGACAGCGCGGCAAATCTCCGGCGGCCTTGAGCCGGACGCGGCCATTTGAAACAATGGCCAGCGGACGCCAAGGAGCCTGGAAAGGGCCGCGCCTTGAGCCATCTTTCGACCGATATCCTGGTGGTCGGCGCCGGCGGCGCCGGCATGTACGCGGCGATCGCCGCCGCCCGTGGCGGCGCCCGGGTGGTGCTGGCGGACAAGAGCCTGATCGGCCGCGGCGGCGCCACGGTGATGGCGCAGATGACCGTGGCGGTGGCCCTGGGCGAGCAGGAGCCGGATCACTGGACCCATCACCTGGCCGACACCCTGGACGCGGGCCGGAACCTGTGCAACGAGGAACTGGCGGCGATCCTTTGCCGCGAGGCGCCCGAGCGCATTCGCGAGATGGATCAATGGAAGGTCGGCTGGGCCCGGGCCGACGGCCACCTGACCCAGGCCATGGCGCCGGGCCACAAGATCCGTCGCTGCGTCTATGTGGATTTCCTCAACACCGGCCCGGCGGTGGCCAAGACCCTGCGCAGCCAGGTGGCCCGGCACGACGCCATCGTCAGGGTCGGCGGCCTGTCGATCACCGATCTGGTGCGCGATGACGGCCGGGTCGTCGGCGCCGTCGGCATCGATATGGAGACCGGCCGGTCGGTGACCATCGCCGCCAAGGCGGTGATCCTGGCGGCCGGCGGCCTGACCCGCCTGTACCGCCGCAACAGCGCCTCGGCCAACATGGGCGGCGCTGCCTTCGCCCTGGCACTCACCGCCGGGGCCGAACTGATCGACATGGAGTTCGTGCAGTTCTTCCCGATCGGCCATCTGGCGCCGCGCCTGGTCGGCATGGATCCGATCATGTGGGATCCCTTCCGCTACAAGCTGGGCGGCAGGCTGTTGAACGGCCGGCACGAGGAGTTCATCCATAACTACGGCGCCAGCGATTCCGGCACCTATACCGTCTCCCGCGACGTCGCCAGCTTCGCCATCCTGAGCGAGGTGGCGGCCGGCCGCGGCTCCCCCGCCGGCGGCGCCTATCTCAGTTTCGAGCATATCGCGGAGGCCGATCTGCGCGCCGCCTTCGGCCCGGTGATCGACCGCCTGCTGGCCAACGGCATCGACCTGACCAAACGGGCCATCGAGGTGTCGCCGATCGCCCACTACCACATGGGCGGCATCCGGGTGAATGGCGAGATGGCGACCAACGTGGCCGGCCTGTACGCCGCCGGCGAGGCGGTGGGCGGGGCCAACGGCGCCAACCGGCTGTCGGGCAACGCCATTTCGGAAGCCTTCGTGTTCGGCGAACGGGCCGGGCGCTTCACCGCCGCCTGGGCGGCCGGGCAGACCATGCGGTGGGACGACGACCTGGCCCGGGCCGGGGTGGCGGCGATCCGGGCCGTCGAGGAGGGCGAGGTGAGTGCCCAGACCGCCGGCATCGGCCCGATCTTCGGCGAACTGCAGGAGATGATGTGGGACAAGGTCGGCCTGCTGCGCGACCAGGCGGGCCTGAAATCCGCGTTGGCCCGCCTGCGGCAGATGAGGGAGCTCGACCTGCCGGCCCTGGCGCCGGGCCGGCGCGACCCCTTCGCCCTGGCCGTGCAGGACTGGTTCGATTTGCGGGCGGGACTGATCGCCGCCGAGGCCATCACCCTGAGCGCCCTGGCCCGCCAGGAAAGCCGCGGCGCCCACCAGCGCGACGACTTCCCGGCCAGCGATCCGGCCTGGGAGGTCAATCAGGTGGTGCGCCTGGTGAATGGCGTGCCGACGGTGGAACGGCGGGCGGTGGTGCGCGGCAGCTTCGAACTCGCACCCTTGGCGGCGGCGCAATGACCACGCAGACGGCGCGGATCAACATCCAGCGCGGCGCCCCGGGCGATCCGGCGCGGATCGAGAGCTACCAGGTGCCCTATCGCGAGGGCATGTCGGTGCTGGACGCGTTGATCTGGATCCGGGCCAACCGCGACGCCTCGCTGGCCGTCCGCTATTCCTGCACCAACGCCAACACCTGCAAGGAATGCCTGGTCGAGGTCGACGGCAAGGCCGCCTATGCCTGCACCGCCCGCCTGGGCCGGCAGCCGGTCACCGTGGCGCCCCTGGGCAACAAGAAACTAATCCGCGATCTGGTCACCGATACGGCGCCGCCCAAGGAAACCCTGCGGTACGCCCTCGGCGAAGGCTAATTCACCTGCCGCTGCTGGAACGGGCTGTCGAGGGAGAAGGCCGGGATCTCGATATCGAAGCGTTCGCCGGCCCGGCCGGTCATCTCGTAGCTGCCGTACATCACCCCGGACGGCGTGCCGAGGGGACAGCCCGAGGTGTATTCGAAGCTTTCGCCCGGCTCCAAGACCGGCTGTTCGCCGACCACGCCGGGGCCGCGCACTTCCTCCACCTGGCCGCGGGCATCGGTGATGATCCAATGCCGGTTCAGCAGTTGCACCGTCTCCTCGCCGCCGTTCTCGATGCGGATGGTATAGGCCCAGAGGTAGTGGTCTTCGGCCGGCTCGGAATGCTCGTCGAGGAATTGCGGCTCCACCTGCACGGTGATGTCGTTGGTCGTCGCGGTGTACATGGCGGTCCCCTCCCCTGGCGCGAGTCGCCCCGATCCCTAGCTTGATCGATCGGCGGCCCCGGACTCAACCGGAATCTCCACCGCGCCGCGTCAAGCCGGCTTGCTGGCCGAGATCCGGCCCAGGCGGTTGGCCAGGAACCACTCGTACTCGGCCTCGACGAAACCGACCTGTTGCAGGTAGTCGATATATTGGGGGCCGCTCGGCACGTGGCCGGCGTAGTGGCCGTCGCGGATCGCCTGCAGATGATAGAAGGCCGGATCCATCGGCCCGGAGCGGTCCTCGTTCAGCATATAGCCGACGATCAAGACACCGCCGCCGGGCGGCAGCGCGTCATAGGCATAAGACAGGGTGCGCAGCACGTCGTCCCGCAGGTACCAGTGCAGCGGCGTGATGTAGGAGATCAGGTCGCAGTCGTCCGAATAGTCCTCGGGCTTGAGGAAATCGCCGGGCATGGCCTCGATGCGCTCCTCGAGGCCGTGCTTGGCGACGAATTCGCGGGTGATCGGCACCACGTTCGGATGATCCTTCACCAGCGCTCGCAGCTCGGGATGGCGCTCGCAGGCGGCGATGGCATAGCAGCCCGACCCGCCGGCGAAGTCGAGCCAGCGGCGATAGCGGGAGAAATCGAAACGCTTGGCCAGGCGGTGGGCCAGGGCGATCGAGGCGTTGTAGCCGGCGGTGGTGAACTGCCGGGCCCGCTCGGGGTCGTTCAGGTCGCCTTCGTACAGCTTCGACGGCAACGGCTCGGAACTGACGTTACGCAGGTTGTCGGGGAAATTGCGCATCTCGTCGTATTCGGTGGGAATGGTGAAGCGCAGGTAATCGCCGAAATAGCCGGGCTTGCCCCGCACCAGGTAGCGCTCCACGTCATCCAGGTTGACGGCCTGGCCATCGACGTCGCGCACCAGGTTCATGGCCTTGGCGATGATCAGCAAACGGTCGGCGGTTTCCGGGTCGATGCCGCAATGACGGGCCGCCGCCTCCGGCGTGCCGGCGCCTTCCGAGAGGGCGGTGAACAGGTCGAATTCGATGGCGGCGGCCAGGGCCTGGCTCTGCTTGAAGGCCAGGGCCAGTTCGTTCAGGCGTTCGGTGTTGCGGCCGACGGTCGGATCGTCGGGCACCGCCGGGGTCCGGCGGTCCGGGCTGGTCGGTGGGGTCATCGGGACGTCTCCTCGGGTACAAGATGGCGACACTAGCACGGCGCCGGCGGCGTCAGATCGCGCCGTCTTCCCGCAGGCGGGCGATAGCGGCCTCGTCGTAGTCCAGTTCGCGCAGCACCGCCTCGGTATCGGCGCCAATAGCGGGGGCCGGGCCCAGGCCATCGCCGTCGGGGCCGACGCCGGGCACGCCGATCTGGCGCAGCCGCCCGGCCTGCGGATGCTCGCTCTCCACCACCATGCCGCGGGATTGCAGTTGCGGCAGTTCGAACGCCTCGGCCGGGCTGTTCACCACCGCCACTTCGATATCCAGCGCCGCCAGCTCCGCCTGCCAGGCCGCCGCCGGCTTGCCGCCCAGGGCTTGGCGCAGGAATTCGGCGGCCGCGCCGGCGCCATCGCCGGGGCGCATGGCCTCGTCCGCCAGCTCCCCTCGTCCCAGATGTTCGAACAGGGCCCGGCAGGAGGCTTCGCGCGCCGCCGCCACGGCGAGGTAGCGGCCGTCGGCCGCCCGGTAGATGTCGTAGGCCGGGCGGCGCGACCAGGCCTCGGTCGCCGCTCCCGCGCTCAGGTCGCTTTCGCCAAGCGTGCCGTGGGACACCGCCAACAGCGAGAACAGGCTTTCCTGCATCGACAAATCGACCTGGCCGCCCCGGCCGGTGGCCGCCCGCCGGTGCAGGGCGGCGGCGATGGCGAAGGCGGCCATCAGGCCGGACACCGCATCGGCCAGGTAGGTGCGCGGCGGTGCCGGCAGGCCACCGGCCGGCGTCAGCAGATGGCTGAACCCGGTCTCGGCCTGAAACAGCAGATCGTAGGCCGGCCGCAGCCGGTCCGGGCCGTCCTGGCCGAAGCCCGACAGCGAGCAATAGACCAACGCCTCGTTGAGCCGGCGCAGCGCCGGATAGTCGATGCCGAGGCGTTCGGTGACGCCGGGGCGGTAGGATTCCATCAGCACATCCGCCCCTTCGACCAGCCGCAGCAGCACCTCGCGGCCGCCGTCCGCCCGCAGGTTCAGGGCGATCGAGCGCTTGCCCCGGTTCAACAACAGATCCTCGGTGCTGACTTCGTCGCCCGCCGCCGGCCGCTCCACCCGCAGGCATCGCGCGCCCCAGCCCGACAGCAGATAGCCGCAATATTTCCCCGGCGTCATCGTGCCAACTTCCAGCATGGTGATCCCGGCAAACGCTTCCCGCATCGTTTCCTCCTCGCTACCGGCCACCAGGATAGTGCATGCGGTCGATGGGCGGGACTCGCGCTTATTATCATTTGGTGTTAGTATACGTTTATACGTTTTAACAGGGCACGAGTATCGGGAAGGAGGCGCTGTTGGCACGCAAACGCGGTGGCCCATCGGGCACGGGGCGCAAGCAGGACAAGGCCATCGTCTGCCCGCTGGCCCGGGCCGAGGAACTGGGCATCCGCCAGGTGATCGACCAGGACGGCAAGCTCACCGGCGATCTGCCGGAACCCGATCTGGACCGCGAAACCCTGATCCGGCTGTACGAGATGATGGTGCTGGTCCGCGCCATCGACGAGCGCGGCTGGACCCTGCAACGCTCCGGCCGGGTCGAGTTCTGGATCCCGCACCGCGGCCTGGAGGCGGTGCACAACGCCGCCACCATCGCCTTCACCATGGAAGACTGGATCTTCATGGGCTACCGCCATCCCGGCACCCTGTTGCTGCGCGGCGCGCCCCTGGTGCAGCTGTTCGCCCAGTATTTCGGCCGCCGCGACGAGCCGTTCAAGGGCCGGCGGTTGCCCACCCTGATGGGCGATCGGCGCCTCAACGTGGTGCCGATGACGACCCAGGTCGGCTCCTACATCCCGCATGCCTGCGGCGCCGCCTGGGCGGCCAAGATCAAGCGTCACGACACCCGCTTCCTGGCCATGTTCGGCGACGGCTCGTCCTCGCGCGGGGAATTCCACAGCGGCATGAACTTCGCCGGCGTGTTCAAGCCGCCGATCGTCTTCATCTGCGAGAACAACGGCTGGGCCGTCTCCACCCCGACCGATGTACAGACCGCCTCGGCCACCTTCGCCGAGAAGGGCGACGCCTATGGCGTGCGCAACCTCCGCGTCGACGGCAACGACGCCCTGGCGGTCTACGCGGTCACCCGCGAGGCCCGCGAACTGGCGCCCGAGATCGGCGCCAGCCTGATCGAGGCGGTGACCTACCGCATGGGCTTCCACACCTCCTCGGACAACCCCGATCTGTACCGCAGCAAGGCCGACGTCGAAGCCTGGGAGCCGTGGGATCCGCTGGTCCGCCTGCGCAAGTACCTGGAACACAAGGGTTTCTGGGCGGAAGCGGAGGAAGAGGCGCTGTGGCAACGCTGCAAGGACGAGATCCAGGCGGCGATCGAGGAAGCCGAGGCCATGCCCTTGCCCGAGCCGGCATCGATGTTCGACGACACCTTCGCCGAACCGACCTGGATGCTGGAGGAGCAGCGCGCCGCGCTTCTGGATGACCTGGGCGGGAAGGCCTGACGATGCCGAACCTGACCGTCCTGGAATCCCTGAACGCGGCGATGGCGCACGAGTTGGAGCACGATCCCGACGTGGTGCTGATGGGCGAGGACGTCGGCCAGGCCGGCGGCATCTTCCGCACATCGCAAGGCCTGCAACAGCGCTTCGGCTCGGCCCGGGTGATCGACACGCCGCTGGACGAGAAGGGCATCGTGGCCCATGCCATCGGCATGGCGCTCTACGGCCTGAAGCCGATCGCCGAGATCCAGTTCTCCGGCTTCATCCACGACGCCTTCGAACACATCATGTTCTGTGCCGCCCGCTACCGCTGGGCCTCGGGCGGTCAGTACAGTTGCCCGATGGTGATCCGGGCGCCCTCGTTCGGCGGCATCAAGGGCGGCCTGTGGCACTCGCAAAGCGTCGAGGCCTATTTCGTCCACCACGGCGGCATCAAGATCCTGGTGCCCAGCACGCCGCAGGACGCCTATGGCATGACCATCGCGGCGGTGCGCGACCCGGACCCGGTGCTGCTGGTGGAACCGGTGCCGCTGTACCGCGCCCTCAGCGCCGAGGTGGAGCTGGACGGCCAGCCGATCGAGATCGGCAAGGCCAGCGTCCTGCGCCAGGGCGACGACTGCACGGTTCTCACTTATGGGCCGATCCGCCACTGGGTGGCCGAGGTGGCGGACGAACTGGCGGCCGAGCGCGGCTATCAGGCCGAGGTGATCGACCTGCGCAGCCTGATCCCCTACGACATCGAATGCATCCTGAGCTCGGTGCGCAAGACCGGCCGGGTGGTGATCGTCCACGAGGCGCCGCTGAGCCTGGGTTATGGCGCCGAACTGGCGGCGGTGATCCAGGACAAGGCCTTCGGCTATCTGCACACGCCGATCCAGCGCCTGGCCGCCCCCGACGTGCCCTATCATTTCAGCATCGGCGACGAGTACTACCGGCCCAGCCGGGACCGCATCCGCGCCGCCATCGAACGCACCATGGAGTACGAGATCTGATGTTCGACTTCCTGCTGCCGGATATCGGCGAAGGCATCAGCGAGGCGCTGCTGATCTCCTGGTCGGTCGCTCCCGGCGATACGCTGGCGGAGGGCGACGAGGTCGCCACCATCAGCACCGACAAGGTCGACGTGGAACTGCCCGCGCCCCGCGCCGGCACGGTGGCGGAACTGTGCTGGCAGCCGGGCGACACCATCCCGGTGGGCGAGGTGCTGATGCGCATCGACGACGGCGGCGCGGCCAAGCCGGCCCGGGCCAAGGTGGCGGCGACGGCAGCGGCGCCGACGCCGGCCCCGGCCCCGGCGGCAGCCGCCGTGGCCGAAGCGGCCGCACCGCCAACGCCGCCAAAAGCCGCCAGGACGACGGTGATCGCCGCCCCCTCCACCCGCAAGCTGGCGGCGCAATTCGGCGTCGATCTGACCGCCGTGGCGGGCAGCGGCCGCGACGGCCGCATCCTGCGCCGCGACGTGGAAGCGGCGGCCGCAACGCCAGCCACAGCGCCAGCCGCCGCGCCGGCCCCGGCCGAGGTGCCGGAGGTTCGGCGAGAGCCGCTCAGCGGGCCCCGCGTCGCCGCCTTCGAACGGCTGTCCTATTCGGTGCACACGCTGGCTCATTCGACGATGAATTTCGAAGTGCCGGCGGACGCCCTGCAGGCTTTGTTGGCGAAACTCAAGCCGGTGGCCGAGACCCGCGGGGTGAAACTGACCCCGGCCGCCCTGTTCGCCTCCTGCATCGCGGCGACGCTGCCCGGCCATCCGCGCTTCAACGCCACCATCGACGAGGAACGGCGGGAGCTGCTGCTGCATCGCCAGGTCAACATCAGCATCGCCGTCGCCACCGAGGCCGGCCTGCTGGTGCCGGTGCTGCGCGGCGTCAACCAACTGTCCCTGTTCGCCGTTGCCAGGGCAATCACCGACCTGGCCGAACGGGGCCGGTCGAGACGCCTGGCGCCATTGGATATGCGGGGCGGCACCTTCACCCTGTCCAACACCGGCAACCTGGAGCGGGCGAACTTCCTGTCCGCCCGACCGATCATCAACCCGCCGCAAACCGCCACCCTTTGGGTGTCGCGGATCCGCAAGCGGCCCCGGGTGATCGACGACGAGTTGGGCGCCGGCCCGATGGTGTCCGGCAGCCTCAGTTTCGATCACCGCTTCATCGACGGCGCCGACGCCACCCGCTTCGTCAACGACCTGGCGGCGATGATCGAATGCCCAGAGGCCGCCCTGGCCACCGACTAGAATTTGGGAGCAGACGCCATGAGCAAGGACTATGTGGAAAAGGCCAAAGCCATCGATCTGAACGGCCGCACCCTGTATCAGGCCGCGCCGGAGGCGATGGAAGGCTACCGCAAGCTGATGACCGCCGCCTCGGCCGACGGGGCGTTGAGCGGCAAGACCAAGGAGTTGATGGCCCTGACCATTTCGGTGGCGCTGCGCTGCGAGGGCTGCATCACCTATCACGCCCGGGCCAGCGCCAGGAAAGGCGCCAGCCGCGAGGAGGTGGCCGAGGCGATCACCGTCGCCGTCGAGATGGCGGGCGGTCCCGCCACCGTCTATGGCGGCGAGGCCCTGGTGGCCTTCGAGCAATTCCAGGGCTAAAGGGGGAGACAGGGACATGGCGCAAGAAGTGGCGATCAAACGGGTCCAGGAATTGATCGGCGACCGGCTGTCGCTGGCCCAGTCGGTGCGCGACCAGCACGGCCACGACGAATTCCACCACCACCAGGCCTCGCCCGACGCGGTGGCCTTCGCGCTCAGCACCGAGGAGGTGGTGGCCATCGTCAACATCTGCCGCGAGACCGGCACGCCGCTGATCCCGTACGGCACCGGCACTTCGGTCGAGGGCCACATACAGGCGATCCACGGCGGCATCAGCCTGGACGTCAGCGGCATGGACCGCGTCCTGGCGGTCAATCCGGAGGACTTCGACTGCACGGTGCAGCCCGGCGTCCGCCGCAAGCAGTTGAACGAATATATCCGCGACACCGGCCTGTTCTTCCCGGTCGATCCCGGCGCCGATGCCTCGCTCGGCGGCATGACGGCGACCCGGGCCTCGGGCACCAACGCGGTGCGCTACGGCACCATGAAGGACAGCGTCCTGTCGGTGCAGGTGGTGCTGCCCGACGGCCGGGTGATCACCACAGCCAGCCGGGCAAAGAAATCGGCCGCCGGCCTGGACCTGACCCGGCTGTTCGTCGGTTCCGAGGGCATCCTGGGCGTGATCACCGAGATCACCCTGCGCCTGTACGGCATCCCCGAGGCGATCTCGGCCGCCGTGGTGTCCTTCCCCAGCGTCGACGAAGCGGTGTCTTCGGTGGTCACGGCGATCCAGTCGGGCATCCCGATCGCCCGGGTCGAACTGCTGGACGAGGTGCTGATGGCCGCCGTGAACGCCTATTCGGGATTCGACTACCCGGCCGAGCCGACCCTGTTCATGGAGTTCAACGGCACCATCAAAAGCGTCGAGGAACAGATCGAGATGATGCAGGCCATCGTCGCCGAGCATGGCGGCGGCGACTTCAACTGGGCCAGCGACGAGCAGGAACGCAACCGGTTGTGGCAGGCCCGGCACGATTCCGCCTATGCCGCCAAGGCCCTGCGCGAGGGCTGCGAATTGTGGGGCACCGACGTCTGCGTGCCGCTGTCGCGGCTGACCGAATGCATGCGCCAGACCCGCCAGGATCTGGAGAGCTGTTCGCTGCCGGCGCCGATGCTGGGGCACGTGGGCGACGGCAATTTCCATCTGATCTTCGTGCTCGACATGTCGAACGAGGCCGAGATCAAGGAGGCCGAGGGCTACAACGAGCGGATGATCGAACGGGCCCTGGCTATGGACGGCACCTGCACCGGCGAGCACGGCATCGGCCTGGGCAAAAAGGATTTCCTGGTCGACGAACTGGGCGAGACCGTCGACGTCATGCGGCAGCTCAAGCTGACCCTGGACCCGACCAACTTCATGAACCCAGGCAAGATGCTGGACATCGCGCCGGTGCGAAGCGTCGCCGCCGAGTAGTGCCGGGGACAGCGGCATGAGTGTATTCGAGGCGCCCGACTACGACGGCCACGAACAGGTGGTCTTCGTCAACGAACCGGCGGCCGGCCTGCGAGCCATCATCGCCATCCACAACACCAACCAGGGACCGGCCCTGGGCGGTTGCCGCATGTGGCCCTACGCCAGCGAGGCCGAGGCGGTGCGCGACGTCCTGCGCCTGGCCCGCGGCATGACCTACAAGGCGGCGATGGCCAAGGTGAAACTGGGTGGCGGCAAGTCGGTGATCATCGCCGACCCCTACACCCAGAAGACGCCCGAACTGTTGCACGCCATGGGCCGCTGGATCGACGGCCTGAACGAACGCTATATCACCGGCGAGGACATCGGCACCAACCCCATGGACATGGCGGAGATCAAGCGCGAGACCCGTTGCGTCAGTTGCCTACGCGAAGAGGATGGCGGCTATGGCGATCCGGCGCCGATGACCGCCCTGGGGGTGCTGCAGGCGATCGGCGCCGGCGTCGAGCGGGCCTTCGGCAAGACTGATCTGAACGGCGTCCACGTGGCCCTGCAAGGGGTCGGCAACGTCGGCTTCAATTTGTGCCGGCTGCTGTCCGAGGCCGGGGCGCGGCTGACGGTGGGCGACGTGCTGGCCGACAACGCCGAACGGGCGGTGGCGGCGTTCGGCGCCGAGGCGGTCGAGGCCGACGCCATCTACGACGTCGAGGCGGAGGTCTTCGCCCCCTGCGCCATGGGGTCGGTGCTGAACGACGACACGGTCGGGCGCCTCAAGGCCAAGGTGGTGGCCGGCGCCGCCAACAACCAGTTGGCCGAGGACCGCCACGGCGATGCCCTGGCCGAACGCGGCATCGTCTACCTGCCGGACTACGTGGCCAACGGCGGCGGCCTGATCTGTTGCGAGGCCGAATGGTACCGCCTCGACCGCGACGCCGTGACCGACAAGGTCAAGGGCATCCGCCGGACCTGCGTCGAGATCCTCGAGGCCGCGGCGGACCAGGGCGTCGCCACCAACGTGGCCTCGGACCGCCTGGCCGAACAGCGCTTTCGGGGCGGCTGAACGGGGGCCGGGCAATGAGCATCAGCCAGGCCATTCCGCAATACCGGCAGGTGGCGGAGACCATCCGACGGCGGATCCTCAGCGGCCGCTATCGCCAGGGCGAGATCATCCCGCCGGCGGCCGACCTGGAGGCCGCCTTCAAGGTCAGCAACATCACCATCCGCAAGGCCCTGGCCATCTTGGCCAACGAAGGCTGGCTGTCGGGCCGGCGCGGCGTCGGCACCATCGTCACCGCCAGTCCGCCCGATGGCCGGCTGGCGATCGCCATGTCCGGCAACTTCCGGGAATGGCTGGAGAGCGCCGACGGCGGCAGCCATCCCATCGACCAGCAGGTCCTGGACATCCATACGGCGCCGGCGCCGGCGCGGGTGGCGCGGGCCCTCGGCGTGGCGGACGACCACCCCCTGTGGTGCATGCGGCGGCTGCGCCGCCTGGACGGGGCGCCGATCTCGTATCACGTCAACTGGGGCGCGCCGGAGCAGTTCGCCTGGATCGACGCCGACACCATGGCGGACAACCATAGCTTCGTGCAGCTTCTCCGCGCCGACGGCCGCCTGCCCCTGGCCCGCATGGAGCAGTCGGTCGAGGCCATCGTCGCCGACCGCGATCTGTCGGACCTGCTGGAGATCGCTTTCGGTGAGCCGTTGTATTTCGTCGAGAACCTGTACCGGGGCACCAATGGCCGGGTGGTCGCGGTCACCCATCTGTATCTGCGCGGCGACCGCTACGTCTACCAGGCCTCGATCGCCCTGGACGACGGCGACGCGCCATGACGCGCGCCCGTACTCGCCGGGCCCGATAGCCTAACTCTCCATACCACCGGAATCGACCGGCCGGCCTTGCGGCGGAACCCCGCCTCCCGTATAGCACGGGGCGGCGGCGGACGGACCGCCAGGCCGTGAAACCGGGCAACGCAGGATCATGAAGACGTCGCGGGACCATAAGACGCCGCTGGTGGACAATCCGATCGACAGCACCTTGGTCTACCACCTGCTGTTGCTGATCAATCTGATCGCCAAGCCCTTTCACGACAACTTCTCCAAGCGCCATTCGCTGACCCTGAACGAATGGCGCATCATGATGACGCTGGCCCACAACCCAGGTATTTCCCTCAGCGGTATTTGCGAGCACTCGGGCCTGCACATCATGAACGTCAGCCGCGGCATCCGCCGGCTTGTGCGCATGCACCGGGTCGAACGCTCACTGGATCCCGCCGACCGGCGGCGCTCGGTACTGCGTCTCAGCGACGCCGGCGCCGAGTTGTTCAACAAGATCGCACCGGCGGCGCTGGCGCGCGAGGATCTCATCCGCGGCGGCCTGACCGCCCGCGAGGTCGAAACCTTCAACCGCCTGCTGGAAAAACTGATCGATCACATGCGCGCGACCGGTGCCGACGTATGACCGGGCTCCCGGGCGCTTGACCGGCCCAGGCAAAATTACTAACATTTGTTACTAATTGCCATCGCCGGCGCGGATCGGCCACGTTCAACGAGGGCCGACCGCCGGATAGGGAGCGGTGCGGCGCATGACGGCGAGCCATCCGAGTCACCTCCATCCGGAGAAGTTGAGCGCGACCTTGGCCATCGAGGCCGGTGAATGGTTCCGCGCGCCAATTCGACCGAAGTACTGCAATGGCGGGGATGGGCTGGGATGATAGAGCTCAGGATGCCGGAGATCGGCGAAGGGGTGACCGAGGCAACCATTGTCGCCTGGCACAAGGGCACCGGCGAGCCGGTGACGATGGGGGAGACGATCGTCGAAATCATGACCGCCAAGGTCAACGTCGAGGTCGAAAGTCCCGGCTCCGGCATCCTTGAGAAAATCCTGTTTGGCGCCGACGAGCAAGTGCACATCGGCACCGTCATCGCCCTGATCGCGCCGTCGGGATAGGAGTTCGGACATGCCCCGGGATAACCAAACCCTGCTGGACCTCTACCGGTTGATGGCACTGACCCGCGCCCTCGATGGCGCCATCGCCGAGATCGACGGCCATTGGCACGGCCTCGAAGGCGAGGAGGCGGTGGTCGCCGGCGCCTACCACGGCCTGCGCCCCGGGGACGTCGTGGCGCCGCACTATCGCGGCTCGTTGACCGCCGCCTGCGGCAGGGGCGCCGACCTGCGCAAACTGCTGGCCGGCCTGCTGGGCAAGGCGACCAGCTACAATCGCGGCCGCTATCGCAGCGACGTCTGCGGCCCGCCGGAATTCAACCTCATCGGGCTCTACTCCGGCGCCCTGGGCCCGCCGCTCGCCTATGCCACGGGTGCGGCCCTGGCCATCAAGCTCGACGGCCGCGACGATGTCGCCCTGGCGGTGTTCGGCGACGGCACCTCGAGCCGCGGCGACTGCCACGAGGCGATGAACATGGCATCGGCCCTTTGCCTGCCCGTGGTGTTCGTCTGCCAGAACAACCAGATCGCCATCTCGACGCCGGCCAGCGACGGCGTGGCGCCGCGATCGGTGGCCGATCGTGCCGTCGGCTACGGCATGCCGGGTCACGAGATCGACGGCAACGACGTGCTGGCGGTGCACGACACGGTGCAGATGGCGATCGCCCGGGCCCGTCGCGGCGACGGACCGAGCCTGATCGACGCCGTCACCTATCGGGTCGCCGGCCATTTCGTTTCCGACACCGTGGAGGACCGGCCGCCGGAAGAGATCGAACGCTGGCGGGCACGTGATCCGATTGCCCTGTTCCGCCGCTACCTGGTCGAACAGGGGGTGATCGACGACGGCGACCTTGGCGAAATCGACCAAGCCGTGTCGGCCGAGGTCGCCGCGGCGATGGCACAGGCCAAGGCCGATCCCGATCCCGGGCCGGACGTCCTCGGCCTGGACCGGGTCTTCGCGTAGGAGGTGACGCCGCCATGGCCAGGCAGACTTTCCAGCAGGCGACGGTGGCGGCCATCGCCGAGGAGATGCGCCGCGATCCCGATGTCTTCATCATGGGCGAGGACATCGGCAAATTCGGCGGCCCGCTACATTCCTGCCTCGGCTTGTGGGAGGAGTTCGGCGCCGAGGGCCGGGTGATCGACACGCCGATCTCGGAAGGTACTTTCGTCGGCGCCGGGGTCGGCGCCGCCATGCAGGGCAAGCGGCCGATCGTCGATTTGATGTTCCTCGAATTCCTCGGCCTGGTGGTGCATCAGTTCGGCCTCGACGGCGGCGCCATGCACTACTATTCCGACGGCAAGGTGAAGGTACCCATGGTCGTGCGGGCCAAATACGGCGTCGGCCCGTTCCACGGCCACGCCTACGATTTCCATTCCTGGTTGCTCAACGTCCCGGGCGTCAAGGTCGTGGCACCCTCCAACCCGGCCGATGCCAAGGGCCTGATGAAGGCGGCCATCAGGGACGACAACCCGGTGTTCTTCCTCGAGCATATGGGCCTCTACCACGCCGGCCGCGAAGAGGTCGGCGACGGAGACGGCGTGATCCCGCTGGGCCAAGCCGACATCAAGCGGGCCGGCAACGACGTCACCGTGGTGGCCACGGCGCTGATGGTCAAACGCGCCCTGGCCGCCGCCGAACGCCTGCGGAACGACGGCATCGACGTCGAAGTGCTGGACCTGCGCAGCCTGGTGCCGATGGACGAGCAGGCGGTGCTGACCTCGGTCCGCCGGACCGGCCGCCTGGTGGTGGCCTGCGAGGCGATCAAGCGCGGCGGCTCGGCCAACGAGGTGGTCTCGCTGGTGGCGGAGGAAGCCTTTGCCGACCTGCGGGCGCCGATCGCCCGGGTGGCGCCGCCCAGCGTGCCGGTGCCCTATCATCGCGAACTGGAAAAACTGTATCTGCCCGATCACGATGACATCGCCGACGCGGTCCGGCGGGTGATGGCGGCATGACCCGCGCGGCCGCCAGAACAGCCATGGTCACCGGCGGTGGCAGCGGCATCGGCGCCGCCACGGTGGCGGCCCTGGCGGCCGACGATTGCGCCGTGGCGGTGGTCGACATCGATGCCGCGGCGGCCGAGCGGGTGGCGAAGGAGACCGGCGGCGATGCCCGCGCCTACACCGCCGACGTCGCCAACCGGGCCGAGGTCGACCGCACCCTGGAGCGGATCACCGCCGATTTCGGCGGCCTGGATATACTCGTCAACAATGCCGGCATCGGCACGGTCAGCACTCTCGAAGCAATGCCTATCGAGGACTGGACACGGGTCATCGAGGTCAACCTGGGCGGCCCCTTCCATTGCCTGCAGGCGGCGATACCGGCGCTCAAGGCGGGCGGCGGCGGCGCGGTGGTCAACGTCGCCTCGATCGCCGGCAAACGCATCTCGTATCACGGCGGGGCCAACTACACGGCGGCCAAATCCGGCCTGCTGGGGCTGACCCGTCACGCCGCGTTCGAACTGGCCCTGTACGGCATCCGGGTCAACGCCGTCTGTCCCGGACCAGTGCTGACGCCGATGGTCGAGGCGGCGACCAGCGAAGCCGAACGCCAGGGCACGGCACAACTGGTGCCGCTGGGCCGATGGATCCGGCCGGAGGACGTCGCCGACATGATCGTCTTCCTGAGCGGCCCGGCCTCGGCCATGTGTACGGGCGCCTCTTTCGATGTCGACGGCGGCTTCATGGTCAGCAACGGCACCCCCTATCGGGACTATATGGCCCGACGCAACGCCGATTTCGGCGGCGGGTGAAAGGAGCGACGGCATGGGCGAACGACTTCTGGATCGAGTGGCGTTGGTGTTCGGGGCGGGGTCGTCCGGCCCGGGCTGGGGCAACGGCAAGGCGACGGCGGTGAGCTTCGCCCGCGAGGGCGCCAAGGTCGTGGCGGTCGATATCAGCATGGAGGCAGCCGAGGAAACCGCCGGACTGATCACCGAGGAAGGCGGCCAGGCCCTGGCCCTAGAGGCCGACGTCACCAAGCCGGACAGCGTGCAGGCTGCGGTGGCGCAGACGATGGCGGCGTTCGGCCGGATCGACGTACTGCACAACAACGTCGGCATCGGCAATTTCGGCGGACCGGTCGACCTGCCGTTCGAGGAATGGTCCCACGTTATCGACGTCAACCTCTCCTCGGTCTTTCTGGCCTGCAAATACGTGCTGCCGATCATGGCGGAGCAGGGCGGCGGCGTGATCATCAACATCTCGTCGATCGCCAGCCTGGGCGTCGGCATGTTCCCCTACAGCGCCTATTACGCCTCGAAGGCGGGATTGAACCACCTGACCCGGGCGGTGGCGATCGAATACGCCGACAAGGGCATCCGCGCCAACGCCATCCTGCCCGGTCTGATCGACACGCCGATGGTGCGCGGCTCCACCGACATGCTGGAGCACTACGGCAGCATGGAGGAGTTGGAGGCGGCCCGGCACGCGGCATCGCCGACCGGCCGCATGGGTGAAGCCTGGGACATCGCCGCCGCGGCGGTGTTCCTGGCCTCGGACGAGGCCAAGTACATCAACGGCGTCATGCTTCCCGTCGACGGCGGTTTGAGTTGCCGGCTCCGATAGTGGGGCGGGAAGCGCCAACGGCGCGGCACAACACAGGGAGGACCAAGTGATGTTGAAGAGATTGATGACCGTGACGGTGGCCGGTCTGGCCTTCGCGCTGCTGCCGCTGGCCGCTCAGGCGGCGAGCGTCAGCCTCAAGATCGCCCACGTGGCGCCACCGACAAGCTCATTCCAGATCAATTCCGAACGCTTCGCCAAGCATCTGCGGCAGGTCTCGGGCGGCACCATGGATGTCGAAATCGTCCCCGGCGGCGCGCTCGGCAACCTGGTGCAACTCTGGGCCCAACTCCGGGCCGGCAGCCTGGACATGCACGTCATCGATATCGGGGCGATCCTGCCGATGAAGGAAGCCAGACACTTCTTCATCGTCACCATGCCCTATCTGTTCCGCGATCAGGCCCATTGGCGGAGCTTCCTGGCCGGCGACGTCTTCGCCGGCATGATGGCCAAGGCCGAGACGGCGACCGGCATCAAGTATGTCGGCCCGCTGGGCGACCGGCCGCCCAGGGCGCTGACCACCCGGAAGAAGAAGGTCATGACGCCGGCCGACATGAAGGGCATGAAGATCCGCACGCCGCTCAACCCGGCGATCACCGAGGTGTTCAAGGCCTGGGGCGCGGCGCCGACCCCGGTCAAGGGCTCGGAACTGTACCAATCGCTGCAAAGCGGCCTGGTCAACGGTCAGGAGAACGGCATCGACGCGGTGGTGCAGGCCGGCCTGACGGAAGTCCAGAAGTACTTCATGAACACGCGCTACATCCATTCCGGCATCGGCATGTGGATCAGCGGCGCGAAATGGCAATCGCTTTCGGCCGAACAGCAGGGTTGGGTCACGGCCGCCGCCAAGGCTGCCAACGACGAAGCGGTCGCCGCCTTCGATGGCGAGGTCGCCGCTATGTTCGCCCAGGCCAAGGCCAAGGGCATGGAAATCGTCGAGCCCGACATCGCCGCCTTCCGGGCGGCGGCCCGGCCGATCGTCGAGGCCTGGGACGGCAAACGCTGGCCCAAGGGCATGTACGACAAGATCCACGCCATGAAGTAGGTTTGATCTAGACTGCCTCTCGGGCCGGGAGGACGTCGCCCCGGCCCGGTTCCGGAGGGATGATGGAAGCGCGCGTTCGGGCCGTGCTGAGCCGAGGGCTGCAAGGGCTGATTGGCGCCATCGTCGTCTGCCTAGTGGCGCTCGCCTTTCTGCAGGTGGTGCTGCGCTATGTGTTCGCCGCGCCGCTGTTGTGGGTCGAGGAAATCTCGGTGATGGCGTTGATCTGGCTGGCCTGGATCGGCGTCGTCTATCTGTGGCTGAGCCGGGCGCACATCGCCGTCGACCTGATAACCACCGTGCTGACGCCGGCCGGCCGCCGCCGCCTTGCCCATGCCTTCGACGGCCTCGCCCTGCTCGGCGGCGCGGTGCTGGGACTGATATCGCTGGGCACGATCGAGATCTACTCGGGCTTCGAGATGGGCAGCCTGGAGATCGAGGCGGCGATCAAATACTACCCGATCACCGCCGGCGGCGCGGGTCTGGCGGTGGCCGCCATCGTCAATATCTGGCGCCGGCTGGGATCGCCGGAGGATGCGGCGTGATCGCCGAGTTGGCGGTGCTGTTCGGCGTCCTACTGGCCGGCCTGGCGCTTGGCCTGCCGGTGTTCCTGGCCATGGCCGCGTCCGCCGCCGCCTACACCATCGCGTTCTGGCCCAAGGTGCCGGAGGCGGTAGTGGCGCAGGGCTTCGTTCAGGGCCTGGATAGCTACAACTTCACCGCCATCCTGTTCTTCTTCCTGGTCGGCGAAATCATGAACGCGGGCGGCATCAGCGAACGCCTGCTGCGCCTGGCCCGAGCCTGTATCGGCCATATCAAGGGCGGCCTCAGCCACGTCAACATCCTGGCCAGCATGGTGTTCGCCGGTGTCTCGGGCTCGGCCGCCGCCGACGCCGCGGCGATCGGCTCGGTAATGATCCCGGCGATGAAGCGCGAAGGCTACCCGGCCGCCTACGCCGCCGCCGTCACCGCCGCCTCGGCGACCATCGGGCCGATCATTCCGCCCTCCATCCCGCTGGTGGTGTTCGGCCTGTTCGCCCTGACCTCGGTCGGCAAGCTGTTCCTGGGCGGCATCATTCCCGGCCTGCTGATGGGCTTGTTCCTGCTCGTCGCCTCGTATGTGATCAGCCGCCGGCGCAACTATCCGGCCGGCGCCTGGGCCGGTCAGGGCGAACTTTGGGCGGCCCTGCGAGCCTCGTTGCTGGCCCTGCTGATGCCGGTGCTGGTGGTGGTCGGCCTGATCGGCGGCGTCGCCTCGGTGACCGAAATCGGCGCCGTCGCCTGCATCTACGCCATCGCGGTCAGCGTCTTCGTCTACCGCCAGCTCGATCTGCCCGGGCTGTGGCGGGCCTTCGGCAAGGCCGGCATCGACGCGGCCAAGGTACTGGCGATCATCTCGGTCGCCGGCCTGTACATCTGGATCGTCGGCAATATGGGTCTGGCGCGGGTCTTGGCCGGCTGGATCGGCGACCTATCGGGCGATCCGATGCTGGTGCTGGCGTTGTTCGCGGCGGCGCTGCTGATCGCCGGCACGGTGCTGGAGCCGGTCACCATCCTAGTGGTGCTGGTGCCGCTGATGATCCCGACGGCCAACGCCGTCGGCCTCGACCTGACCCAGTTCGGCGTGGTCGCCGTGCTGGCCACCCTGCTGGGCCTGATCACGCCGCCGGTGGGCTTCCTGATCTACCTTACCGCCGCCCAGGCGGAGGCCGACGTGTACAGCGAGGTCCGCGAACTGCTGCCGTTCATCGCCGCCCTGGTGCTGTTGCTGGCGGCGTTGGTGGTGGTGCCCGGCCTGACGCTCTGGCTGCCGGCGCTGCTGATCGGCTGACCGGCCGCCTACGGATCGACCAGGATGCCGGGGTTGAGCACGGCCTGGGGATCGAGGCGCCCTTTGATCGCCTTGATGCCTTCGGCGAACAGTTCGGGGCGTTCCTGGTCATACCATTCCCGGTGATCGCGGCCCAGGGCGTGGTGGTGGGTGATGGTGCCGCCGGCGTCGATCATCGCCTGGCTGGCGGCCGCCTTGATGGCCCAGAACTGTTCCACCAGCCGTTCCTTGTCGCCCAGGGCGTGCCAGGTGAAATAGGGCGCCGGCCCGTCCGGATATAGGTGGGTGAAGCGCACCGTGCAGGTGCCCTCCCGGCCGGTCACCTCGCGGATCGCCGCCAGGGTGCGGCGCTTCACCTGGTCCTGGAAGTCCAAATATCGGTCCCAGGTGATGCAGCTTTCCACGGTGTCGCGCATGACGCCGCGGGCGATGGCGTGTTCGCGCAGGTAGGGCCCGCGCAGGAACTTGTTGCGCCAGTTACCGGCGGCGCCGCTGCGCTGGGAATCCGCCTGCCCGAGCGCCTCCGTGTCCCAGGCCCCGCCATGATCGCCGCAGATCTCCAGGGCCCGGTCCATCCATGGCTCCAGCGGGTGATCGGCACTTTCGAAGGTCAGCACCAGGACATCGGCGCTGCCGTCGCCGGCCTCGGTAAAGGCCGCCTCGTCGCGCTCGATCAGCCGGGCGTTGGCCGGATACAGGCCCGATTGGGTGATCGCCCGCACCGCATCGCATGCCTGTTCGTAGTCGGTGAAGCGCACCGTGGTCGCCAGCCGGATGGTCGGCCGGCGGTGCAGCCGCACCCAGGCCTCGGTGATGATGCCCAAGGCCCCTTCCGAGCCCAGGAACAGCCGGTCCGGGTTGGGTCCGGCGCCCGAGGCCGGCACCCGGCGCGAGGCGATCAGGCCCGACGGCGTCACCACCCGCAGGCTCTCCACGTGATCGTCGATCTGGGTGTAGACGGTGGCGAAGTGGCCGGCGGCGCGGGTGGCGATCCAGCCGCCGAGGGAGGAGAACTCCCAGGCCTGCAGGAAGAACCGCATGGTCAGGCCGCTGGGCCGAAGCTGGCTTTCCAGGTCCGGGCCCAGGACGCCGGTCTGCACCCGGGCCGCTTGCGAGGCCGCATCGATTTCCAGCACCTTGTTGAGGCGGCCGAGGTCGATGGTGACGGTGCCCTTATAGCGCTCGTCGGTCGGCGGGTTGACGCCGCCGACGACGCTGGAGCCGCCGCCGTACGGCACCGCCGCCAGATCGTTGGCGCCGCACCAGTCCAGCACCGCCTGGATGTCGGCCTCGTCCCGCACATGGGCCACGACGTCCGGTGGATTGCTGAAGTCGCGGCGGTGGATCATCCGCGCCAGATCGTGCGGCGAGTGGCCGTAGCTGTGCAGCAGGCGGTCGTATTTATCGTCGCTGCAGAACGCCGCCAGCGACTTCGGAATGGCCACCCGGGGCGCCCGCAACTCGATCTCCCCCTCGCGGGGCATCGGCACCGGGTCGAATTGGTCGACCCCGAACAGATCCGCCCAGGCCCGCTCGAACCAGCCCAACTCCTCGGCCGAGACGGCGTCCTCCTGATACCCCCAACCATAAAAACTGCGGCGTTTGTCGGCCATACTTTTGCTCCTACTGCGTCACGCTAACTGCGCCAGAAACCCTCCTTGTCGATCTGGTGCAGGGCGGCCAATTCCTCGGCGCTGGGCGCCGCGGTCTGCGCCACCTCGGGGATCGATTTCAGGTCCCAGCCGGTGTTCTCGATCACTTCCTCCAGGGTGTGATCGGGATGGATCGCCGCCAGATGCAACTCGTTCTCCGGCCCATGGGGCCGCAGAATGGCGCGGTCGGTGATCACCACCTGCGGTCCGGCACCGGACAGGCCGGCCCGCTCGCGGGCATCGCCGCCGTCGAGAAAGCCGGGCGAGGTGATGAAGTCCACCTTCTCAACCAGGCGGTGCTTCTGGTGGTTGATGATGATGATCAGGCGTTCGGCCATGGCGGCGATATCCGGGGCGCCGCCCGATCCGGGCAGCTTCACCTTCGGCGCCGCGATATCGCCGATGTAGGAGGTGTTGATGTTGCCGAAGCGGTCGATCTCGGCGCCGCCGATGAAGCCGGCATGGATGCGGCCGCCGCTCAACAGCCCCATGATCTGGATCAGCCCGGTGGTCCAGGCGGCGCCCAACTGGTTGGGGCCGTCGCACATGGTGTAGATCATGTCCTCCGCCGGGGCATAGCGGGCGACGCCGCTTTCGAACAGCCCGACGGCGTTCGGCGCATGGGTCAGCCGGGCCACGCCGTAGGCGGTGATCGGCAGCCGCATGCCGACGAAGATACGCTCGCCGTCGTTGATCTCCCGCGCCGCGGCGATGATCATCAATTCCTGGGTTGAATAGTCGTGCATCCCTCGATCACTCCGTGGCGTAGTTGGCCGGCGCCGAAAGCGCCTCGCCGGTGATGCGCAGCTCCTCCAACTGACCGCCCAGCTTGGCGCGATAGGCCGCGTGGTCGGGCAGGTCGCGCACCCACTCGTCGCACCAGCGGTCGAACTCCTCCGGCGCGCGGGTTTCCTTGTGGTAGTCGTGGAAGAAGACGTTGTCGCGCCGCCAGCGGCCGATCAGGGGTGCGGGATGGCAGGCGGCCGGGATATGGCAGACGGCGTTGACCCCGAAGCCCGGGATCAGCACCCGGCTGGGATCGGAGGCGATGACCTCCGGCTCGACGATCTCGTCGGCCAGGACGATGATCTTCTCGGCCGCGATCGAGGCCTCCTGGGTCAGCCCGGTCGACCCCCAGATGTGCGAGTTGCCGTTGCGGTCGGCCCGCTGCACCACCAGGAAGGCGATGTCCGGTTTCAGGGCCGGCACCAGGACCACCGGCTCCGGCTCGTCCGCCAGGGGGTTTTCCGCCATCTTCATCCGCGGGTTGGATTTCACGATGTCGGAGCCGAGGATCGATTTCAGCGGCACATACGGCAGGCCATAGGCGCCGGCGAAGAACGCCATGCCGATGGAGAAGTTGGAATAGTCGTAGATCCTGATCGGGTTGGGCTGGCCGCTTTCGGCCGCCCGGCGGAAGTTGTGGCCCATGCCGCCGGAGACGTTGCCGACCCAGGCGCCGGTGACCTCGGCGACGCAACCGGCGCCGATCAGCATGTCGGTGGAGATGTCCGAGATCGGCGCGATGACGTTCAGGTTCCGCCGTTCCTGGCGGATCAGTTCGTGGGTGGCGGCGAAGGGAATGGCGTTCTCCAGCGCCGCGCCCAGCACCACGCTGTCGCCGTCATGGACGAATTCGGCGATCGCCTCCTGCATGCTGCAAAGCTTGTCGTGGTTGATCTTGCCGTCCTCCCATGCCCGGATTATCGGTTGAATTGATCTTCGCAGTGAAATCGGCGGGGTCCGAGCGGACCGGCGGCGATTATCCCATTCCGTTCGCCGTCGGCAAGGACGGATTGCCCGGCCGGGGAAATTCCCGGCACCATTGCGCCGCCACATGCGGTAATAAGCCGCCAGGAATTGCCCGACGCGGCCAAGGAAGGATTTTCGCATGTACATCAACGGCAACTGGGCGGCGGCAGCCGACAATGCCAGCTTCGAGGTGCTCAACCCGGCCGACGGATCGGTGATCACGCAGGTCCCCGACGGCGACGGCGCGGCGGCGCGGGCGGCGATCGACGCCGCCGCCGAGGCCTTCCCGGCCTGGCGCCAGACCACCGCCTATCAGCGGGCCGAGTTCCTGATGCGGGCCCATGCCCTGATGCTGGAACGCCAGGAGGCCCTGGCCCGGGTGCTGACCGAGGAACAGGGCAAGCCCCTGCGGGCGGCGATGACCGAGGTCCGTTACGCCGCCGACTTCCTGGCCTGGTTCGCCGAGGAGGCGAAAAGGGTCTATGGCGAGGTGATCCCCTCGGCCCGGGCCGATCAGCGCTTCATCGTGCTGCATCAGCCCGTCGGCGTGGTCGCCGCGATCACTCCGTGGAACTATCCGATCTCGATGATCACCCGCAAGCTCGGCCCGGCCCTGGCGGCCGGCTGCACGGTGGTGCTGAAGCCGGCCGAGGCGACGCCCTTGACGGCGATCGAGACCTTCAAGCTGTTCGAGGACGCGGGCCTGCCGCCCGGCGTGGTCAACCTGGTCACCGCCGGCGATCCGCGGCCGATCGGCGACGAGTTCGTGACCAACCCGAAGGTCCGCAAGCTGACCTTCACCGGCTCTACCGCCGTCGGCAAGATGCTGGCCGGCCGGGCGGCGGCGAACATGAAGCGGGTGTCCTGCGAGTTGGGCGGCCACGCCCCCTTCATCGTGCTGGCCGACGCCGATCCCGAGCACGCCGCCAAGGGCCTGCAACTGGTCAAGTTCCTGAACACCGGCCAGGCCTGCATCAGTCCCAACCGCATCTACGTCCATCGCGGCGTACTGGACGGCTTCCTGGACACCCTGACCGGCCGGGTCGCCAGGATGCGGGCCGGCAGCGGCCTCGAGGACGGCGTCACCATCGGCCCCCTGGTCAACCAGGCGGCCGTGGACAAGGTCGACAACCAGGTCCGCGACGCCGTCGGCCACGGCGCCGAGGTGCTGTGCGGCGGTGGGCCATTGACCGAGGGCGACCTGGACAAGGGCTTCTTCTACGCCCCGACGGTGCTGAACGGGGTTTCCCAGGAGATGCTGATCTACCGGGAGGAAACCTTCGGCCCCGTCGCCGCCGTGGTACCCTTCGAAGATGAGGCCGAGGTGCTGGCCATGGCCAACGACACCCATTACGGCCTGGCCGCCTACATCTACAGCCAGAACCTGTCGAAGGCGATGCGGCTGTTCGAGGGGCTGGAATTCGGCATCGTCGGCATCAACGACATCAACCCGGCCTCCGCCGCCGCCCCGTTCGGCGGCATGAAGGACAGCGGCATCGGCCGCGAAGGCAGCCGCGAGGGCATCCACGAGTACCTGGAAACCAAGGTCGGCGGGTTCAGTATCTAGCGTCACCGCGCTTGTCGTAGATGGCGTCGCCGGTGGATACCCGGGTCAAGCCCGGGCATGACATAAGGTATTGTTTTAAATACATGATTTGTCATTGCCGGGCTTGACCCGGCAATCCAGAGATAGCGGGCTCAGTCGTAACTCACCTCGGCCTGCTTGAAGGCGGCGCGCAGGTCGTCGGCCATGGCCTCGACATCGGCGCAGACGGCGTAGCGCAGATAGTCGGTGCCGTTGCCGATCAGCTTGGCGGCGGTGAAGGCCTCGGCCCAGGACAATTCGGGGAAGTCGACGGCGGCCTCGGCCAGGCTGGAGCTTTCATCCGTATGACCAAGGGCCAGATAGGCGGCATCGTTGAACAGCCGGATGTCGTGCTGGCTGCAATGTCGGCAGACCTCGGCCAGCCAGGCGCGGCTCGCCACCTGGCCGGAGGGATTATGCGGGTAGTTCATCATCACCAGGTCCGCCGTCGGCACGATTTCGCCGATGGCGAACCGGAAGCGGTTGGCGGTGTGCAGCGGCAAGGCCTGGTGGGTCACCTTCGGGTGGTACTGGCACCAGTTCGCCGGGATCGGGAATCCCGGCCGGCTCATGGTGGCAACGGTGATCTCACCCTCGGCGCAGCCGCAGGCCAGCGGCAGCAGCCCCAGCATCGGCTTGATGCCGGGGATCGGCAGGTAGTCGACCGCCAAGCCGTCCAGATCGCATTTCAGATGGGCGGCGACGAAACGGGCCGAGAAATCCGGCACCGCGGCGGAAGCGTTGTATTGATAGGTATGCATCGCCTCGTCGTCGCTCAGCACCGCCGCGGCGGCGGCCTGGCGGGCGCTCAACAGGGCCGCGCCCCGGGGCTCGCCGATCGACAGATCGAGCAGTTTGCCGCCCCGGGCCTCGGCCTCGGCGCGCCGCTGGCGGATCCGTTGGAAGACGTTGGCGCCGCCGGCCGGCAGTCTGCGTTCGGGCATGTTCCCCTCCCCTGGCACCCCTGTCAGGCGATCATGGCGTGGCGGCCGAAAGAAACCAATCCATGATCCGGGGGTTTTCGTCGCGCGGGTAGGTGTGGGAGAGATCGGCGATCTCGCGGTAGTGCAGGTCGGCGCCGGCCGCCTGCAACGCCTGCTTGGCGGTGCGGGCGATATCGATGGCGAACATCCAGTCCAGGGCGCCGTGGGTGAGGTAGATCGGCAGGCCCCGGATGCGTTCGCGGTCGACCATCTCCAGCAGCAGGGGGTGGAACGAGGCGGAGATCGGCGCCAGGTGGGTGAAGGGTGATTCCGCCCGCAGGCCGCTGACATAGGCGAAGGTGCCGCCATCGCTCATGCCGGTCAGCAACAGACGCTCGGGGTCGATATTCCAGCGTTCGCCGACGAAGGCCAGGATGCCTTCGATATGTTCGCTGTCCACGTCCGGCCCCATCAGCGACCAGGTATCGCCCCGCGACGTCGGGCTGACCAGGATGGCGCCCCGGGTGCGCGCCTCCGCCAGCCAAGCCCAGAGGAAATCCCGGCCATGTCCGGTGCCGCCGTGCAGGGCCATGATCAGGGGATGGGCCTGCTCGGCGTCGTAGTATTCCGGAACGTACATGGAGAAGCCGCCGCGGCTGCCTTTGTCGTTGCCGGCATGGATCACGCCGACGCCTTCCCGGCCCCGCTCGGCCGCTTCCAGCCGTTGCAACAGCGCCTCGTCGTCGCGGGCACTTTCCTCAAGGAAGAAACGGCTGATCGGGGGCAGGTTGGCGGCGAGGGGATAGAGCGCCGCCACGGCGCGGCCGGTCTGGCGGGTCGCCCGGTAGGCCAGCCGGATGCCATCGGGCTGTTCCACCGCCGCCCGCAGCCCCTCGAAGGCACGGCAGACGGCGATGGCCGCCGTCTCCATCTGCTCGGCGAAGCCGGCCACCCGGTCCGGCCAGTCGACCGCCTGGAAGGCTTCCAGGCCCTCGCGCACCGGCGCTTCCCATTCCGCCACCTGCTCCACCAGTTGCGGCAGTTGCGGCGGATGCAGGTGCCGGCCGGCGAAGGTCAGCGCCTCCAGGGCCGTCAACAGCGGCTGCAGCAGGCCGGTGATGGCGTCGAGATAGATCTCGCCGTCGTCGTTGTTGTCATCCTGTGTCATGTCCCCTCACCCGCCTTCAGCGCCGGCATGATCGATGCGAACAGATCGACCGAGCGCCGCGCCTCGGCCAGGCTCATATCGCCGAAGGCGAAGCGGCAGAGGAAATAGTTGATGCCGCTGTCGGCGATCTGGCCGGCGATCTCGTCGGCCACCTCGCCAGGCGTGCCGGCGATGGCCTGGCCGGTCTCGAACAACTCATCGATGCTCTCGGGGAACGAGATACCCACCGGCGACATGCCGTGCCGGTCCCACAGCCGATAGAAGGCGGCGCGCCAGGGCAGGTAGGCGCGGCGGGCCAGCGCCAGGGCTTCGTCCCGATCCTCGGCGATCACCAGATGCCGGGTCATGCCGATCAATGGCAGCGCCGCCGCATCGCCGCCCCGCTCGGCCCAGACCTGGCGATAGCGGTCGGCGATGGCACGGACCCGATCCACCGTCTGGTTGGAGATCACGTTGATGGCGTTCTCGGCCGGCCAGACGGCGCTGTCCGGCAGGCCGATGCCAAGCCACAGCGGCGGGTGCGGCCGCTGTCGCGGCGTCAGCACCATGGGCATGCCTTCGACCCGGTAGTAGTCGCCCTTGAAATCCAGCTCGTCGGCCGTCAGGCCGGCGAGGATCAGCTCCAGCGCCTCCCGATACATGGCCGGCGCCTCGCTTGCATCGACATCGAAGAAGTCACCCTCGATCGGCGAAATGCCCCGGCCGACGCCCAGTTCCAGGCGGCCATCGCTGATCTGGTCCAACATGCAGACCTCTTCCAGCAGGCGCACCGGATGATACAGCGGCAGGCAGAACACCATGGCGCCCAGGCGCAGCCGCCGCGAGCGCTGGGCGGCGGCGGCCAGGAACAATGCCGGCGAGGGAGCGGCGCCCAGATCGGTGCCGTGGTGTTCGGCCTGGTGGTAGGCGCGGAAGCCGGCCGCGTCGTAGACCTCGATCAGCGCCAGACGCGTCCGGTAGAGCTCGCCCAGATCGCCACCGCCATAATCCAGGTGATCGAAAACGCCGAACTCGATCCCCTGCATCGTTAGTTGCCGGTGAACCTGGGCGGCCGCTTCTCGATGAAGGCGCGCACGGCCTCGCGGTGGTCGTCGGTGCGGGCGGTGGCCACCAGACGTTCCGCCTCGCCGTCCAGGGCAGCGAGGAAATCGACCGCTAGGGCATCGTCCAGATTGTCCTTCATTTGACCCAGGGCGACCCGCGGCCCGGCCGCCAGCGATGCCGCCAGATCGAACGCTTGTTGGTGCAATTCGCCGTCCGGCACCACCCGGTTGACCAGGCCGATGCGCTCGCAGCGGGCGGCATCGACCCGCTCGGCCGTGTACATCAACTCCCGCGCCCGGGCCGTTCCGACCAGCCGGGTCAGCAGCCAGGCGATGCCATAATCGCCGCTGAGCCCAACCCGGGCGTAGCCGGTACTGACGAAGGCGGATTCGGCGGCGATGCGCATATCGCAGGCGAGCGCGATGGCCAGTCCGGCCCCGGCCGCCGGACCCGGCAGGGCGGCGATGGTGGGTTGGCGGACGCCGACCAGGGCGCCGGTCAGGGTGCGCTGGCGCTGCTGCAGATCGCGCACCCTTTCTTCATCTGACATCGCCGCCTTGGGACTGTTGCCGCCCATGCCCTTGACATCGCCGCCGGCGCAGAAGGCGGTGCCGGCGCCGGTGATCAGCAGCGCCCCGATGGCCGGGTCGGCGCCCTGTTCCTTGATCATCCGGCGCAGGGCCGGCGTCAATTCGTCGGACAGGGCGTTGCGCGCCTCCGGCCGGTTCAGGGTGATGACGGCGACGCCGTCCTGCACCGAACAGAGCAGTTGCTCGGTGCCGGTGTCGATCTTCATGCCCCGGTTTCGACGAAACTCGGCCGCTCGGCGACCCGGTCGAAGTAGGCCTTCAGGTTGGCGCAGCCGTCGAAACTC
>JASLMH010000119.1 GCA_030746635.1 Alphaproteobacteria bacterium | reverse complement strand
CCAATTTTGCAAATCAAACGAAATCAATAACTTATTGGACCACAAGCATCGGCAGGGCCAGAATGTGTAAGGAAAACCGACAGTCATGTCTGATTGGCGGTGACCTCAAGGAACTTGTGCCGAGGCCGGTGCAAATGCTCTTTTAAGGGCCGACACCGAGCAACCGACATTTCCTTGCCGAGTAGCCAGCCATGAGCAAAGCCACCGCCGCCGCCATCCGCCCCCGGCGCAGCTTCATCTTCGCCCCCGGCATCCGCCCGGACATGTTCCCGAAGGCCCTGAAATCGGGCGCCGACATGGTCTGCGTCGATCTGGAGGACGCCATCGCGCCGCAGCACAAGGACGAGGCGCGGCAGAAGACCTTGGCGATGTTCGCCGAGTATGACGGCGACGGCGCGGTGGAGGCGATCGTGCGCCTGAACTGCCTGCGCACGCCCGACGGCATGACGGACCTGCGGGCGGTTTTGGAAAGCGCCAAGCCGCCGCCGGCACTGATGCTGCCGAAGATCAAGTCGCCGGACGAAGTGCGGCTGATCGACGAAATGCTGGGCGAACACGACCAGGATTGCCGTCTGCACGTGATCATCGAAACCAACGACGGCCTGCAGGCGGCCTACGAGATCGCCCGGGCCAGCGACCGCATCCAGGCGCTGTTCTTCGGCGGCGTCGACATGGCGGCCGATCTGCGCTGCCAGAATTCCTGGCAGGCGCTGCTGTTCGCCCGCGCCCGCATCGTGCATGCCGCCGCCGGCGCCAACGTGGACGTGATCGACGTGCCCTATCTGGACCTCGACGACCTGGACGGCATGCGCCGGGAGGCCGAGCAATGCGCCGAGATGGGTTTTTCCGGCAAGGGCGCCATCCATCCGAAACAGATCCCGACGCTGAACCAGGTCTTCACCCCCGACGAGGCGACGGTGGCCTACGCCCGCAAGATCGTCGACGCCTTCGCCGCCGCCGATACCGGCCTGGTGGTGGTCGACGGCAAGCTGATCGAGAAGCCGGTGCTGCGCACCATGAACCGGATCCTGGCGACGGCGGATCGGGGTACGGCCTGAGCGTCACCCTGCTGTCGTGAGCATCTCATCGGCCGAGCGGCCCTCGCCCCGGCGCGGCATCGTCTACATGGTGCTGTCGGCGATGGTGTTCGTGCCCTTCGCCACCGCCTCGGCCCGTTTGGCGGCTTCCGCCATTACTACATGATCAAGGCCTATGCCATGGCGCCGGCCTCGGTGGTGGCGCCGTTCAACTATACCGAACTGATTGGCGCCAGCCTGGTCGGCTGGGTGGTCTTCACGACCCTGCCCGACGGCTGGACCTGGCTGGGGGCCGGGGTGATCATCGCCGCCGGCCTGTATCTGGTACGCAGCGAAACCCGGCCGTGAAACGCCCCCGCCGCGATGTCCGGGGCGAAGCCATCTGGTCCTAAGCGACCGAGACGCGTATATTGGTCCCAGGGAACGGCGGTTCGACCAACTCGGACGATGTTGGCGGACTGCCCAATCGAGCCTGTACGACACCGAAAGCTCTGTCGTGTGGGTTCGGAAATGGGGGATTGCCAATGGCTTCCAGTGCGTTCGAACGCGCCGGCGGGTTCGCCAAGGTGCGGCGGATCATTTCAGCGTTCTATGACAGGGTGTTGGATTCGGAGGATTTGCAGAAGCATTTCGTCGACATCGACATGCGCCGCCTGATCGATCATCAGACCAAGTTCATCGCCAGCGTGATGGGCGGGCCGGCTTCGTTCAGCGACGACGCGTTGTACCGATCCCACCGCTCGCTCAACATCTCCCGCAGCGAATTCAACGAGGTCGCGGCGATCCTGCGCGAAACCCTGGAGGATTTCGACCTCGACGAGGCGGATATCGATTATGTCTGCGGCGAGGTGGTGAAGCGCGAGCCCTTGATCGTCTCGGCCAGCGAATAGCCGACGCCGCACGGGGAGAACGCCAGCCATGGTGGCGCCGGACACCTTCGAGCATTGCCTGAAAACCCTGGGCGTGGGCTGTGCCATCGTCGACCCGGCCAATTGGCACATCCTGTTCGAGAACGCCCTGTTCTTTCAGTGGTTCCCGCCGGAAGCGGCGGACCCGGACTCGCTGACGACGCGGATCCCGGACCTGAACACCGAGCGCGCGGAGGCTCGTTTCGCCAAGGGGCGCAGTCAACTGATCGAACTGGACGTCCAGCAGGGCGCCCGCAAGCGCAGCCTGCAATTGGAATTGCGCCGGGAGGCCGCCAATGGCGGTGACTTCGTGGTCGTCGAATGCCGCGACATCAGCAAGCAGATGGAAGCCGAGTACATGCTCGATTCCTATTCGCGGATGTCCGAGAAGCACACTCGCGAGCTGCAGAAGGAAAAGGATCGGGTCGAGAAGCTGCTGTTGAACATCATGCCGCGCTCGGTCTATGAGGAGATGCGTGATTTCGGTACTTCGACGCCGCAGCGCTTCGACCAAGCCTCGGTGCTGATGCTGGATTTCGTCGGTTTCACCAGCATGGCGGTATCGCGCGATCCCTCCGCCCTGATCGCCGAACTGAATGACATCTTCTCGGCCTTCGACCGGATCGCCGAACTGTTCGGCTGCGAGCGCATCAAGACCATCGGCGATGCCTACGTCGCCGTCTCGGGCCTGCCGGAAAGCACGCCCGATCATGCCGCCAACATCGCCAAGGTGGCGCTGCGCATGCGCCGCTACCTGGAAAAGCGCAACGCCGCCCACCCGACCCACTGGACCTGCCGGATCGGCGTCGCCACCGGCCCGCTGATCGGCTCGCTGGTCGGCATTCAGAAGTACGTCTACGACATCTTCGGCCCGGCGGTGAACCTGGCGGCGCGCCTGGAAGCGGTGGCGGAGCCGATGCAGATCGTGCTGTGCAGCGACACTGCCGCCGACCTGAACGAGGAATTCGAGATCGACAAGCTCGACCCGATCGAGATCAAGGGCTTCGGTGAACCGGACCTCTATTCCCTGGAACGGGAGATCCGCGGTCGCGTCTAGGACCGATATTATTGTCATGGACACTCGGTCGGCCCATTTCGAGCCGTTGTCGTCGCGAGCAAAGCGTCGGGGCCACGATGAGATTGCCGGGTCTAGCCCGGCAATGACGAATTTATTATTATTTTCAATAAGTTATGTCATGCCCGGGCTCGACCCGGGCATCCATTGGTGGCGCCGTCTACGATGCTCCGAGAGAGCCGATTTGCCAAATCTCCTAGAGATACCGAAGGAATTTCAACTGCCCTAGGAGCCCGCCGTTCCCGACAACCGGGCGTGCTCGGCCGCGTACGGCGCATAGGAGTCCTTGAGGACGGCATGGTTTAGCAGCAGGCTGGCCAGCAATTCGTCCCGCTTTGGATCCAGGATGCTGGTGCGCACCCAATAGGATTCGGTCCGCCGGCTTTCGCTCAAGGCGACGATCTGCCGTTCCAGCCGGTAGTCCTGGCCGACGAACAGCGGCCCCTTGACCATGCGGATTTCCAGATCGGCGAACAGGCCGATGCTGGGGCCTTTGGCGGCGATCGCCGCCCGGGGGGAGGTGTACTGCGCCAAGACGCTGACCATCTCCAGCGGAATCACGGGACGGCCCCACGGCGAGCCGAGCCCGCCCGCGGCCGTGTACCAGGGCGACAATTCGGTGATCACGCGCAGCTTGTCGGTCAGGGAAAACGGGTACATCTCGCCCAGGGGTTGGTCGAAATCCATCCGCACCAGTTCCGGCTCGGCGCCTTTCTGCCCGACCCGCAGATCGGCCAGGATCACCAGCACCCCCGGCGGTCGCAGGGAGGCCAGACGGCGCTCCAGTTCGGATTCGGGATGTTCCGGGCCGATCGAGGCGGTGCCGCGCAGGACCTCCGCGCCGTCGGCCTTGTCGGCGCCGATGACGGCCTCTCTCGCGCCCTCCTCGGCCAGTTCGACAAACGCGCGGACCTCTTCGCCCTCCACCACCATGTTGCGGAAATGCGCGCTCAGGCAACCGGTCTCGAACCAGGTCTCGCCCCACAGGCCGTGCAAGAGCGGCACGAACTGGCTGAAATGGGTCGGCCCCTCGATCGGCGCGCCGCTGAAGCCGAGATCCTGGGCCATCGAATCGTCATGAATGGAGACGTGGCCGTCGTACTCCTGGCTGGCCAGCATCTGCCTGGGCGTCCGCAAGGGGCCGCTGAGGTGAAGTGGGGTATCATGTGTCGACGGGGTCATCGATCTACCTTGCAATTGAGGGGGCGACGGACTACCCGCCATTGCAAACCGGCCGGCGGACCACGGTCAATGGCGTTTCAGCATTTGCTTGCTTGCCTCGACCACCATGGAGTGGAATATCAGACGGCGTCCATGGGAAGCAAAGGCCCGCAGATGTACCAGTCCGATGAGCTGCCGTCGTTCACCTATGGCTCCAACATGTCCAGCCGCTATCTGCGCACCACTTGTCCCAGCGCCCGGCCGATGATGTCGGCGATGTTGCCAAACGTGCGCATCGAATTCCGCCGCTACTCGACGGACCTGGGGGGCGGCATCAGCACCATCATGCCGGCGCCGGGCGAGATGGTGCACGGCGTTCTGTACCGTATCGCCCGAGCCGAGATCGAGGCGCTGGACCTGTTGGAAGACGTCGACAAGGGCCTCTATCTTCGGGAGAGCCATCTTGTCCTGGGCGCCGACGACGACTGGCACCGGGGCGAATTGTATCGGGTGGCCAAGCCGGAAGGGCCGTTCGCGCCATCCCGGACCTACCTGGACCATATGCTCGAAGGGGCCCGGGAACACGGCCTGCCGGCCGACTATGTGGCCCGGCTGGAGGCATTGCGGCAATAAGCGAGGAAAGAGGTCGTGCCGGACATTGACGCCAACAAGGCGACGCTACTGGACCGTTTCAGCCAGGCTTTCAATACCAACGACGTGGCCGGCACCGCCGCCTGCGTGACCGAGGACTTCGTCTGGATCTTCTATGAAGGACCCGACGCGCCGGACGGCCGGATCCTGCACGGCGCGGCGGCCGGCTGCCGGGCCGTGGTCGAGCGGGCGGAGCAATTGCGCGAGCCAATCGCCTTCAGCGAGGCCGAGCGTTTTCAGTCCGGCGACAGGATCTTCGTCACCTATCGGGCCCGCGGTGCCTTCCATGACCGCGGCCCCTTCGACGTCCGGGCGGTGGACATCTATACGTTCCGCGACGACAAACTGGCGTCCAAGGACACCTACTGGAAGAACATCACCCCTTAGAGCGCGGTCACCCTCGACGTCGCCTCAACCGCGGCCGAGATAGGGCATCTTGGTGGCCATCACGGTCATGAACTGAACGTTGGCGTCGGCGGGCAGGCCGGCCATGTGGACGACGGCCTGGGAGACCACGTCCAGATCCATCAGTGGTTCCGCCTTGATGCTGCCGTCGGCCTGGGGCACGCCGTCCGCCATTCGCGCCGCCATTTCCGTCAGGGCGTTGCCGATGTCGATCTGGCCGCAGGCGATGTCGTATTTGCGGCCATCGAGGGAGGTGGACTTGGTCAGGCCGGTGACCGCGTGCTTGGTGGCGGTATAGGGCGCCGTGTTGGGCCGCGGCGCATGGGCCGAGACCGAGCCGTTGTTGATGATCCGGCCGCCCATGGGGTCCTGCGCCTTCATCACCCGGAAGGCCTCCCGGGTGCACAGGAACACGCCGGTCAGGTTGACGTCGACCACGGTTTGCCATTGCTCCGGCGTCAACTCCTCCAGCGGCACCCCCGGCGCGTTGGTCCCGGCGTTGTTGAACAGCAGGTCCAACCGGCCGAAGCGCTCGACCGTCCGGTCGAACAGGGCCCGCACCGAGGCCGGCTCGCCAACGTCGGTCGGCACCGCCAGGGCCCGTTCGCCGGCCGCGCCGGCCAGCGTCACGGTCTCTTCCAACGCCTCGGCCCGGCGCCCGGCCAGGGCCACGCCATAGCCTTCCGCCAGCAGGGCCAGGGCGGCACCCCGGCCAATGCCAGAGCCGGCGCCGGTGACGATGGCCGTCTTGCCGTTTCCGCTCATGTTCTCTGCCTCCCCGGGGCGATAGATGGTGATTATCGTTTCGGCAGCCTAGCGTTTTTCGGCGCCCATCAGTAGTCCACCTGGAAATAGTCCGGCCGGCCCAAGGGCCAGTATTCGCCCCAGACGTCGGCGCCGCCATCGACGGTCAGCACGGTGCCGTTGACGAACTGGCCCGAGGGTGCCGCCAAATAGACGCAGGCCTCGGCGATGTCCTGGGCGCTGCCGACCCGGCGCATGGGGTTGTGATCGAAGCTCGGCTTGGCCGATTCCGGATAGTTGACCAGGCCGGGGCTGGCGACGACGCCGATGGCGACGCAGTTCAGGCGGATGTTGTCGGGGGCCCATTCCACGCTGAGGGCGCGGCTGAGGTGGATTTCCGCCGCCCGCGAGGCCACGGTGTGGGGAATGCCGGTGCTGCACTGGCCCAGGACGGTAACCATGTTGATGATGCAGCCGGGCTGGCCATGCTGGCGCCAGCGCCGGGCCGCCGCCTGCATCATGTACCAGGAACCGTTCAGGTTGGTGTCGATCACCGCGTTCCAGCCCTTGGGGCTGATCTCCATGGCCGGGGCGGCGAACTGGCCGCCGGCGTTGTTGACAAGGACGTCCAGGCGGCCGTGGCGGCGCCAGGTCTCGGCCATCAGTTCCTCGACCTGTTCGGGGTCGCGGATCGTCATGGCCATGGTGAAACAGGGAATGCCCAGGCGGCCCAGCCCGGCCTCGAACGCGGCCAGCCGGTCGCCGTCGCGGCCACAGGAGACGATGGTGGCGCCGAGCCGGCCGAACAGCACGCTGGCGGCCAGGCCGATGCCGCCGGCGCCGCCCGAGACCAGCACCACCTGATCGCGGAACAGATCGTCGCGATAGACGGTCGGCAGGGCGGCCAGGTCCTCGGCCGTCAGCCTCGCGTAGATATCGTCGTCATCCTTCGCCATGGCGCACCTGATCAGCCCCTCGTCGATCCGGCGGGCTACTCCGCCGCCCGGTAGTCGTGGGGGAAATACTCCCGCACGAACTCGCTGTCGCTGACATAGGTGTAGCAGGAATTCACCAGCGCCGGCGGCAGCCGACGGTCCTCCGGCCGGCGCTCGGTCTCGCCCTCGGGTTCGCGCACCGACCACATCGCCTGCATCGCCGCCGTCGCCATCTGGGCCAACATTTCCACCAGATGGGTGCAGCCGCGGCCATGGCCGACCCGTTCACGCACCACCCGGTTCCAGCCCCGGCCGATGCGGGCGCCGGCCAGATCGGCGAAATTGGGCGCCACCAGATGGCAGATGCCGTGGGCGCCGACATCCAGCTTCGCCTCGGCCGTCTGCACCACCATCTCCTGATTGATACTCAGGCGCAGCCAAAGGTCGTGCACCGGTTCGCCGGCGGCCCGGTGGGAATCCAGCAGATGATGGGAGAACGGTTTGACGTCGACGATGTGGCCTTCGATATCGACCAGGCCGTCGCTGCGCCGATAGGCGGTGATGTCGATGGTGCGGGTGTGGATCTGTTCGCGTTCGGCGGCTGGTGACAGGGGCAAGATCGCTCCTCCATGGGATTTGCGGCATGGGCTTTCGGCGCGCCCGGAACCCGGGTCGACGCCTTTGCTGCCGGCCTTATAGCAAGTTCCAGAAAGATTGACCTATAGACATGCTTCGAGACGGGCGCTCCGCGCCCTCCTCAGCATAAGGTTAACTAATTGAAAATATACGATTTTCCTCATCCTGAGGAGAGCCGCAGGCTCGTCTCGAAGGATCAATGGGACAAGTCATGCTCTTTGCAACTTCGCCTTATAGCAGAATAACGGGTCCGTCTAGCGGCCGGCGCGGCGCAGGCAGCGCCAGACCCGCTCCGGCGTCGCCGGCATCTGCGGCGCCTCGGCCCCGGCGCCCACCAGGGCATCGCGGATGGCGTTCATCACCGCCGCCGGCGCCCCGGTGGTGGCGCTTTCGCCGGCACCCTTGGCGCCGATCGGGTTGTCGGCCTCGACCACCTCGTTCAGCGCGATGGCCGGGGTGACCAGGTCATCGGCCCGCGGGATGCCGTAATCCATGAAGCTGCCGGTCAGCACCTGGCCGCTGGCGGGGTCCTGCACCACCCTTTCCAGCAGCGCCTGGCCGATGCCCTGGGCGGCGCCGCCGTGCAACTGGCCGTGCACGATCATCGGATTGACCGCCCGGCCGACATCGGCGACGGCGGTGTAGCGCACCAGGCTGACCCGGCCGGTGTCGGGATCGACGGTCACCTCACAGACATGGCAGCCGTTGGAATGCACCTCCGCCTTGACGTTGAAGTCGGCGTCGGCGGCCAGGCGTTCGCCGCGATCCCGGGCGAAGCCGGCAACCTCGGCCAGACTCACCGCCCGATCAGTGCCGGCGATGGTGAAGCGGCCGGCGGCATAGTCGATGTCGGCGGCCGAGGCCTCGAGCAGTTCGGCGGCCAGCTCGCGGCCCCGCTCGACCATCTCGCGGGCACCGAACACGGCGGCTGAGCCGGCCATGCGCACCGAGCGGGAGCCATGGCTGCCGGCGCCCCGGGTGACCCGGTCGGTATCGCCGTAGACGACCCCGATGTCGTCGAAGTCCACGCCCAATTCGTCGCTGAGGATCTGCGAGATCACCGTGGCGTGGCCCATGCCGAAATCCTGGGTACCGACGAAGGCCAGGATGCGGCCGTCGGCGGCGGCCTCGACCTCGGCATACTCGGTCGGCGTGCTGCCGTCGTTCTCGGCGAACATGCCGAGGCCGATGCCGGCCAGCAGGCCCCTGGCCTCGGCCGCCTGGCGGCGGGCCGGGAAGCCGGCCCAGTCGGCCAGTTCCAAGGCCCGGTCCAGGTTATCGGCGAATTGGCCGGAGGTGTAGACGGCACCGCCCGGCGCGGTCCAGGGCATCCCCTCCGGCGCCACCAGGTTGCGCCGGCGCAGTTCGACTCGGTCGATGCCGGTCTGCCGGGCCGCCGCGTCGACCAGGCTTTCCATCAGATAGTTGGACTCCAGCCGGCCGACGCCGCGATAGGCCGACTGCGGCGTGGCGTTGGCGAACAGCCCGCGGATCCGGAAATGGCCGAGAGGGACGCCATAGACGCCGCCCAGGGTCGGCGGCAGATAGGCCACGATGACCCAGGCGATGCGGCTGGTCAGGTAGGCGCCGTGGCGCCAGTCCACTGCCACCCGCAGGGCGGTGAAGCGGCCATCGGCATCGAGCGCCAGTTCGCCGCGCAGAATGTGATCCCGCGCCTGGCAATCGGCCAGGAAGCCCTCGCCCCGCTCGGCGGTCCATTTCACCGCCCGGCCCAGGCGCCGGGCGGCCACCAGGGTCAGGGGGAATTCCGCGTAGACGCCGCCGCGGGCGCCGAAGCCGCCGCCGGTGTCCGGCGCCACCACCCGTAGTTCCTTGGCGTCGATTTCCAACATCTGGGCCAGAATGGCCTGGATGCCATGGGCGCCCTGGCAGCCGACATGCAGGGTCAGGCGGCCGTTGTCCGGGTCGATCTCGGCCAGGGCGGCGCGGGGCTCCATGAAAGTGATGGCGACCCGGTTATTATCCAACTCCACCTTGGCGACATGCGCCGCCGCGGCGAAGGCTGCATCCGTTGCCGGGCCGTCGCCGCCCTCCCAATCGAAGGACAGGTTACCGCCATGCTCGGGCCAGATGGGCGTCGCGTCAGCGGCCAGGGCTTGGTCGTAGTCCACCACCGCCGGCAGTTCGTCATAGTCGACCGTCACCAGCTCGGCCGCGTCGCGGGCCTGGGCCAGGGTTTCCGCCACCACGAAGACCACCGGTTCGCCGACATAACGGACCCTCTCCCGTGCCAGGGGATACTGTTCCGCGTCGGGCAGGGCGGCGCCGTCGCGGGTGGCGATATTGAATGGCGGCGTGTTGGCGAACGAAGGGATCGGGTTGGGCACGTCCTCGGCGATATCGGCGGCGGTCAGCACCGCCAGCACGCCAGGGGCGGCCCGGGCCGCCGCCACGTCGATGCGGGCGATGCGGGCATGCGGATAGGGCGAGCGCACCACCAGGCCGTGGGCGACGCCGTCGCGCCGGATGTCGTCGGTGAAGCAGCCGGCGCCGGTCAGGAACGCCGGGTCTTCCTTGCGCGGAACGGACGCGCCGATGCCGGATGGGTTTGTCATCCGCCCTACCAGGTATCGATCCACGAGTGTTTCTTGCCGCTGCGCGGTTCGGGCGGCGGCATCGAGCGCAGGCCGCCGATGATCCAATCCCGGGTGGCGGCCGGGTCGATCACGTTGTCCAGCTCGAACAGCGAGGCGGCGTTGATCGCCTTGCCCTGGCGGTACATGCCGGCGACCAGTTCCTCGTAACGGGCCATGCGGGCGTCGGGGTCCTCGATCGCCGCCAACTCGTCGCGGAAGCCCAGCTTGATGGCACCCTCCAGGCCCATGCCGCCGAATTCGCCGGTCGGCCAGGAGATCGCCATCAAGGGCGCGTGGAAGCCGCCGCCGGCCATCGCCTGGGCGCCCAGGCCATAGGCCTTGCGCAGCACGATGGTGAAGGTGGGCACGGTGACGTTGGCGCCGATCACGTACATCCGGCAGCAATGGCGCACCAGGGCGGCCTGCTCAGCCTCCGGCCCGACCATGTTGCCGGGCGTATCGCACAGGAACACCAGCGGGATGTCGAAGGCATCGCAAAGCTGCATGAAACGGGCCGCCTTGTCGGCGGCGTCGCTGTCGATGGCGCCGGCCAGATGGATCGGGTTGTTGGCGACGATGCCGACCGGCCGGCCCTCGATGCGGGCCAGGGCTGTGACGGTACCCAGGCCGAATTTCGGCCGCAGCTCCAGCACCGAGCCGGTGTCCGCCAGCAGTTCGACCACCCGGTGGACGTCGTAGATCCGCAGCCGATCCTCGGGGATCACCCGGCGCAGCAGGCGCTGGTCGGCGCAGTCCCAGTCCTCGATCGGGCCCTGGAAGTAGCTGAGATACTGCTTGGTCACGGCCACCGCCTCGGCCTCGTCCTTGACGGCGATGTCGACCACGCCGTTCGGCACCTGCACCGACATCGGCCCGACCTCCTCGGGCCGGAACACGCCCAGGCCGCCGCCTTCGATCATCGCCGGGCCGCCCATGCCGATATTGGAGTTGGCGGTGGCGATGACCACGTCGCAACAGCCCAGGATCACCGCGTTGCCGGCGAAGCAGCGGCCGGAGGTGACGCCGACCAGCGGCACCAGGCCGCTGAGCCGGCCCATCAGGTGGAAGGCGTGGACGTGCAGGTTGGCGGCGAAGATCATGTCGGTGTCGCCGGGCCGGCCGCCGCCGCCCTCGGCAAAGAACACCATGGGCAGGCGCCATTTCGCCGCCAGTTCGAACATCCGGTCCTTTTTCTTGTGGTTCATCTTACCCTGGGTGCCGGCCAGCACCGTGTAGTCGTAGGACATGATCATGCAGCGGGCCGCCTCGTCCGGGAACATTTCGCCATTGACCCGGCCCATGCCGCCGATCAGGCCATCGGTCGGGGTCCGCGCCACCAGCTCCTCGACGGAATGCTTGGCCCGCCGGGCCGCCAGCACCAGCGAGCCGTATTCCACGAACGAGCCGGGATCACACAGGTCGTCGACGTTTTCCCGGGCCGTGCGCTGGTGGGTCTTGCGCCGCCGGGCCACCGCCTGCGGCCGGGCCGGATCCAGGGTCGCCGCCTGGCGCTGTTGCACCTCGGCCAGATCGGGACGGATCTCGTCCAGATCGATGTTCCCCTCGACCTCGGCCTGATCGGCCTCCACGTCCGCCTCTTCGACGTAGGCCAGGGGATAGCCCTCGAACACGGTATCGCCCTCGGCCACGGCGAACTGACGCAGATAGCCGCTGGTCTCGGCCGCGATCACGTGCTGCATCTTCATGGCTTCCATGATCAGCACTTGGCCGCCCGGATGCACCGTGTCGCCCACCGCCAGGGCCAGGCTGACGATGGTGCCCTGCATCGGCGCCAGGATCGGCACGGTGCCGTCGGGGCCCTGGTGGGCGAAATCCTCGGACGGGTCGGCCGGGCCGTCGTCGACGGCGGCCTTGCCATGGTGCAACACCGCCAGGGGATCGGCGGCGTCCACCTTGGCGCCGACCAGGCGGCTCTCGGCCTCCGGCTCGACATACAGTCTCGGGTGGGCCGGGCCGTCCTCGGCGGTCAGTTCCGCCAGATGCTCGTCCAGGAAACCGGTATGCAGATTGCCGGCGCGGAATTCGTCATGGCGCAACAGGTTCTGCAACAACGACAGATTGGTCGAGATGCCGTCGATCCTGAATTCGCACAGGGCACGATAGGCCTTGTCCGCCAGGGCCGGCAGCGCCTCGTCATTGCCATGGACGATCAGCTTGGCCAACAAGGAGTCGTAACTGGGGCTGCTGCGATAGCCGGCATAGCCGAAACCGTCGACCCGCACGCCCGGCCCCGACGGCGCCTCGAAGGCGCTCAGGGTACCGCCCGATGGCCGGGTGCCGCCGTCAGCGCCGATCGTCTCCATGTTGACGCGCAGCTGCATGGCCCGGCCCCGGGGGCTCGGGCGCGACGCCCCTGTCAGGCCAAGCTCGTCCAGGCCACGGCCGGCCGCCAATTCGAGCTGCAGCCGCACCAAATCGACCCCCATGATCTCCTCGGTCACCGTATGCTCGACCTGCAGGCGCGGATTGGTTTCGATGAAGTAGAATTTCCCGTCGCCGCCGGTGCCGGCCTCGATCAGGAATTCGACGGTGCCGATGTTGTGATATTGGGCGGCCTCGGCCAGGGTCACCGCCGCCCGGGTCAACCGCTCGCGCAGCGTCGGGTCCAGATTGGCGGCCGGGGCGATTTCCACCAGCTTCTGATGCCGGCGCTGGATGCTGCATTCCCGCTCGCCGAGATGACCGACCCGGCCCGCGGCGTCGCCAAGCACCTGCACCTCGACATGCCGGGCCGGCCGGACCAGCCGCTCCATGTAAAGATCGCCGTTGCCGAAGGCCGCTTCCGCCTCGGCCCGGCACTGGGCGAAGGCATCCTCGATCGCCGCCGCTTCGGCCACCGCCCGCATACCGCGGCCGCCGCCGCCGGCGATGGCCTTGATCATCATCGCCCCGCCCCGGCCCTGCTCGGCCAGGAAGGCCCGGGCGCCGGCCAGGTCGGTCGGGCCGCCGGTGCCCGGCAGCACCGGCACGCCGGCCCGTTCGGCCAGCGCGCGGGCCGCCGCCTTGTCGCCGAACAGATCCAGGGTTTCCGGTGCCGGGCCGATGAAGCCGATGCCGGCGGCCGCGCAGGCCCGGGCGAAATCGGCGTTCTCGCTGAGGAAGCCATAGCCCGGATGGATGGCATCGCAGCCGGCTTGCCGGGCCAATTCAATGATCGCCGCGCCGTCCAGATAGGCGGCCGCACCCCGACCGGGCAACGCCAGCGCTTGGTCCGCGCGATGGCGGTGCAGCGAATTGGCGTCGTCCTCGGCGTAGACGGCAACGGTCGGCAGGGCCATTTCGGCGGCCGTGCGCAGAATACGGATGGCGACTTCGCCGCGATTGGCGACGAGCAGACGGCTGGCACTCATTGGACGCTATTCCCAGGTATGCGGTTCCGTTGGCGGACCACCCGATATAGCAGGCCGCGGCGGCGGCGTGCCAGTTCGGCGTTGCGGCCGCCCGATGCCGGCGGCGAAGGAGGGCCCCCTCAACTCATCCATTGCTCGCGGCCGGGCCAGTCGGCCACCAGTTGCCGCAGTACCGGCCAGACCTCGGCCCCGGCCGCCACGTCCCGGGCCAAATGACCCGGTTCGGCATCGAATTCCAGCAGCGCGTGGTCGCTCATGCGCATCGGGTAGAGGACGCCGTCGAGGTGGTCGCATTCGTGCTGCAACAGCACCGCGTGACCGTTGGTCGCCTCGTGCTCGACCGCCTCGCCGTCCAGGGTCTGGTAGCTGATCCGGACCTTCCGGTGGCGTGGCACCTTGCCGTGCAGGCCCGGGATCGACAGGCAGCGTTCCCAGCCCGCCTCGGTGTCGTCGACCAGCGGCGTGACCACCGGGTTGACCATGTTCACCCAGGTCTCCGCGCCGTCGTCGCGGCCGATGCGCGGGCTCAGGCGATAGACCACCAGGCGCACACTTTCGAAGACCTGCGGTGCGGCGATGCCGCTACCGCCGATGTCGATCAGGGTGTCACGCATGTCGCCGGCCAGGCGGGCGACCTCGGGATCGCGGGGATCGGCGATCTCTTCGGCGATGCGGTAGAGCACGGGGTTGCCCATGCGGGCGATCTTGCGAATGGCCATCAGTCCGTCTCCAGCATGACCTTGATCTGTGTATTGGGCTGCTTTAGGGCCTCGAAGGCGTCTGCGAAGCCGCCCAGGTCGACCCGGTCGGAGATCATCGGCGCCGCATCGATGCGGCCCTCGCCGAGGAGGTGCACCACGGTGGCGAAATCCTGCTGGCGATAGATGAAGGCGAAGGTGATCTCCAGTTCCTTGACCAGCGCCTTGGTCGGAAACAGCTGATCGCCGGCCATGCACAGGCCGACGACGACGATGCGGGCATCATGGGGCGCATAGTCGATGGCCAGTTGCAGGCTGCCGGGCACGCCGACGCAATCGAACACCACCCGGGGCCGGCCGCCGATCGCCTCCGCCACCCGTTCGCGCACGTCGTCCTGGCTCGCGTCCACCGAGGCCGTGGCGCCGAGCGCCAGGGCCCGTTCCGCCCGTGCCGCCACCAAATCGCTGACCACGATGTGCTGGGCGCCGAAGAAGCGGCACCAAAGCGCCACCGACAGGCCGACCGGCCCGGCGCCGACCACCAGCACCGCATCGCCGGGCTGCAATTGCGCCCGCCGCACCGCGTTCAGGCCGACCGCCAGCGGTTCCACCAGGGCGCCCTCGCGGAAGGAGACTGAATCCGGCAGGCGAATGGTCTCGCCGGCACCGACCCGGGTGTATTCCGCGTAAGCGCCCGGCAGTTCGGCCGAGGCGCGCATCTTCGCCTGGGCGCAGCGGAAGCCGCGGCCGGCCCGGCAGAGCGGGCAATGGCCGCAGCCGATCCAGGGCAGGGCGGTGACGCGGTCGCCGGTTCGCCAACGATCGCCGGCCTGGCGGCCGACCTCGACCACCTCGCCGGCGAATTCGTGGCCCATGACGCAGCCGGCCGGCAGCACCCGCCAGCCGACATTCGGGTCGGAGTTTTCCGACATATGCAGATCGGTCCCGCAGATGCCGCAGGCGCCGACCTGCAGGACCAGTTCCGTCGGGCCTGGTTCCGGATCCGGAACGTCCTCGATCACCAGGGGCGCGCCGATCGCTTGCAACACTGCCGCTTTCATCGCCTGATCCCTCCGTCCTTGCCGCAGCGGACAGTGTAGCGGAAAACGTCCCTGCCTTCAGGGGACACCGAACTTCAATTCGGGCGCAGTGGCGACTATGTTGCTTGGCCGGGAGATCGGCGCAACCGGAGAGGACCGTTGGCCGTTCGCTACGTGATCGACAAGGACTTGCATATCGTCTTCGTCTGGGGCGAGGGCACGGCAACCAACGACGATCTCAACACGATCTATCGCCGCCTGGTCGCCGATGCGGATTTCGATCCGTCGTTCGGCGAATTGATCGATGCCTCGGGCGTCGAGAGGATGCGGATCAATGCCGCGGGCATCCGGGCGTATCTGGAGATCTGGCCGTTCGACGGCGGCCGGCGGGTCGCCTTTTTCGGACCGCAGGACTATGCCTACGGCGTCGGCCGGATGGCGCAAATGATCGGTGATCTGGAAGAGCAGTTCAAAGTGTTCCGCGATCGGGACGCGGCGCAAGCCTGGCTGACCCGGACCTGATCCGGTTTCGTCGTCAAAAAGTTCGGGTTGCTATCAATCGGTACAGTCGCGGTCGAAGCGGTGCTTCGTGACCGATGGGCGCGTGGCTTGGCAAATACGCCGCACACGCTTAGCCGCCGCGCCTGTCGGTTTGGCGGCCGGTACGGCGGCCCGATCGGGCTAACCGATCACATACAAGCTGGCGAGGCCACAACTCCAGACGAAGAAGCCACCAATGCAAACATTCAAGGTCGCCTGCCAGATTCTTTTCTGTCTTGTGGTCATGATCTTCCCTCCGTTGCGCTAACCATCAAATGGCCAGACCAAGGCGACATGCGAGTGACCGAAATCACCGAAAAGGGCATCTTTTGCGGGTTTGTCGCCGTGTAGAGTGGGGAAGACCTGC
>JASLMH010000118.1 GCA_030746635.1 Alphaproteobacteria bacterium | reverse complement strand
TCTCGCTTTCCGTCAATTTCTTGGTGATCAGCAGCGAGGCGGCGAACAGCGGGGCCGCCACGATCTGGGCGATCGCGCCGGGGTCGATCACGTGCAGGCCCGGCCGCAGGATGATCAGGGTGCCCAGGAAACCGACGATCACCGCGGTGATGCGCCGGGCATACATTTTCTCGCCCAGGAACAGGGCGGCGCCGATGGTGGTGAAGATCGGCGCGGTGAAGCCGAGCGCCGTGACCTCGGCCACCGGGATCCGGGCCATGGCATAGAACCACAACATGATGCCCAGGGCATGCACCACGCCCCTGATCGCATGCAAATCGTAGCGCCGCCGCGTCGCACCCCGCCGCCGGAGTTCCCGCCATACCAGGGGGGCCAGGAAGGCCAGACCGATGGCGTAGCGGATGAAGGCCGCCTGGATCGGGTGCATGTCGCTGCCGAGATGGCGGACAATGCCGGTGACGAAGACGAAAATGATCCCCGTCAGGAACATCCAGGCGATGCCCCGAACGTTGCCGGCGCTGCTGCCGGCGGCGACGACCTTGCTGACCTGATTCATGTTTCCCCGGTTTCCCCGCCGGCGCGGCCGGCATATTGGCACGGATCGCCTGAGTCAACGTCTGCCTATCGAGCAACCCTGCCATGCGCCCTGGCATGGACCGGCCAATCCTGTAGGCTTGGCGGATGACGAGGGACGGGGACGACCTGCGGGTCCGGGTCTGGCGCGGCGGCACGGACGGCGCCTTCCAGGACTTCCGGGTGCCGCATCGGCCGGATCAGACGGTGCTGGACGTGGTCACCTGGATCCAGCGCCACCTGGCGCCAGGCCTGGCCTATCGCTTCGCCTGCCGGGTCGGCATGTGCGGCTCCTGCGCCATGACCGTCAACGGCCGGCCGCGCTGGACCTGCCGCAGCCACGTCGCCGACGTGGCAAATGGCGGCCGCCTCGACATCGAACCGTTGGCCAACCTGCCGATCATCCGCGATCTGGTCGCCGATCTGACGCCGTTCTTCGAGAAATGGCAGGGCGCCCGCGGCCGCTTCGTCCCCTCCGCCGGCCGTGGCGATCCGACGGCCGCCATCGCGCCGTCCGAACCCCGGCGCCGCCAGGCCGATCTGGCCGTGGAATGCATCAATTGCGCGGTCTGTTACGCCGCCTGCGACGTTGTCGCCTGGAATGGCGACTATCTGGGCCCGGCCGCCCTGAACCGGGCCTGGGTGGCCTTCAACGACCGGCGTGACGGCGCGCCGGAGGAGTTGCTGCGGGCGGTGGCCGGGGATGCCGGCTGCCATGGCTGCCACAGCCAGCAATCCTGCAGCCGCCATTGCCCGAACGAGCTGGACCCCTCGCGGTCGATCGCCGGGCTGAAGCGGGCCGGTCTGCCGGCCTGGCTGCGCGGCGGGGACGGACTGTGAGCCAGCACCTCTACCTGTTGCAACGCCTGACGGCGCTGCTGCTGGCGCCCCTGGTGTTGATCCACATGGCGCTGATTGCCTGGGCCATGGGCGACGGCCTCAGCGGTGGCGAAATCCTCGCCCGCACCCGCGGCAGCCTCGGCTGGGGCTTGTTCTATGGCGTCTTCGTCGGCTGCGCGGCGCTGCACGGCGCCATCGGCCTGCGCACCGTCGGCCGGGAATGGCTGCGGCTGGATCGCCGCCGGGCCGGCGGGTTGGGCTGGCTGGCCCTGCTGCTGCTGCTGGCCCTGGGCCTTAGGGCGGTCTTGGCGGTGACGGGCGGCGGCGCATGACCGCGCTGGTGCGCCATCGCGGCCATCCGGCCTACTGGGCCTTCCTGCTGCATCGTCTGTCGGGCCTGCTGCTGGCCCTGTTCCTGCCGGCGCATTTCCTGGTGCTCGGTCTGGCCCTGGACGAGGGGGCCGCCTTCGGCGCCTTCATCGCCTGGAGCGAGCAGCCCCTGGTCAAGCTGTCGGAATGGCTGTTGCTGTTGGCCCTGGCCCTGCACCTGACCGGCGGCCTGCGCCTGCTGGCCCTGGAGTTCCTGCCCTGGTCCGAGCGTCAGAAGGCCCTGCTGGCGGCCTCGTTCGGCGGCGCGGCCCTGTTCGGCGCCGGCTTCCTGTTCGCCCTGGTGTGATGGTGTGATGGCGTGATCGAAACCAGGGACACCGACATCCTGATCATCGGCGCCGGCGGCGCCGGCCTGTTCGCCGCCCTGCACGCCCACGACGCGGCCCCCGAGCTTTCGGTCAGCGTCGCCGTCAAGGGCCTGTTGGGCAAGTGCGGCTGCACCCGCATGGTCCAGGGCGGCTACAACGTCGCCCTGGCGCCCGAGGATTCCCGCGAGCGGCATTTCATGGACACCATCGTCGGTGGCAAATGGCTGCCGCGCCAGGACCTGGCCTGGCGGCTGATCGAGGGCGCCATCGAGCGCATCCACGAACTGGAGAACGAGCTGGGCTGTTTCTTCGACCGCAATCCCGACGGCAGCCTGCACCAAAAGGCCTTCGCCGGGCAGAGCTTCGACCGCACCGTGCACAAGGGCGACCTGACCGGCATCGAGATCGTCAACCGCCTGGCCGAGCAGGTCTGGGCCCGGCCGATCCAGCGGCTGGAGGAGCACCGCGCCCTGGCCCTGATCCCGGCGGTTGGCGAGTCCGCCATCGCCGGCGCCCTGTTCGTCGATATCCGCACGGGCGAGTTTCTGCTGCTGCGGGCCAAGGCGGTGCTGTTGGCGGCCGGCGGCGGTCCGACCATGTACCGCTACCACACCCCGTCGGGGGACAAGGCCTGCGACGGCATGGCCATGGCGTTGCGGTTGGGCCTGCCGCTCAGGGACATGGAGATGGTGCAGTTCCACCCCACCGGCCTGCTGGCCGGGCCCGAGACCCGGATGACCGGTACGGTGCTGGAGGAAGGGCTGCGCGGCGCCGGCGGTTATCTCCTCAACGGCGACGGCCGGCGCTTCATGTTCGACTACCACGAGCACGGCGAGCGGGCGACCCGCGACGTGGTCTCCCGCGCCCTCTACGCCGAGATGCGCGCCGGCCGCACCACGCCCAACGGCGGCGCCTATATCGAGATGGCGCATCTGGGTCCCGAACAGGTGACCCGGCAGTTCAAGGGCATGGTCAAGCGCTGCGCCGATTGCGGCTTCGACCTGGCCGGCGGCCGGGTCGAGGTGGTGCCGACGGCCCACTACATGATGGGCGGCGTCGAGTTCGAGCTCGATACCAGCACCGAGGTCATGGGCCTGTTCGTCGCCGGCGAGGATGCCGGCGGCGTCCATGGCGCCAACCGCCTGGGCGGCAACGGCGTCGCCAACTCCACCGTCTTCGGCGGCTTCGCCGGCGAGGCCATGGCTGAATTCGTGGCTGGTGAAACGACGCATCGGGAGCCGGACCGGGCGGCGCTGGACCGGGCGGTGGCGGCGGCCGAGCATCCCCTATCGGCCAAGCCGGGCGACCTGCACGGCCTGCGCGAGCGTCTGGAACAACTGATGTGGGACCGGGTCGGCATCATCCGCGACCGCCACGGCCTGACGGCGGCGGCGGCGGAGCTGGACCAGATGACCTCGGAGTTGCAGCAGACCGGCCTGGGCCACCAGGCCCGGGCCTTCAATCTGGCCTGGCACGACTGGCTGAACCTGGACAGCCAGTTGCTGCTGTCGCGGGCCATCACCCGGGCCGCCCTGGCGCGGGAGAATTCGCGCGGCGCCCATTTCCGCGAGGACCACCCCGACGAAGGCGATTTGACGGCCAGCCAATTCACCTCCCTGCGCCTGGACGGCGAGGAACGGCTTGATCTGGCCATGAAAGAGGTGGAGTTTTCCATCGTGGCGCCTGGCCAATCGCTGATCGAGGGCGAGGCGGCGGCCCCGCCCGGAAAGGCAGCGCGATGATCACCAGCCAGCGCATGGAAGACGCCGCCCTGGCCCTGATGCACAAGGCGGCGATCGATATCCCCGAGGACTATCTCGACGCCCTGCGGGCGATGACCGAGGCCGAGGCGGCGAAGGACGAGGCCGGGCTGTCGGCCTTCGTCCTGGAGGCGATGTTGGAGAACTACCAGGCCGCCGAGCAGGACCGCCGGCCCATGTGCGCCGACACCGGGGTGCCGCGCTATTTCGTCAAGGCCGGCAACGAGGCCCGGCTGCAGGGCGGTTTCGTCGAACTGGAGCGTTGCCTGCGCGCCGCCACCGCCCGGGCCACCCAAGAGATCCCGCTGCGGCCCAACCGGGTGCACCCCCTCAGCCGCCACGACAACGGCGACAACGTCGGCATCAACGCGCCGGAGATCGACTACAGTTTCGAACCCGATGCCGATTGGCTGGAGATCACCACGGTGCACAAGGGCGGCCTGTTCGGCAGCGACTACCGGATGCTGTTTCCGGGCGACGGCATCGACGGCATCAAGCGGTTCCTCCTCGATGTGCTGATCGCCTTCGGCAAGCGCGGCCTGGCCTGTCAGCCGGCCATCGTCGGCATCGGCCTGGGCGGCTCCAAGGATACCTGCATGGTTCTGGGCAAGCAGGCGGCCTGTCTGCGGGTGGTCGGCGAACGCAACCCGGACCCCGAGATTGCCGCCTTGGAATTGGAATTGAAGGATCTTGGCAATTCGATCGGCATGGGCGCCATGGGCTTCGTCGGCTCGTCCATGGTGGTCGATTGCCAGATCGAGGTCGGCTATTGCCACACCGGCGGCATGCCGATGTCGGTGCACTGCTTCTGCCTGTCCTCGCGCCGGGCCACCGCCCGCATCCAGGCCGACGGACAGATCGATTACCGCCACGATCCGCGGTGGTTCACCCCTTACATGCGACGGGACACGGTGACATGGCCGGGCACGACGGCGGCATCAAGACGTACCGGCTGACCGCGCCGGTTCAACCCGACGACCTGGCCGGGCTGGAGCTCGGCGGCGTCGTCTATCTCGACGGCCTGATCTATACCGGCCGGGAAGGGGTCTACCGCCGGCTGCTGGACCAGGGCGAGACACCGCCGGTGGATCTGGCAGGGATCTCCAACGTCAACTTCCATTGTTCGCCGGCGGCGGCGATCGATGACGACGGCACCTTCCGGGTCGGCGCCGTCACCGCCACGGCCAGCTTCCGCTTCGCCAAGTGGCTGCCGCAATGGTTCCGGCAAACCGGCTGCCGGGTGATCATCGGCAAGGGCGGCATGAGCGAACGGGACTATCGCGAGATCTTCGTGCCGGCCGGCGCCGTCTACCTGACCACCGTCGGCTACGGCACCGGCGCCCTGTTGGGCCGCGGCATCCAGGCGGTGGAGGGGGTGCATTGGCTGGACGAACTGGGCATCGCCCAGGCCATCTGGGTGCTGCGGGTCAAGGAGTTCGGGCCGCTGCTGGTGGAAAGCGACCTGGCCGGCAACAGCCTGTTCGAACGCCATAACCGCCGTATCGACAGCCACATCGAGAGCCTGTACGACGGCCTCAAACCCCCGGCCCTGCGTCGCTTCGGCGAAACCGACGACAAGACCGACGAGTTGATCTAGACGTTCAGGGACATGACCCATTTTCCGCAGGGAAATGGGATCGTGTCCCGCCACTCATGGAACGACGCCGGAACTCTCCGTTTTTTACGCAGGCACCCCCGCGGCCCGGGACAACCGGCGCCGCGCGATGCCGAGGCCTAGCAGCCCAACGCCGAACAGGGTCAGGGTTGCCGGTTCCGGGGCCGGCGGCGGCGCGCAATTGGTGCATTCCAGGGCGATGATGCTGGCGTTCGACGGGCCGGCGGGTGGGAACGACAGGCCGCCGATACCGAGAGAGGCGAAAGTGGTGATGCCGCCGTGGAATCCGGCCCAGTCCTGAATGGTGAAGATCCAGGTTTCGCCGGGTTCGAAAATCAGGTTCGCCCCCATGCTCTCCGACGTCAAAGGCGTGTTCGCACCGATATTGTCGATGCGGAAGGCTTCGCCTTTCGGGGCGCCTGGTTCGCCGACGTAGGCATCAATGTTGGTTAGGTGCGGACTATCGTCTGACACGAACCACAGGTCGAACCAGGATTTGCCCGAAACATTGGTGATGCTGACCAAGGTGTTCAACAATCCACCATCATCACCGCCCGGCGCCGTGGCGCAGGGTGTGTGACCGGTCGTGCCGTTGCTGTAGACAATGCCTTCGTCGGCGGCGAAGACACCGCTGTTGCCGGGTCCATCCACAAAGCCGATCGGCAGACCCAGTTCGTGATAGGCGCCGATCGGTCCGCCCCCATCGCAGAACTTGGTAACCGATTCGACGGTAACGGGCCGGGCGTTGGCCGTCGTCGTCACCGCAACAAGGGCGACGGCTGCTGCCGTAAATAGCAGAGTTCGTTGCATGGCTGTTTCCTCCAAAGATGCCGCTCTGCCGCCGGTGATGCCTGCTTTGGGCTCTCTTTCGACGGCACGGGATACTCGACGCAACGGAGGTACTAACCAGCGCAATGCAAATACCGTGCCAACTTCATCGGGTTATGGAAAATCAATGGCTTGCGCGGCACTTACGAATTACGATTATTCCAAAGTGTAAATCCTACCGACGGTTTTGACCGGGACTGCGCGAAATCGGCGATACCGGCGACAAAATAGTCGTGCTGATCTATAGGTTCGGTCCCACGGCACAGGAGGATCACGATGAGAGGCAGCGACGACTATTTACGTCTGGCGGCGGACCGGGTGATGATCCAGGATCTGCTGGCCCGTTACGCCTGGGAGGTCGACCATGGCCGGCCCGAGGCATTCGCGGCGCTGTTTACCGCTGATGGCGTGTTCGAGATCCCCGCCGTCAAGGTCTGGGTCCGGGGCCGGGAGCAATTGACCGCCTTCGCCGCCGACCTGCAGGCCACCCTGCCCAACGTCCACCACGTGATGACCAATTTCGTCATCGACGTCGATGGCGACCATGCCACGGGCCGCTGCGAACTGAACGAGTTCATGGCCCGGGAGGAGGCGGTCTATCCCAATCTTCAGGGCTGGTACGAGGATGAATTCGTCTACCGGGACGAAGGCTGGTGGATCGCCCACCGCAAGGTCTTCACCGCCGAACCCAGATCGACCGTGACCGGCAAGGTCGGCGACTACTTCGCCGCCTTCCACCAGGCTTGCCGCAAGTACCGGCGGTCCGATTAAAACCAAGTTGCAGAAAGATTGATCCATGGACATGCTTCGAGACGGGCGCTCCGCGCCCTCCTCAGCATAAGGTAACTTGTTGGAAATGAAGAGCTTTTCTCATCCTGAGGAGAGCCGCAGGCTCGTCTCGAAGGATGACGGGGACAAGCCAAGCTCTTTGTATCGCCCTATTCGTCGGCCCGGACCTTGACGTAGCTGCCGGGGGCGTCCTCGATCACCTTGGCGTCGCCGTCGCCGGGCTGGCGGGCCTTGAGCTTGCGGCCGGACTGCTTGGCGATCCATTTGCCCCAATGGGGCCACCAGGAGCCCTCGTGGTGTTCGGCCGCCGTCAGCCAGTCGTCGGGCGTGGCCGGGTTCTCCGGATTGGTCCAATAGCCGTACTTGTTGGCCGCCGGCGGGTTGACGATGCCGGCGATGTGGCCGGAGCCGGCCAGGGTGAAGGTGGTCTTGCCGCCGTAAAGCTGGGTCGCCACGTAGGTCCCCTTCCAGGGTGCAATGTGGTCTTCCTTGGTGGAGATGATGTGCACCGGGATCTTCACCTGGCCCAGGTCGATCGGCGTGCCGTCCAGCTCGATGCCGCCGGGTTGGGACAGCAGGTTCTTCTGGTACATCTGCCGCAAATAGAAGCTGTGCATCTTGGCCGGCATGCGGGTCGAGTCCGAATTCCAATACAATAGATCGAACGGGAAGGGGTCTTTCCCCATCAGATAGTTGTTGATCACGAACGACCAGATCAAATCGTTGGCCCGCAGCATGTTGAAGGTGGTCGACATCGCCCCGCCGTCCAGCACGCCGCCCTGATCGGCCATCCGCTGTTCCAACAGCGCGATCTGCTCATCATCGATGAAAATGGTCAACTCACCCGCTTCCTCGAAATCCACCAGGGCGGTGAAGAAGGTGGCCGACTTGATGCGTTTGTCGTCCTTGGCCGCCATGTAGGCCAGGGTGGCGGCGGTCAGGGTGCCGCCCAGGCAGTAACCGATGATGTTGACCTCGTCCTCGCCGGTGGCCTGTTTCACGCCCTCCATGGCGGCGAAAATGCCTTCGTGCATGTAGTCGTCGAAGCCCTTTTCGGCCAGCCGGACGTCCGGGTTGACCCAGGAGATCACGAACACCGTCAGGCCCTGGTCAACGGCCCATTTGATGAACGAATTCTGCTGTTTCAGGTCCAGGATGTAGAACTTGTTGATCCACGGCGGCACGATCAACAGCGGCCGCTTATGGACCTGTTCGGTCGACGGGCTGTACTGGATCAACTGCATCAGCTCGGTCTGCCAGATCACCTTGCCGGGGCTGACGGCGACGTTCTCGCCGACCTGGAAGGCCTCCAGGTCGGTCATCTTGATGGCCAGCCGGCCCTTGCCGCGGTCCAGGTCGTCCAGCATGTTCTGCAGGCCGCGCACCAGGTTCTGGCCCTTGGTATCCATGGTTTCGCGCAGCACTTCGGGATTGGTGAGGACGAAGTTGCTGGGCGCCATGGCGTCGGTGAATTGCCGGGTATAGAAATCCACCTTGCGGGCGGTGGCCTCGTCCAGGCCCTCGACCTCGTTCACCGTGTTCTGCATCCAGCGCGCCGTCAGCAGGTAGGACTGCTTGATGAAGTCGAAGATCTGGTTGCTTTCCCAATCATCGTGGCGGAACCGCTTGTCGCCGCGTTCCGGCGTCACCAGCGGCTCGGCCGTCTCGCCCAGCATCCGGTTGGCGGCGTTCTGCCACAGGCTCAGATAGTCCTGCCACAGGTTCATCTGGGCTTCGACGATCTTCTGCGGATCGGCCATCATCTTCGCGGTCAGTTCCATGAAGGCGCCGCCGATGTTCAGCGGATCGGCGTTCTGCTGGCCGCCTTCCGCCGCCTGCTGCTGCATGAATTCCTGGACCAGGCGCTGGCTCTGCTCGGCCACCTGCATCAGGTTGCGGCTGAATTCCGCCGCCTCGGCCGCCTGGTTATCCTGGGTTTCGTCGCGTTCCGTCATCGCTGTCACCTGGCTTGCGCAAATTTCCCCATCCGTCGGCCCTTGGCCGGGGCGCGCGGGTTTGACGAACGAACGCTTCTCCATACAATGCCGACAGGTGATTCGCGTACAACGCGGCCGGCGGAATGGAAAACCGCGAAATCGCAGTATAGCGGCTTTTCCCCATCGCACAATCGACGCCGCCGCGGGCGGCCGATGGCCCGGTGCAAGGCCACGAAGAGGAGCGTGATCGTGATGAATTGGCGGGACTATGTCGGCCGAAACGGCGGTCGCCGGGGCTGGCCGGCGGCGGCGGCGGTAACGCTGGCTGCTCTGCTTGGCCTCTCGGGCTGCGCCCAGGTGCCAACCTGGGTCAATCCGGTCAATTGGGTCGAGGGCCTGTTCGACGAAGATGTCGAGACCCTGCCGCCGGCCCCGAAGGCCGAAACCAGGGTACCGGGCCAGGACAAGCCGTTTCCCAAGCTGAGCGCCGATAACGCCAAGCCCGGCGCCGAGACCACGCCGGCGCAGCGGCGGAAGATCGCCAAGGGTCTGGTCGCCGATCGTGACAGCGCCCGTTATTCCGATCAGAACCTGCGCGCCGGCCAGGGCAAGGTGGCGGCGCCGCCGCCGCCCAAGCCGACCCGGATGGCGGCCAAGCCGGCGCCGGCGCCGAAAGCCGCACTGGCCAAACCGGCGGCGCCGAAGGCCGAGGCGGTGATGGCCAAGCCGGCCGCGCCGAAACCGGCCCCACCGAAGGTCGCCAAGCCGGCGCTACACCCGGCGCCGACGGTTACCCGGCGGCAGGTCGCGGCCGCGCCCCTGCCGGTCAAGCCGATCGGCCGTACCTCGGTGCCCTCGATCGTGCAGCGCAGCGGCCGGCCGCCGCTGCCGCCGCCACCGGTGGTCGAGGTGACCAATCAAGCGATCCCGCGGATCGTGCAACGGCCCGCGGCCGCCGCGACGGCGGCTGCGCCGACGCCGCGTCCGGTCATTGCGGCTGCCGCGCCGGCCGTCATCGCGCCGCCGGCCGTGGCCGCCAGGGCGCCGATGGCGCCGCCGCCGGTTCAGGTCAACCTGCCGGTCGGGCAGGATCAATCGGTGCTGGCCCAGACCTTCGCCGCCAGCCTGGCGGCCCAGGGCGGCAATGCCACCGGCGGCGCCCTTGCCAGCACCTTCAACGCGCCGGCCGCGGCGCCGATCGCGCAGTGGCCGACCCGGGTGCCGACGGTGGTGCAACAGGCCTACAACGCCTCGCTCAGCGGCGGCGCCCCGGCCGCGCCGGCACCGCTGTTGGCGACGCCGCAACGGCCGACCGGCGTCATCCCGCGTCTGCCAGGCGCGCCGGTGCTGATCCGCTTCTCCCACGGCTCGTCCCGGCTGGGGGCCAAGGCGGTGCGGCGCCTGGCGGCGCTGGCCGACGAGGCCAGGCAAGGCGGCAAAACCATCCACGTGGTCGGCCATGCCAGCCAGCGCACCGGTGATATGCCCTATGCCAAGCACAAGCTGGTCAACTTCAACGTATCGCTTGATCGGGCCAACCGGGTGGCCGGCGAGCTGCGCCGGCGCGGCGTTGCCGCCGAGCGGATCTCGGTGGTGGCCCGTGGCGACGAGGAGCCTTTGTATTTCGAATTCATGCCCGACGGCGAGGCCAAGAACCGCCGGGTCGAGGTGTTTTTGCGTTAAAGCTCGCAAGGGCCGGCCGATTAGGTCATAAACCGGGGCCAGTTCGCCAACCCCCGGGCGCGGTGGGCCTGGCCTATGCGTGCCATTGGTATCAATTGACGATCTGTCGCCATGCCATTCGATTTCCATCGCATCAAGCGGCTACCGCCCTACGTCTTCGCCGAGGTGAACGAGATGAAGGCCCGGGCCCGCGCCCAGGGCGAGGACATCGTCGATTTCGGCATGGGTAATCCCGATACCCCGCCGCCGGCCCACGTTATCGACAAGCTGGTGGAAACGGTCCGCGATCCGAAGATCCACCGCTATTCGACCTCGCGCGGCATACCCGGTCTGCGACGGGCCAATGCCGCCTATTACGAGCGGCGGTTCGGCGTCGAGGTCGACCCCGATAGCGAGACCATCGTCACCCTGGGCTCGAAGGAGGGGCTGGCCAACCTGGCCCAGGCGATCACCACGCCGGGCGACGTGATCCTGGCGCCGAACCCGAGCTATCCGATCCATCCCTATGGCTTCATCATCGCCGGCGCGGTGATCCGCCACATACCGGTGGGGCCGGAGCAGGACTTCTTCCTGAACCTGGAGCAGGCGGTGCGCCATTGCGTGCCGCCGCCGACGGCGATCGTGCTGAACTACCCGGCCAATCCGACGGCCGAGGTGGTCGATCTGGCCTTCTACGAGGAGATGGTCCGCTTCGCCAAGGCCCAGGACCTGTTCATCCTCTCGGACCTGGCCTATGCCGAGATCTACTTCGACGGCAATCCGCCGCCGTCGATCCTGCAGGTGGCCGGGGCCAAGGACGTGGCGGTGGAGTTCACCTCGTTGTCGAAAACCTATTCCATGCCGGGCTGGCGGATGGGCTTCGCCACCGGCAACAGACGGCTGATCGCCGCCCTGACCAGGATCAAGTCGTATCTCGACTACGGCGCCTTCACGCCGATCCAGGTGGCCGCCTGCGCCGCCCTGAACGGCCCGCAGGATTGCGTCGAGGCGGTCCGCGATTTGTACAGCGGCCGCCGCGACGTGTTGATCGAGGGCCTGGCCGCCGCCGGCTGGGCGATCCCCAGCCCGCAGGCGACCATGTTCGCCTGGGCGCCGTTGCCGGAGAGATTCGCGCCCCTGGGCTCGCTGGAATTCTCCAAGCGGCTGTTGGACGAGGCCAAGGTGGCGGTGTCGCCGGGCATCGGCTTCGGCGAGTACGGCGATGGCTACGTGCGCATCGCCCTGGTGGAAAACGAACATCGGACCCGGCAGGCGATCCGCAACGTTAGGCGGTTCCTGCAGACGGCCGAGGTCGAGGATGAACCCGAACAGCGGACCATGGTGAGATCGTGAGTGAAACTTTGCGGATTGGCGTCGCCGGCCTGGGTACGGTCGGTGCCGGCGTGGTTGGACTGATCGAACAGCAGGCAGACCTGTTGGCCCGGCGATGCGGCCGCGCCATCAGGGTGACCGAGGTATCGGCCCGTGACCGGAGCCGCGACCGCGGCATCGATCTATCCGCCTACACCTGGCGCGACGATGCCGTCGAACTGGCCGGTTCGGACCGGGTCGACGTGGTCCTGGAACTGATCGGCGGCGAGGGCGGGCCGGCCAAGGCGGTGGTCGAGGCGGCGATCGCCGCCGGCAAGTCGGTGGTCACCGCCAACAAGGCGCTGATTGCCCACCACGGCCTGGAACTGGCGCTGGCGGCCGAGGCGGCCGGCGTCATCCTGAACTACGAGGCGGCGGTGGCGGGCGGCATCCCGATCGTCAAGGCGCTGCGCGAGGGCCTGGCCGGCAACCGTTTTTCCCGCGTCTACGGCATCCTGAACGGCACCTGCAACTATATCCTGACGGCGATGCGGGATAGCGGCCGGGAGTTCGCCGACGTGCTCGACGAGGCCCAGGAACTGGGCTACGCCGAGGCCGATCCCGCCTTCGATATCGACGGCGTCGACGCCGCCCACAAGCTGGCGATCCTGACCTCGGTCGCCTACGGCTGTCCGGTCAACCTCGATGCGGTGCATATCGAGGGCATCCGCCACGTCTCGGCCACCGACATCGAGTTCGCCACCGAATTGGGTTATCGCATCAAGCTGCTGGCGATCGCCCGGCTGACCGAGAGCGGCGTCGAGCAGCGGGTGCATCCCTGCATGGTCGCCGAGGAGACCCCGATCGCCCATGTCGGCGGCGTCTTCAACGCCGTGGTGGCCGAGGGCGATTTCGTCGATCGGGTGGTGTTCGAGGGGCGCGGCGCCGGCGCCGGGCCGACCGCCTCGGCGGTGGTCGCCGATATCGTCGACATCGGCCGCGATATCCGGCTGCCGACCTTTTCCGTGCCGGCCGCCGGCCTGGAGCCGCTGCCGCCGTCGCCGATGGCCCGCCATATGGGACCCTATTATGTGCGCCTGACGGTGCGCGATCAGCCCGGCGTGATCGCGGATATTTCGGCGATTCTGCGCGATCTGCACATTTCCATCGAATCCATGCTGCAACACGGCCGCGATCCCGGCGAGGCGGTGCCGGTGGTGCTGATCACCCACGAGAACGAGGAAGCCGCCATGGTGCGGGCGCTGGAGCTGATCGGCGAGCTGGATTCGGTGCTGGAAAGCCCGAAAATGATCCGCATCGAACTGCTGTAGTGGTAGTACAATGCGCCCGGGTGCGCCGATCCGGGCGCCCGGGTGCGCCGATCCGGCGCATCGCGTGGGCCGGAACAGGCGTGAGTAGTCGACAATCAAGGGGACATGAATGTCCGACAAACCGACACTGGATCGCAACCTGACCATCGAGGCCGTAAGGGTCACCGAGGCGGCGGCGATCGCGGCGGCGGATCTGATGGGCCGGGGCGACGAGCGGGCCGCCGACCAGGCCGCCGTCGACGCCATGCGCACCGCCCTGAACCGTCTGAACATGACCGGCACCGTGGTGATCGGCGAGGGCGAGCGGGACGAGGCGCCGATGCTGTATATCGGCGAGGAAGTCGGCAACGGCGAGGGGCCGAAGATCGACATCGCCCTCGACCCCCTGGAGGGCACCACGATCACCGCCAAGGGCATGCCGAACGGCCTGGCGGTGCTGGCCCTGGCCGAGTCGGGGCAATTGCTCAACGCCCCCGACGTCTACATGGACAAGATCGCCGCCGGTCCCGACGTGCCGGCCGAGGCCATCGATCTCGATATCGAGCCGGGGCAGAACGTCGCCAACGTGGCCGAGGCCCTGGGCAAGCGGCAGGGCGACGTGGTCGCCTGTATCCTCGACCGGCCGCGCCATGCCGAGTTGATCGCCGCCGTCCGCGAGGCCGGCGCCCGCATCGCGCTGATCGGCGATGGCGACGTCGCCGGCGTCATGGCCACGGCGATGCCCGATACCGGCATCGATATCTACCTGGGCACCGGCGGCGCCCCCGAGGGGGTGCTGGCCGCCGCCGCCCTGCGCTGCATCGGCGGTCACATCCAGGGCCGCCTGCTGTTCCGCAACGACGACGAGCGGGGCCGCGCCGCCAAGGTCGGGGTCGAGGACCTGAACCGCAAGTACCAGATCGAGGATCTGGCCGCCGGCGACGTCATCTTCGCCGCCACCGGCGTCACCGACGGCAACATGCTGCACGGCGTGCGGCGCTCGGGCGCCATGCTGTCGACCGAGTCGGTGGCGATGCGGGCCCGCACGGGCACCGTGCGCTGGATCCGCATGCAGCATCCGATCCGCTGAGCGGGCCGTGAACCTCACGGCGGCAGCACCGCGGACATCCCCAACCACGCCCTTGCTCGGGGTCGAACGTTCGGTCACCGGCCGCTGCTGGCGCCAGCGGCCGGGTGATGACCGCATCGCCCAGACCCTCTCGCAGCGCCTGTCGGTGCCGGATATCGTCGGCCGGGTGCTGGCCGCGCGCGGCGTCGGTATCGAGGACGGCGAGACCTTCCTCAATCCCAGCCTGAAGCTGGCGATGCCGGACCCTTCCCACCTGCGCGACATGGACCGGGCGGCGGCACGCCTGGCCGACGCCATCGCCGCCGGCGAGGCGGTCGCCGTGTTCGGCGACTACGATGTCGACGGCGCCACCTCGTCGGCCCTGCTGCAACGCTATTTCCGGGCCGTTGGCGCCGATCTCACGGTCTACATCCCCGACCGGCGCAAGGAAGGTTACGGCCCCAACCTGGAAGCGCTGCTGCGCCTGCGCCAGCAGGGCATCAGGGTGGTGGTCACCGTGGATTGCGGCATCGCCGCCTTCGCGGCGCTGGCCGGCGCCGCCGAGGCCGGCCTGGACGTCATCGTCGTCGACCATCATCAGGCCGAGCCGCGCCTGCCCACGGCCCAGGCGGTGGTCAACCCCAACCGCCTGGACGACGACAGCGGCCAGGGGCAACTGGCCGCCGTCGGCGTCGCCTATCTGCTGGTCGTGGCCCTGAACCGGGAGTTGCGCCGGCGCGGCCGCTTCGCCCAGGCTGGCGAACCCGATCTGCTGCAATGGCTCGATCTGGTAGCCCTGGGCACGGTCTGCGACGTGGTGCCATTGACCGGCCTGAACCGGGTGCTGGTGGCCCAGGGCCTGAAGGTGGTCGCCCAGCGCCGCAATGTCGGCCTGGCCGCCCTGGCCGATCGGGCGCAGGCCGAGACCCGGCCCGGCGCCTTCCACCTGGGCTTTCTGTTCGGCCCCCGGCTGAACGCCGGCGGCCGGGTCGGCCGCTCGGAACTGGGCGCCCGCCTGCTGGCCACCGAGGACGCAGCCGAGGCCCGGGCCATCGCCGAGAAATTGGAGGATTTCAACCTGGAGCGCCGGGCCATCGAGGCGGCGATCCTCGAGCAAGCCGTCGAGCGGGTCGAGGCCGACGACCTGGGTCGGGGGCCGTTGCTGTTCCTGGCCGACGAAGGCTGGCATCAGGGCGTCATCGGTATCGTCGCCAGCCGCCTGAAGGACCGCTACCGCCGGCCGGCCCTGGTCTTCGCGGTCGAGGACGACATCGCCAAGGGCTCGGGCCGCTCGCTGCCGGGGCTCGATCTGGGCGCCCTGGTCACCGCCGCCAAGCAGCAGGACCTGTTGATCAACGGCGGCGGCCACGCCATGGCCGCCGGCTTGACCGTGGCGGCCGAGCGGCTGCCCGAGTTGCAGGCCTTCCTGACCCAGCGGGCCGGTGAATTGGTCGCCGAACGGCCGCTGGCCCATGACCTTTCGGTGGATGGCGCGATTGCCGTGCGGGCGGCGACCCGGCAACTGTACGACACCCTGGAGACGGCCGGACCCTATGGCGCCGGCCACCCCGAGCCCCGCTTCGCCATTCCATCGGCGGACATCGCCAAGGCCGACGTGGTCGGCCAGAAGCACGTACGCGCGTTTCTGCGCGGGGCCGACGGCGGCCGGCTGAAGGCCATCGCCTTCAACGCCGTCGATGGCGCGTTGGGCCGGGCCCTGTTGGAGGGCCAGGGCGCCGGGTTGCATCTGGCCGGGCATCTCAGGGCCGACGATTGGCAGGGCCGGCGGGGCGTGCAGATGGTGCTCGAGGACGCCGCCCAACCGGTCCTGACAAACACCGGAAATTGAAGGAAGATGCGATTAG
>JASLMH010000117.1 GCA_030746635.1 Alphaproteobacteria bacterium | reverse complement strand
CCGTCTTGATGTCCGTGAACAGCTTATCCAACTTGTCGAGCGGCACCGGACCGATGGTGCTCTTCTGCCCCTTGAGGGGAACCGGCCGGGCGCCGTATTTCACCGTCACCCAGGCGCGATTGGCGTCCACATCCCGCGTCACCCAACTGCGCAAATCCTTCGCGCCCGGCTTCCAGGCCTTGGCTTTCGCGCGCTGCTTCTTCAAGCCCGCCAGAAACTTGGTATGCACCTTCACCATCGCATCCGCCTTTTCCTTCTTCTTCGCGATCTTCGGCGGCTTCGCGGTGATCGAGTATTTCTCAAGAATGGGCATCAAGATATTTCCCTATATTGAATTGCAACGCGAAAAATAGAGATTTGGTATCCTAGCGTCAAATTGAAAAACAGATCGCCATTACGCCAATTTCTATTGTCCACCACTAACCCGAACAATGATTTGGAAATGGTTAACAAGCTTCTGATTCAGCCACCACAAAGATGGCAGAAAAGACATTGTCGCGTGGCGGGTTGTCGATGAACGAGGAGGGAGATAAATATGAACTGTGGGGCAGCCTCCGACATTGTCACATGAGTATCGAAGATCGCAGGACTGACTGGAGACCGCCGGCCATTGAACCGGATGCCCGCCAACGCGACAATGCCACGATGGTTTTGCCCGGAATGTCGAATCAGATGACGGAAACCGCTGAACAGCCCGGTCAATCGGACAGCGCCCCGGACGGCGCGGTGCAGGCGCTGTTCGACCGGGAACAGCGGACGGGCCTGACGGTCGCCCTGCAGGGGCGCCTGTTGGTGCTTGCCGCCGTCGCCATCTGGTTCGCCCTGACGCGGCGGCCGCCCGCCGTCTTCTACATGGAAGCGCTGGTCCTGCTGTTCGCGCTGTCGGGCGGCGCCCAGCTTTGGATCGTCGGGTGTTTCGGCGTCCGAAGTTGGCTCCTCTATCTCCTATTGTTCCTGGAAGCATCGGTCCTGGTCGTCAGCATTGTCTTCTTCGCCGCCCCGATGACCCAGGGTCTGCCGATACCGATGGCCTACCGGTTCGACTTCTTCCCCTATTTCTTCCTTTTGGTGGCCGGCGCCGCCTTCAGCTACGCGCCAATTTTGGTGTTCTGGTCCGGCCTGGCCACCGTCATCGCCTGGGGCGCCGCCGCCGCCTGGGTGGCGCTCGAATACGACACCCTGCAATGGGGGGACATCCCGGCCGATGCCGGTCCCGAAGGCTTCATGGCCGTCTTCCTCGACCCCATGTTCATGGGCGTCGGCAGCCGCGTCCAGGAGAGCATCGTCCTGTTGTGTGTGGCCGGACTGCTGGCCATCGTGGCCTGGCGCGCCCGCCGCGTGGTCTATCGCCAGGCGGCGGCCGAGCGGGCACGGATGGAGATCGCCGATACCTTCGGCAAGTACGTGCCGGAAGCCGTCGCCGGCCGGTTGATCGCCGACAGCGGCGCCCTGGCGCCGCAGCAGCGCGACGCCACGGTGATGTTCACCGACATCGAGGGCTTCACCGGCATCGCCGAACACATGCGCCCGGACGACATCCTGGCGATGCTGGATGACTATTTCGATACGCTGGGTGCGATCATCGCCGACGAGAACGGTGTTGTCTGCCAGTTCCAGGGCGATGCCCTGCTGGCCACCTTCAACGCGCCGATCGATGTGCCGGACCATCCGGCGGCTGGCTTGCGGGCGGCCATCCGTATCCAGGACACCCTGGCAAGGCAACAATTCCACGGCAAGACGTTGCGCACGCGGATCGGCCTGAACACCGGCCCGGTCGTGTCCGGTACCGTCGGCAGCCGCGGCCGGCGCAGCTATACGGTCTATGGCGACACCGTCAACGCGGCGGCCCGGATCGAGGTGGTGAACAAGGACTTTGGCACCTATCTGCTGGCCGCCGCGGCAACCGTCGAGGCCGCCGGCGAAGTCGCGACATTCGAACAGGTCGGCGCCCGCGCCATGCGCGGCCGCTCCGAACCGACGACGCTTTACACCGTCACGCCGTCTTGACGTGGATCTCCTGACCCACGATCAATCGGGCAGCCCGGCGAGGCGATAGCCCTCGACAAAGGCTTCCAGGTCGCCCGGGTTCTTGAACGGCTGGGTTTGTGCCCATTCGGCGATGGAGAAATCGGGAAAGGTCGCGAGGAAGCGCTTCGCCAGGTCGCGCGCCTCGTCGCCGCGGCCCGTCATGGCCAGGCTGGCGGCGAGGATTCGACTTGGCTCGGCGATATCGAGGACCAGCCGCAGGTTCGCAATCGCTTCCTCATAGCGCTGGGCCGCGTACAGGGCGAAGCCGAGATGCCACAGGTACCATTCGGGATAATGCGGGTTCAGGCGCATCGCCCGCCGGACGCTGTCGATGCCCCGCTCCGGCTCGCCCTCGAAGGTGTAGGCCTCCTGCAGGAACACCAGCACGTCGGCATCGTTGGGATTGAGTTCATAGGCTCGGCGCAGCGATCGAAGGGCCGGCTCCCGTTCGCCGCCATACAGTTTGACGATGCCCAGGGACATATGGGCGAGGCTGCTTTCGGGCGCCAGTTCGATGGCTGTTTCGGCGGCCGAGATGGCGATCGCCATGGTCTCGTCCGAGAGCTGGCGGCGATAGAAGATGCGATCGGAATAATGGAAGATCGCCAGCCAGGCATGGGCATCGGCCAGCCCGGGGTCAAGTTCCAGCGCCTTGCCCAGGGCGTAGGACGCCGCCTGCCGTCCCTGGGCGCGGAACACGTTCTGCCGCCCCCTGACCAGCCATTCATAGGCCTCCAGGTCGGTGGGCGGCGAGGCTGCCGCGCCGGGCGGATCGTTCGGGCTGAGCTGTTCGCCCAGCGCCGCCGCGATCTTGCGGACGACGTCGTCCTGGACGGCGAAGACGTCGCCGACGTCGCGGTCATAGCGTTCGGCCCAGGCATGCCCGCCATCGCCGGCATCGATCAGTTGCGCGGTGACGCGGATCCTCTCTCCCGATCGCCGAACGCTGCCCTCGACCAGGTAGGCCACGCCCAGATCGCGGCCGATCCGCCTGATATCCCGCGCTTGCTCCTTGTAGACGAAGCTCGAATGGCGGGAGATCACGAACAGCGACGGGATCCGCGCCAGCTCGGTAATCAGGTCCTCGGTGACCCCGTCGCAGAAAAAGCCATGCTCCGGGTCAGCGCTCATGTTGGCGAAGGGGAGCACCGCGATGGAGGGCCGATCGGGCAGCGGCAGGGCCGTTTGGTCCGGCATGCCGCCGGCGGCGATGGGCCAGTCCGGCACGACCCGGTAAACCCGTACGGGTTCGGGAACATTCCGCATCGTTTGCGGCCCTTGGTCGAGAAACGCGAGGTCGAGTTTGTTCCTGACTTCGTCATGGACCTTGGCCGACAGGCAAATGCCACCCGCCTCGGCCAATCCTTCCAGCCGGGCGGCGATATTCACGCCGATGCCGTAAAGGTCACGGCCCTCGACCACCACGTCGCCCAGGTTGATGCCGATACGGGCCAGGATCCGCCGTTCGAGTGGCACTTCGGCATTGCGCGCCGCCAGGCCGCGCTGCAGCTCGGCGGCGCAACTCACCCCGTCGACCGCGCTGGAGAATTCCGCCAGCATGCCATCACCCATCAGCTTGACGATACGGCCCCGGTGTTCGGCCACGGTGGGGGCGATGAAGTCTTCCCAGTACGCCTTCAGTACGGCGAGGGTGCCGGCCTCGTCGGCGGCCATCAGGCGCGTGAAACCGACCACGTCGGCGGCAAGGATGACGGCAAGCCGGCGTTCCAAATCCTCTCTCCCTGGCCCGGCAGCCTAGCGGCTATGGGGAAGGGAATCCACGCCGCCGGGCGATGCCGAAACCACGGCTCAGAGCCAACTCGCCAGGGTCGCGATCGGCCATCGGTCGTCCAGGCGTTGCAGACCCAAGCGCCCGGCCAGCTCGAAGGCCGCCGCCATTTCCCGGCGTTCCGGCCGGCGGTCGAGTTCCGGATGCTTGCCGGCGCGATGGCAGGGCCGGTACTGGCCCATGATGTTGAGGTAGGTGTCGGTAGAGATCTCTTCGGCGATGAAGCGCAGCACGGCATCGGTCCCGGTCAGTTCGTTGGGCAGCACCAGGTGCCGCACCAGCAGCCCGCGGCGGGCGACGCCATGGCCATCGAGCAGCAAATCACCGACCTGGCGGTGCATCTCCCGCACCGCCGTCCGGTTGACGGCGACGTAGTCGCGGACCTTGGAATACTTCCGGGCGATGGCCCCATCGCCGTATTTCATATCCGGCATGTAGATGTCGACGACGCCATCTAGCAGCGCCAGCGCCGCCGGGCTGTCGTAGCCGCCGGTGTTGTAGACCAGGGGCAGCCGCAATCCCTCCCGGGCCGCGATCACCAGGGCCGCCAGCACCTGCGCCACCACGTGGCTGGGGCTGACCAGGTTGATGTTGTGGCAGCCTTGCCGTTGCAGGGACAGCATCATCCCGGCCAGTTCCTCGGCCGTGACCTCGCGGCCTTCGCCGGCTTGCGAGATGTCCCAGTTCTGGCAGTAGACGCAGCGCAGGTTGCACCAAGCGAAGAAGATGGTGCCGGAACCGCGGCTGCCGCGCAGCGGGTCCTCCTCGCCGGGATGCGGGCCGTGGGAGCTGACGACGGCCCGCTCGCCGGTGCGGCAGGCCGCGCCCCGGATGGTTTCCAGCCGGTTCATCCGGCAATCGCGGGCGCAAAGGTCGCAATCGCTGAGATGCGCATGGGCGCGCGCCGCCCGGTCGGCCAGTTCGCCGGTTCGGTGCAGCGCCAGATAAGCGGGCGCCAACGGCTCGCGGTTATCGTTCATGGCGGCGGCAACGATACCACGGCCACCCGCCCCGGGTCGCGGCCGGCAATGGACATGGCGTTTGTCGGCCGGACGCACCTCAATCCGGCTTCGGATAGCATGCCGGCCTTCAATATCGAAACCGTCCATCGGGACGGCTGACGCCGGCCTGTTCCGGCATCCGAACGACCAGGGCGTAGGGCTATCGCCATGCAGGATTTGGCTAGCGAGATCGAACGCGCCGCGTTGGAGGATTTGCATCAAGCGGCGACGCCCGAAATGCGATCGGCGCTTGCCATCGAGGGCCGGTCGATCGGTACGGCTTTCGTTTCGATCGCCGCCGCGAGCCGTTCAGCACTTCAGTCGGCCGGCGATGCCGCGGCGTCGGTGGCAAAGTCGGGTAGGTTGTAATTCTGCCGATAGTTGCCGGGTGTCAGTCCGGCGATGCGCTTGAACAGCCGGCGGAAAAAAGCCGGATCCTCGTAGCCCACCCGCCAACTGATGTCCTCGATCGAGGTGGTGGTGCGCTCCAGCCGGCGTTTTGCCTCCTCGATCCGCAGATGCTGGACGTAAGCGATCGGCGGGTAGCCCGTGGCCTTGGTGAAGCGGCGCTTGAAAGTACGCTCGGCCAGGTCCGAACGGCTGACCATCTCCTCCACCGGATTGCCCACCTGGTAGTGGCCGGCCAGCCAGTCCTGGGCCTCCAGGATCGCCGCATCGCCGTGGTCGCGGGGTGCCATGAAAACGATGTAGGGCGCCAGGCCGTCACGGTGCCATTGCAAGGCGTAGAAGCGCGCCATCGCCTGGGCCACCGTGGTGCCGACCTGTCGCGACAGCAGATAGAGCACCAGATCGTGCCAGGAGGTCGAGGCGCCCGAGGTGATCAATTGGCCGCGCTCGCCGGCGGCGACCAGCACTTTTTCCGGCTGCACCGGAACATCGGGAAAGCTCTTGCGGAAGACGTTGGCATAGCCCCAATGCACGGTGGCTTCGTGACCGTCGAACAGCCCGGTCTCGGCTAGCAGGAAGATCCCGGAACAGGCGGAACAGAGCATGGCGCCGCGGTCGTGCATGGCCTTCAGCCAGGCCACCATGGCCGGATAGCGTCCGGCCTGCCAGCGCTCGCTGGTGACCAGCAGCGAGGGCACGATGATGATGTCGGTCGCCGATATCTGCTCGATGCCGCGATGGGGGGTGATCGGCAGGCCGCTGATCAGCGGTACCGGGGCTTCGGCCTCGCCGACGATCTCGACGGTGAAGGGCGGTTTCGCCGGTACCGACTTGTCGACCAGTGCCACCGACGGGAACGAACTCATGACGTCATAGATGCCGCCCAGGGTCGAGATCACGCCGTCGGGTATGGCGATCAGGCTGATGTGGTTTGGCCGTCCCGGCATGCGAAATCCCCTACGTTTGGCATGAATGAACCCTTTTTGGCGATTCTCGCACTCGTGCCGCCACGCCGCAACCGCCACATTCGGGGTATTCGGACCGCCAACGGCAAATCAGGGGAGTGACCCATGCAGATCGACGAGCAGAAACTGAACGCGTTTTTCGAACAGGCCGTGGGGGACCTGGCGTCCGGCTATACCGGCATCATGGTCACCTTGGGCGACAAACTGGGCCTGTATCGGGCCATGGCCGGGGCCGGTCCGCTGACCTCGACCGAGATCGCCGCCCGGGCCGACTGTGCCGAGCGCTACGTGCGCGAATGGCTGAACAGCCAGGCCGCCGGCGGCTACCTGACCTATCACCCTTCCAGCGGCGCTTACGAGCTGCCGGCCGAGCACGGGGCGGTGCTGGCCGACCGCGACAGCCCGGCGTTCATCCCGCCGGCCTGGCAGGTCCCGGCCTCGATGTGGTTCGACGAGGCGTTGGCGCTGGATGCCTTCCGCAGCGGCGAGGGCATACCCTGGGGCGACCATGACGAGCGGTTGTTCTGCGGCGTCGCGGCGTTTTTCCGCAACGCCTATCGCGGCTCGCTGGTGCAGGAATGGCTGCCGGCCCTGGATGGTGTCGAGGCAAGACTGCGGCAGGGCATCACGGTCGCCGACGTCGGCTGCGGCCATGGTCATTCCACCGTGCTGATGGCCGAGGCCTATCCCGAATCCCGCTTCCGCGGCTTCGATGTGCATCCCGGTTCCATCGATGCCGCCTGGGAAGCGGCCGACGAGGCCGGCGTCGCCGACCGGGTCGATTTCGCGATCGCCGATGCCCAGGGCTACGACGGCGCGCCATACGACCTGATCTGCTTCTTCGATTGCCTGCATGACATGGGCGACCCGGTGGGCGCGGCCAGCCATGCCGCGCGGGCCCTGGCCGACGACGGCACGGTGATGCTGATCGAGCCGTTCGCCAACGACCGGGTGGAGGACAATTTGGGTCCGGTCGGTCGGTTGTACTATTCCGCCTCGACGACCCTGTGTTGCGCCCATTCGCTGTCCGAGGATGTCGGCCTGGCGCTGGGTGCCCAAGCCGGCGAGAGCCGCCTGGCGGAGGTCTTCGCCACGGCCGGCTTCTCCCATTTTCGCCGGGCCGCCGAAACGCCCTTCAACCTGATCCTGGAAGCCCGACGCTGAGGGGGCTGCGTCCGCGTCGTGCCCTGTTGGCGGTCGTCAACGGGGTCCGGCGCGGCCGTAGAAGCCGAGGCGTTCGGCCTCGCTGAAACTGACGTTCGGCGTTTCGTAGTAGGAGAACACGGCGATGATCCGCTCGCCCCGGCCCTCGACCGGGGTCACCCGATGGGCGGTGTCGCGGCCCTTGAAGACATTGAGGGTGCCGGGCGCCAGGGGCAGCGTGCGGAGCTGGTCGTCGGCGCCCGCCAACAGCCGCGCCACGCCGTCGTAGTTCGGCTCGGCCGCGCTGCGCAGATCGCGACGGTACTGAAACCCACCGCCGCCCTCGGGCGCCTGCAGCAAAAGGGTGGTGGTGAACTCCGAGCGGTCGAAATGCCAGTTCAGGGCCTCGCCCGCCCGATAGGCCAGGACGTTGGCCCGGGCCAGGGGGTCGGCCATGGGATAGAGTTTCGGCTTGCCCATGGCGGCGGCCAGGAAGTCGACCAGTGGCGGCCATTCGTAGATGCGGCAGACCAGGCCGTCGGCCATCTGATCGGCGCAGACGGTGTGATTGGTGGTGTCGAAGCGGCGCAGGGCCCCATGGTCGGGCGGCAGATCGGCGATGTCATCATCGAAATAGATGTTGTGGCGGCGGCGGTGGGTGAAGGCATCGCTGGCGAGCAGGGGCGTCACCTCGGTCAGGGCCTGTTCGAGAGCCGACGGTCGGACAAAGCCGGTGAGGTTGAACATGCCCGCGGCGGCCAGCTCCTCCCGGCATCGCGCCACCAGCTTCCGTCCGGGCGCGCTGGTCAGATCGTGCAGCGGATAACGGTCGAGGTCGAGTAGGTCGCGCATCAGGCTTCGACCGAGGCGATCACCTTGCCGATGACGATGGCGGGCGCCTCGGGCAGCAGATCGCTCAGGTCGTTGGCGCTGACCCAGTCGTCGGCCGCCAGGTTGTAGGCCGCGGCCGCCTCGGCGTTGTCGAACATGGTGACGGAACCGAACCTGCCGTCGCCGCCATCGAAGGAATACCAGCCGCGAAACCCCGGCAGCCTACTGCCCAGCGGCTCCACGAAACCCTCCCGCACCCGACGGGCGACCTCGACCTTCTCGCGCGCGTTGTCGTAAATCCGGATATTCAGAAACATCGGCCCAACCCCTCGCTGTCTCCCGTCGGCGAAGTCAGACCGGCATGGTAGACCCGTTGGCCGGAAATGCCAGAGGCGGTGGGACGGTTCCGGTCGTACCCGAATGCCATTAGACTATGCCCATCCGCGGCGGCATGGGGGCCTGGCGAGACGGGAGGTGGACGAATGGATATCGGTATCGGCGTGCCCTCGGCGGGCGATTCCTGGAAAGTGGTGGAACGGGCCGAGGAATTGGGTTTCACCCACGCTTGGTTCTACGACACCCAGCAACTGTGCGGCGACGTCTTCGTCGCCATGGCTGCCGCCGCCATGCGGACCGAACGGATCCGCCTGGGCACCGGCGTGCTGATCCCCTCCAACCGCATCGCCTCGGTCACCGCCAATGCCTTCGCCACCCTGAACGGCATGGCGCCGGGTCGCATCGACTTCGGCGTCGGCACCGGCTTCACCGGCCGGCGGACCATGGGTGTGGGGGCGATGAAGCTGCGCGACATGGAGGACCATATCGAGACCGTCTACGGCATGCTGCGGGGCGAGGTCGTGGAGATGGATTTCGAGGGCGCCGGCCGCAAGGTCAGTTTCCTCAATCCCGAACTCGGCCTGATCAACCTGGACGATCCGGTGCAACTGCATGTCTCGGCCTTCGGTCCGCGCAGCCGGCAACTGGCGGCTCGCCTGAAGGCCGCCTGGATCGACATCGTCTTCACCGAGCGCACCGGCATCCGCGATATCGAGCGCATGCGGGCGGCCTGGGACGAGGCCGGCAATCCGGCGGACGAGCTGTATGCCACCATGCTCACCCTGGGCCGGGTGCTGGACGACGGCGAGGCCTATGACAGCCCGCTGGCCGTGGCCCAGGCCGGCGCCGGGGCGGCGATCTTCCTGCATTCGGTGGTGGAGAGCGAGGCGACCTCGGGCCGGCGCATCGATTTGCCCGACTGGCAGCGGGAACTGGCCGACCGCTATCACGAGGTCTACGAGGCCTACCAGCCGGCCGATGCCCGTTACCTCTCCCTGCACCGGGGCCACATGATGTTCGTGCGCGACGAGGAGGCGCACCTGATCACCGGCGATCTGATCCGCGAGAAGACATTCACCGGCACCCGGGACGAGCTGATCGAGCGGATGGGCCATTTGAAGGCGGCCGGCTACAGCCAGATCGCCGTGCAGTACATGCCCGGCCACGAAAGCATGATCGAGGATTGGGCCCCGGTGCTGCAGGCGGTCCGCGAAAGCTAGGGGTTGTTTCCGATTTGATCGGAAGAGCCTGGCCGGCCCGCCCCCCCACTCGGAACTACTTCGCGGTTGGCCGGGCCAGGCGCCTGAGGATCAACGGCCCCAGCGCCGTCGGCAGGGCGACGGCGGCGAAGGCCATGCTCCAGGCGAAGGGTTGATCGCGGCCGCCGGCCAGGTCGAGGGCGCCGCCGAACACCACCGGACCCAGGAAGCCGCCGCCGAAGCCGACGAAGGAATGCACCGCCATGGTGGCGCCGCGCCGGCCGGGCTCGGCCGACATCACCGTGCCGGCGGTCAAGGAGGCCGAGTCGGAGGCCTGGGCGGCGCCATAGGTCAAGCACAGGGCGACCACGATCCAGAACGGCCAGGTGGCGCTGAACCCGGTCAGGCAGCCCAGCATGGCGCAGCACACCATCAGCACGCCGACCATGCGCCGCCGGCCGAACCGGATCGCCCCCTCGTTGCCCAGCAGGCTGGCCGGCAGGGCGATGACGGTGGCGACGGCGGCGACCGCGGTGATGCTCCAGCCGGCCGCGCCGTCGGCCTGCAGCGCGGCCGAGAAACTCAGGAAGGCCACCAGCCAGGTGCCGATGGCCATCAACTCGCCGGTGTGCAGGGCGTAGGCCAGCATGTAGGCCAGGGCCCGGCGATTGCGCAGGATCGGCCGGAAGTCGAGCAGCCGGGTACCATCCTCCGGTATCGGCGCCTGCGGCGCCGTCGACAGCACCACCAACACGAAGGCGATGGCCGAACCGGCCGCCAGCAGGGCGAAGGCCCAGGGCCAGCCCAGGGCGGCGTCGATCACCCCGGCCAGATAGAAGGACAGGCCGGCGCCGATGCTGTAGCTGGCGGTGTAGAAAGCGACGGCGCGGGAGGGGTTACGGTCGTCGAGACGGTCCGTCAGGACCTTCAGGCCCGGCATGTAGGCACCGGCGAAACCGACGCCGTGCAGCGCCCGCAGCACCAGGGCCGACCAGAAATCTTGCGCCAACAGGGCGAAGCCGACCATCGCGGCCAGCGACAGGGCCGAGGCGAACAGGAACACCACTCGGGCGTCGTGGCGGTCGGTCAGGCTGACCAGCAGCGGCACCGAAACCATGTAGCCGGCGAAGAAGATGCCGTTGAGCCAGCCCGCCTGGGATTCCGACAGGCTCCATTGCTCGATGAAGCCAGGGAGGAGGGCCGGGAACACGCCGAAGCCGAGCATGCCGGCCGCCTGGGCCAGCGACATGATCAGGACAAGTTGGCTGCCTTGGGCGCGCATGTCGTGCATTGAACCGTCTCGCGCCTCGCTCCGCCAGAAACTTCGACCATGGGATCGCCGGTCCGCTGGATTGTCCCGATCATCACCCCTTGAAACATCGATCAAGATTTCGTATGTTCGAAACATGTCGAATTATCAAACATTCGAGCCAAACGATCTCGCCGATGTCTTCAAGGCCCTGTCCAACCCTCATCGCCTGAAGATATTTCTGACCCTGGCCAGTTGCTGCCAACCGGGCACCCGCTGGGACGAGGAGGAGGAACGAAGGTGCGTCGGCGAGTTGGGCGGGGCCTCGGACCTGGCACCGTCCACCGTCTCCCATCACCTGAAGGAGTTGCGGCGGGCTGGTTTGATCCGCATGCAGCGGCGTGGACAGAAGGTCGAATGCTGGGTCGATCCGGAAACCGTGGCAGCCCTGGCCGGCGTCTTTCAGCTTGATAAATCGGCAAGCCCCCGGCGTCGGGTCGGCTGAACCACGGCCATGCGGTCGGGCAGAGGATTTCATTTCGTCAAATGGTTCGATAGGTTTCGAACAATCGAAGGAGAACTGCGATGAGCAAGCAACAGAACACCGCCGACGACATCCGCAACGCGGTGCGCGAGAACTACGCGGCGGTGGCCCGCACCAACAGCGGTTGCCTGCCGTCCGAGGGCGATAGCGGCTGTTGCGGCACGGGGGTGTCCCGCTCCGAAAGCCGCTCCCTGGGCGTCGGCTACAGCGAGACGGAAATGGCGGCGGTGCCCGAGGACAGCAACATGGGCCTGGGCTGCGGCAACCCCACCGCCATCGCCGGCCTGAAAGTGGGCCAAACGGTGGTCGACCTGGGCAGCGGCGGCGGCTTCGATTGCTTCCTTGCCGCTCGGCAGGTCGGCCCGTCCGGCCGGGTGATCGGCGTCGACATGACGCCCGACATGATCGACAAGGCGCGGCGCAACGCCGACAAGGTCGAGGCCGACAACGTCGAATTCCGCCTGGGCGAGATCGAGCATCTGCCGGTGGCCGACAACAGCGTCGACGTGATCATCTCCAACTGCGTGATCAATCTTTCGCCCGACAAGGCGGCGGTCTATCGCGATGCCTTCCGGGTGCTGCGGTCGGGTGGCCGACTGGTGATCTCGGACGTCGTCGCCAGGGTGCAGCCGCCCGAGGAGCTGGCCAACGACCTAAGAATGATCTCCGGCTGTGTCGGCGGTGCCGCCACGGTGGCGGAGATCACCGGCTGGCTGGAGGCCGAGGGCTATGGCGACATCAGCGTCAGCTTCAAGGAGGAGGTGGCCGAGGCCATCGATACCTGGGTGCCCGGCCGCAAGCTGAGCGACTACGTTGGTTCCGCTACCATCGAAGCCGGCAAGCCGTGAGTTGACCACGAATGCCCCGCCAACCCTGGTGCTTCCGGGGTTGGCATTGGCCCTCGGACCGGTCGACAGGCGCCGCGACCCAACCCCGGTTCACATGAGGGCGAAACGAAGGCGATTGAGATAAGCTCGGCCGGGGCCGGCGCAGACCGGTTTGGCAAATTCGCGGCGTGCCGATCCATGAACGATGGTACGATGGGCGCCCATGTCGTCGGACCAACAGGGGCGCATCCGGGTGATGCCGGCATTCGGCCATACCGCCGGGAGGCAAATCATTCGGTTTCCTTCTTCCCAACTCGACCCGACAAGACGGTCGCCTTGAGCGACGGGCAATTTGGACGGATTCTCTCGATGAAAGTATTTGCGGTCATAGTCGTCGTCACCTTGCTCATGTTCGAGGCGGCGGCCTTTCTGCTGGACCGGCTCGATATCATCATCCCGGAAGAATCCCGGACAAGCTATTTTCGGAAGTTACAAATCGTTGATCCCGAGCTCGGTTGGGACGTCAACAAAGACAACAACGGCAAGAGACCGAACGACCTGACGTTCGAGAAGGTCTGCTATGCGGCCTTCGGCGATTCATTCACCTATTCCGATGAAGTCCCGAACGACAAGACCTGGGCCTATCTGCTCTCGAAGAAATTGCAATGTCGCGTAGAGAACTTCGGGGTCGGCGGATATGGGCAAGATCAGTCGCTTCTGAAATTTCAGAAACATCTTCATGAACTGAAGGGTATCAAAGTTATTGTTGGCATATATCACCAAACTTTGAAACGAAATCTAGCGGCCTCATGGCTATTCTATGCTAACGAAAAGAAGCCGAGAATGAAGCCCTATTTTGAGAATAATAATGGCTCACTTGTTTTGAATGCGATTCCAAAGTCAGGCGCAATATCTGAACTGATCTCCCACCACAAACATGATAGATTCTATGAAGTTCATCGATTCGAGTTTCCGTATACTATCAGCACGATTCGGATCATTTATTATGGCCTATCTGAAGACAAGGTGGCGAAAATCAGATTGGAGCCGGTCACAAGTGTTTATACGGATGAAGAAACCATCGAAATTCAGAATCTTATCCTCAAGGAATTTGTCAAAAAGATGGGTCGGAATGTGATTTTCTTCTTCTTTCCACACGCGAACGAGATCAAGATCGATTTGAGGACCTATCGAGACTATAAAGCTCGGTTGCAAAGGGAGTTTCCGGACAATTGCGTGCTGGATCCGTTCGACCATTTACGAAAATGGTACGCCGCCTATGAGAAGACACTGCAGGCGGAGAAGGGCCATTTCAACGATAAAGGCAATGCCCTGCTGGCCGAATATGCCTTTGCGGCATTGAAACAGTGCGACAAATAGCGCCCGTCGCGATCCATGTAGCCGCCATTTCGTCGGTGGGCGCGGTCGGAATGCCGCCTGGTGATCCCGGCTCTGATAGCCCGGTTTGCGCCGCCCGAGGACCCGGCCAACGATCCGCGAATGACTTCGTGCTGCGTCGGTGGCGCCGCCACGATCGAGGCGAGCAAACCGTGGAGCGACCTCGGCGGCGACGTCGGTCCCGGCCAAGTCAGGACCGTCACCCGAAATTGAACCGGAATTCCCGCCAGCAGCGGCCTTGGTGGTGCAGCAAGCAGTGCCGCTCGGAGGGATCGGCGTCGTAGTCGACGCCCAGGGCATCCAGCCAGGCGTAGATCCGCTCGAAGATGCCACATTGATAGTCGGCGACTACTCCCAGCTTGGCGATGCCGTCATGGGCGAAGCAGTGACGGGTGTCGACCCGGGCCGTGCCGTCGTCCCGCCAGGTCCAATCGAAGGCCATGAAGTCGCCGCCGACCAGTGCGAAGGTGCCCTCAACGAAGGCGCGGACCTGGTCGGTATTGCTGACCTCTTCGATCCCCAAGGCCTGGCGGATGCGCTTGACCTCGATAGGCGCCAGGCCGCGAATGGCCGCCAGGTTCAGCCGATTGGCGGTCTCGGTGCCACTATCCCGCAGGGCGGCGGCGAACCACATGGCGTCGTGGGTCATCCAGCAGCGGACCAGCAGCTGCCGGATGTCCTCGCCGCTTTGGGTTTCGGTCGTCGCCATCGCCATGTCTCCTTCACCCTCGGCATCATGCTCAGTATACACTGTCCTCTAACAAGACCGTCACGCGGCGACGATTGGAGGAGACCCGATGAACAAGTACCAGCCGAGCGAGGCGCAAGAGGCATCGTGCGCTCGTTCGCCGCGCACAGCCGGCCCACGGCCGGTATCGCGGGCAGACGGCATCCAGGCGTGAGACTCGCGCTCGCCTATTGCCTTTTCGCGCTGATCGCGACCGTCGCCAATATTGCCAGCCAGGAATTGAGTCTGCTTTTTTACCGCGGAGCCGGTGATTTTCCAGCCGCCGTGGCCGTCGGTACCATTGTCGGCCTTGTCGTCAAATACGTGCTGGACAAGAAATACATCTTCGCTTTCCGCACGATCGATGCAGGCGAAGACGCAAGGCTGTTCGTCATTTACACCTGCATGGGGGTCATCACGACGCTGATATTCTGGGGCTTTGAATTTGCGTTCGATCGTGCTTTCCAAACCAAGGTAGCAAGATACTTCGGCGCTGTTGTCGGCCTTGCCATCGGTTATTGGCTGAAATATCAATTGGACAAGCGTTTTGTGTTCCGGAGGGCGGACGACTAGACTCGCGCCACAAAGCACGGCGCACCTTGCGTCGGCGTCAGGTGGGTGGTGCATTTTGTCCAGTAGACGAAATGAATAGCAGGGGAGTGGGGTCAGGTGCCGCGGCGGGCCTGCCTGATCCACCATTGCGCGTTTGCCTGCACGGTGATGTCGTACGCTCGAGTATTCTGTTGGAATCCACGCTTTGCTATCTGAGGGAAATGCCGGCCGACGTCCCGCGTCTGCTATCGTGGGCGTTCCACGGCCGCCGCTATCTCGACCGCCGCCTAGCCGAGTTGCCGAATCTTGATGTCAGTCTGCTGCTTTATGACGATGACCACCTTCGAAAATTGTCGTCGGTTCGCGATGCCGGTCGCGGCATCGTGCTGGATGCTGGCCAGACGCCCGAACTCGGACGCCGGGTGGCTGCCCACCTTGGCCTGTTCGATGAGGTGACGGCAGCGGACAAAGGCATAACGGCCAAACGCATGGTCCGGGATGCCAAGACCACGGCTTGGAACCGCGATCATGTGCCGGCCTTGCTGCGGGCGATGCGACCGCATCACTGGTTGAAAAACCTATTGTTGTTCGTGCCGATTCTGGCCGCTCATGAGCTCGATCACCCGGCGGCGTTGTTTGACGTTGGCCTTGCTTTCGCCGCGTTCTGCCTTTGCGCTTCGGCAGTCTACCTGGCCAACGATCTTTTTGATCTGGCGTCCGATCGTATTCACCCGCGCAAGCGGCTTCGGCCTATCGCCTCCGGCCGGGCCCCGGTCGTGGCGGTGGTGATGCTCGTACCATTTCTGGCGCTGGCCAGTCTGGCCCTGACCCTTGCGTTGCCTGCCGCTTTTGGGGCGATGCTTGCTTGTTATCTCTTGGTAAACATGGCCTACACCATGCGGATCAAACAGATCCTCGGGCTGGATGTGATCGTGCTTGCCTTGCTCTACGCGTTGCGCATCGGTGCCGGCGCCGCCGCCGCGGCAATGACACCGTCGTATTGGCTGCTGGCCTTCTCCATGTTCCTGTTCCTCAGCCTGGCATTGCTGAAGCGCTTTGCCGAATTGCGGGAGCTGGATGTATTGGAGGATTCCAATTTGCACGGCCGCGACTACCGCGGCAGCGACGTATCGGCCCTGTTAAGTCTCGGCGGCGCCAGCGGCTACATTTCCGTGCTGGTGCTGGTACTTTATATCAACGGCGATGCCATCACCCTGCTGTACGGCAAGCCTCAGTTCATCTGGCTACTCTGTCCGTTGCTGATGTTCTGGATCACCCGCATGTGGCTGATCGCGCA
>JASLMH010000116.1 GCA_030746635.1 Alphaproteobacteria bacterium | reverse complement strand
GTGGTATTTGACGATTTTGCCGATAGCCTCGCGGATGCTGGCGGCCGTGATCCGGGCCGCGATGCGGTCGTCTTCCTCGTTGAAGGACCCGAAGACCGGCACGTGATAGCCCTTCTTCTCGATATATTCGCGAACCTGCTGGTTTACTTGGTCAGAATAGGGCGTTAGGACACCGATGCTTTTGGCGCCGAGAGCATCGAAGGCGGCGAACGCGGCCGTAATCGGCGTGGTACAGGCGACCCCCGGCCGGGCCTTGCGGATCTGCGCGAATACCTGCTCTTCGCCGATCACCATCGCGGCCGAAGTGCAGCCGAAGGCAACCACGTCCAGATGCAAATCAGGCAAGATGACCTCGGTCCGATCAGCAATCAGCGCCTCCATCTCGCGCAACGTCTCGGGCGTGATCTGGGCCGAATTCGGAATTCGGGATTCGTAGAAGGCCACGCCCGGCTTACGCACGATCTGCCGGAACTCGTGCTCCATGGTCTGGTCCGTGGCCAGAACGATGAGGCCGATGGCCGCCTCGTGGGCGATGCCCGCATCCGTCTCGAACGGCAGATTAGACAAGTAACGGAATTCGCTTGTGGCTGTTTTTTCGCTTAGCATCGCTGTTTTCCCGTATGGCCGTTCAGTGCACGTCCTCATACCGCATCCCAGCCAGGTCCAACTCTGGCGTCCGCTGCATGACGAGGTCGGCCAGGATCGACGCGGAGCCGCAGGACATCGTCCACCCCATGTGTCCGTGACCGGTGTTGAGGAACAAGTTTTCGTACGGCGAGCGGTCAATAATCGGCAGCCCTGTGGGGGTCATCGGGCGCAGACCCGCCCAATAGGAAGGCTCTGAGTAGTCTACCGCCGTTGGGAAGAGGTCCTTGGTTCTGGCCAGCATGACCTGGAAGTCTTTGGGCCGGTGGCTATTGTCGTAACCCGCGAACTCCGCCGTCGCCGTGACCCGGAGGCGCCGCCTCATGGGGCAGTACGCCAGGAGATTATCCTCGTCGACACCACCAATGGCTGGCCCGTCCTCTCCGTCCGCCATCCGAAGTGTCACTGAGTATCCCTTGATTGGATAGATAGGGAGATCAAGCCCCAATTGGCGCAGCAGATGTGGGCTATAGATGCCGAGCGCCAGGACATAGATATCGCCAGTGACGCGCCCCTCGGAGGTCTCAAGCGTCTCGATCCGCTGCCCGCTAGCGACGAGCCCCTTGATCTCGGTATTCATCCGCAAATTGGCGCCCATTTCCGCGCATCTCCGGGCCAGCCCCTGAGTGAAGAGGTGCGCGTCGCCGCTCTCGTCGGTGACGGCATAGAGGCCGCCGGCCAGGTGCTCGCGGGCGGGCGCCAAGGCCGGGTCCTTGGCAATGAGCGCCTCGCGGTCAAGAATTTCGATCTCAATGCCATTGCGGCGCAGGATTTCTGACTTTTGGGCCCCGGCCTCAAAGCTTTCGAGCGTGCGGTAAAAGTAGAGGAGGCCGCCAGTGTTGCCGTCGTAATCGACCCCGGTCTCGGCCACCACTTGGTTCAGCTGCGACTGGCTGTAGATGCAGAGCCGGACCTTGCGCTCGGTATTGAGATTGGTTCGTGCCGCTCTGCATTCTTTCAGGAATTTCCACGACCACTTCCAGAGCGCCGGGTCCAAGCTGGGCCGGAAGCGGATCGCCTGATCGCCGCGGTAGAGGGAGCGCCACATCATCCCCGGCGCCCGGGGTGAGGACCAAGCATAGGCATGGCCGGGTGCCACCAAGCCAGCGTTGGCGAAGCTGGTGAACATGGCCGGCTCGGCCATGCGGTCGACCACCGTGACTTCGAGGCCCTCGCGCAAGAACCGATAAGCGGCCGCCACGCCGACGACGCCTGCGCCCATAATGACGACATGCAAGGCGCCTATCCTCCTCTCGTCTGCCACGCAGTCTAGTGCCGCTGGAGGCCGCTGCGCAAATCAGAAACTATGGTCGCAGTCTCGATTCCGCCTAGTGCTTACGTGCTCCCGTAGTCACAGCACAAAAAGATCAGCCGGCGTGGAGAGCGTAGATCACCTGCAGCCCCGGAATGACCGGAACAGTTAAGGAGTGTCTGTCGGACGATGTAATTGCCAGCTTCCCGACCTGGTCTCATTGCAGACTTCGACGGATGTCCCCACCTCACGATCGGCAATGTCTGGAAACTGGTCCAATCTTACCATCGCGGTCTCGCGATCATTTGGGCGGGGTGTAGCCATTAGCTGCCCTTCAGAAAACCTGATGTAAGGCCATACGACCTCTCATCGCTCGAGTGGGCCGCCGTGATCGTTTTTGGCTGAATGACCAACCCGATGTGCCTAGACGCCATTGAACGGCCGAGCGCCTCCAAGCTGTCGGTAGAATTTACATTTTCCCAACCATTGCGACAGTTGTTGCTGCGCAACCCATTGATTTGGATTGATTCCAAAAGTTGGCACAGGAATTGCATAGCATTTCTCGACACAACCCAAAACAAATCCGCCATGGGGGAAAGAGCGATGTCTAGACAGTCAAAAATCCACCGGAATCCAAGGATCAGCATGAGGATCTCGAAATCACTAGCCTGTGCGGCGGCGGCTGTTCTTTTGGGAACCACAAGCGCGCACGCCGCGCTATTCGGCGTAAGCAACATCACCGATGAGCTCTTGACGATAAACCCGACGACAGGTGCCGCAACCGCAATCGGATCCCTGGGATACGTTTTCCCGTTTGGAATTGCATTTGACTCTAGTGGTGCATTATTCGGCGTGGACAACAGCACCGACCAGCTTTATTCGATCAACACGACGACAGGCGCGGGTACCGCCATTGGAAATTTGGGGTTCAACATTCCGAATAGCCTTGCATTTGACGGCAGCGACAACTTGTTTGCCACAGACAGGAATACGGACCAGCTTTTTTCCATCAACACGACGACGGGCGCCGGCACCGCCATCGGGCCTGTGGGCGGAGGGTTTGGTCACGTGACCGGTTTAGCCTTTGACTCGAGCGGCACCTTGTACGGCGTCGACAATGGGACCGAAAGCCTTCTGACCATTAACACGACGACGGGTGCTGGAACCCTCGTTGGGACTTTGGGGGCTCTGGGTGGCATTGATCTGCTGGGTATTGCGTTTGACACCAGCGGCACGCTGTTTGGTGCCGGCAATGTTAGCGACCAGCTCTATACCATTAACACGACGTCGGGCGTAGCAACTGCTGTTGGACCACTGGGGTTTAGTGGAGTCCATGGTCTTAGTTTTGTGCCGGATGCTGTCCCGGAACCCGGCACGCTCGCCTTGTTCAGCCTGGGCCTGCTGGGCTTAGGCGCGGCACGGCGGCGGCAAAATCCAGCAGCCTGACGATTATTCCTCAAGCTTTTCAAAACGGCGGTCCTTCCGGGCCGCCGTCTCATTCGTGGTGGTTGTCCGCGACGTCCGAGTTGGGTCATTTTCTTCCTTCCGCCAAATGCGACGACTACGACCGCTGTCGGTGAGAGCGGACATTCTTGCCAAACCGTCCGGCATGAAGAGCCAGACCTTGCTACTTGCAGACAAGGACGGGCCTTGGCGGCGGTCCATCGCCAAAGGGAAACAAGAAGCCCTAATTCTTGGCCCAGGTCCGGCGAACGGGCTGGATACGGCAAGGCCGGTCGGCGCTATGCGGCGTCGAAACGGCAGCTATCGCCACCCTGGGCGGCGCAACTGGTTTCGCGGATCCGGGCCGGGCGGCCCAGGACGCTGTCGGCGATGGCCTGGAAGATGCCGCGGATGGGGGCGCAGACCGGCTGGTCGATGCCCGGCGTGACCGCGTCGATGCCGCTGACATAGGGGCTGTTCTCGACCGTCAGGGCCAGGCCGGCCTCGGTGCGGGCAAAGCGCAGGCGGCCCCAGCCCAGTTCCGGGGCCATGGTCTCGATCTGGGTCAGGAACTCTTCGTCGGTCATCTCTCGTTCGGCCCGGTAGCGGGCAAACGAGTGGGCGGCGGCGGCGGCGGTCGAGAAGGCCAGGGCGTCCAGGGCCTCGGCCCGCGCCGCGCCCTCCAGCCGGGCGAACATGCCCATCAGGGTGTCGTCGCGCAACAGCAGATAGCGCACCGGGCCGTCGAGCAGGCTGCCGGCCTCGGCATCGAAGCAGAGGCGGCGGAGGAAACCGTCGTCGCGGCCCTCGACCATCTATCCCGCAAAGGGGGTCAAGTCTTGAATTTTGAATTCGGGACGATTCATAACCGCCATCGCTATCCCATTGCGGAATTCAAAATTCAAGACTTGACCCCCCTTCCCCACAAGACTTGACCCCCCTTCCCCAGCTACATGATCAGGCCGCCGCTGGCCAGCAGGACCTGGCCGCTGATGTAGTCGGATTCCGGGATGCACAACAGGTACGCCGCATTGGCGGCGTCCTCCGGCGTGCCACCCCGGCCCATGGGTATCATCTGCTCCATGGCGGCGATCATGCCGGGCTGGATGCCCATGGCGATCTCCCTGTCGCCGATCTTGGCCACTTCCTCGCCGGAGCCGATCGGCTGGGTCATCCGGGTCTGGATGTAGCCGAAGGCGACGCAGTTGACCGAGACGTTGTAGCGGCCCCATTCCTTGGCCAGGGTGCGGGTCATGCCGACCATGGCGGCCTTGCCGGCGGCATAGCCGATCTGGCCGGCATTGCCGTACAGCCCGGCGATGGAGGAGACATTGACGACCTTGCGGCAGGCCGGCATGCCGGTCTCCTTCTCCGCCTTGACGGCCGCCCGGATGTGGTCGGCGGCGGCCCGGATCACCCGGAACGGCGCCGTCGCATGCACCTCCAGCATGGCGTACCATTGCTCGTCGGTATACTTCTGCACCACGCCGTCCCAGGGATAGCCGGCGTTGTTGACGATGATGTCGATGCCGCCGAAGCGGTCCAGGGCATCGGCCACGAAGCGGGGGGCGAAGGTGGCCTCCGTGACATCGCCGATGCAGGCCGCCGCCTCGCCCCCCGAGGCCTCGATGGCGGCGACGGTCTCGGACGCCGGGCCCTCGTCCAGGTCATTGATCATCACCCGCGCGCCCTCGCCGGCCAGCTTCAGGGCGATGGCCCGGCCGATGCCGCGGCCGGAGCCGGTGATGATGGCGGTCTTGTCGGACAGTTTCATGGCGGTCCTCCGTTTGGCTTCGTCTTATTGCCCGGCGATCACGCCGTCGGCCAGCAGGGCGTCGATCTCCGTCCCGCCGTAGCCGGCCTCGGCCAGCACCGAGCGGGTATGGGCGCCGTAATTGGCCGGGAAATCGAACTCCCGCGGGCCGTCGGCGACATCCACCGCCGCCGGCTGCATGCGCACCAATGATCCCGCCGGCGTCCGGGTGGTGGTCAGGCGATCGCGGACCGCCGGCGTCTCCCGGGTTTGCGGCACCGTGTTGATTGGCGCGTGCGGGATGGTCGCCGCCACCAGGGCCGTTGCCAGCTCGCCGGTCTTGCGTTGGCTGGTGACCCCCGTGATGTCCCGGTGAATGGCCTCGCGCTCGGCATGCCGGCCCTCGTTGGTCCCCCGCACCTCGTTGGCGATGCTCTCGAACCCCGGCACCCGGGTCAGGCGCTGCCACATGCCGTCGTTGCCGATGGCGATCAGGATGAAGCCGTCGGCGGTGGGATAGGCGTTGGTCGGGATGAACTTGCGGTGCTCGTTGCCGCAGCGGGTGATCTCGGAGTAATCGCAATCGAAGTCGATCAAGGGCAAGGTGGTGATCAGCCACGACGCGGCGGCCTGCAGCATAGAGACGTCGATGCGGCTGCCGCGCCCGCTCTCGGCCCGCTCGGCCAGGGCCAGGCAGACGCCGGCATAGACCTCGTCGCCGGCCTTCAGGTCGACCAGGGGGATGCCGGCCAGCATCGGCGGGCCGTCGGCCTCGCCGGTGACCTCCATGAAGCCGGCCATGGCCTGCACCGCCGGGTCGTAGCCGGGCACGTTGGGATAGTCCGGCCCCATGGCGGAGATGCCGGCCCAGATCAGTTCCGGGCGGATGGCGGAGAGGCTCTCGTAATCGATGCCCAGGGCCCCATAGCGCCCGGGCAGGGTGTTGCAGCAGAAGACGTCGACCTCCAACTCCGAGATCAGCCGGTGCAGCACCGCCCGGCCGGCCGGCTCCTTCAGGTTCAGGGCGATCGCCTCCTTGCCCACGTTGGGCGCGATGAAATAACTGCGGCGGTCGTCGTCGACCACCTTGCCGCCGATATAACGGTTGGGATCGCCGGGCAGGCGACCGCCGGCCGGCGTCGCCTCGATCCGGATCACCCGCCAGCCCAATTGCACGAAACGCAGGGTGGCGTACGGCATGGCCAGGGCCTGCTCGAGGGAGAGGACGGTGCGCCGCTTCATGCCGCCTGCCCCGCTTCGCCCCGGCGGCGGTCATGGATCGCCCTGGCCACCTTCTCCGGCGTCAAGGGCGGGTTGAAGAAGCGGATGCCGATGGCGTTGTAGACGGCGTTGGCCACGGCCGGGGCGATGACGATGGTCGGCAACTCGGCGATGCCCTTGGCGCCCAGCGGCCCTTCCAGGCATTCGTTCTCGATGAAGTGCAGATCCAGCTCCGGCGCCTCCGGGGCGGTGATCAGCTTGTAATCCCGGAACGAGGGATTGCGAACGATGCCGTCCTCGATCTGCAATTCCTCCGAGATCGCGTAACCCAGGCCCATGACGATGCCGCCCTCGATCTGCGCCTCGATGCCCATCTGGTTGATCACCCGGCCGACGTCCTGGACCGAGGTGACCTTCAGCACCCGCACCTCGCCGGTGTCGGTGTCGACCTCGACCTCGGCGACGTGGACGGCGTGGGAATAGGCCGCCGACATATCGCCGAAATGGTTCTCGTCCTCCATCTCGCTGGGCGGCTCGTAATAGTCGGTGACCATGACCAGTTCGGCGTCGTCCTGGAAATGCATCTGCCGCAACAGCCGGTCGAGAGCGACCACCGGCTCGCCGTTGTCGGCCTGCACCACGTGGCCGCCGCGCAGGTCCAGTTCGTCGGCGGTGACGTTGGCCTGGTGGGCGGCGGCATCGAGGATCTGTTGTCGGGCCGCCCGGGCCGCCCGCTGGGCCGAATTGCCGGCGATGAAGGTGGTGCGGCTGGCATGCACGCCGACGTCCCAGGGGCCGATGGCGGAATCGTTGTTGACGATGGTGATGTCGGCGATCGGGATGCCCAGTTCCTCGCCGACGATCTGGCACAGCACCGCATCGATGCCCTGGCCGATCTCGGAAGCGCCGGTGATCAGGGTGGCCCGGGCGTAGTCGTCGAGCTTCAGGATGGTGCCGCAACCATCGCTCTTGTGGATCTTGGCGCCGCCGGCGTTGTGGATCGAGGAGGCGACGCCGATGCCCCGCTTGATCCGGCCCGGGGTGTGGCGCTCGGCCGCGCCGGCCCGGTGTTTGGCCTGGAAATCGGTCTTCTCGGCCGCCATGGTCAGGCATTCCGCCAAGGCGCAATCGGCCAGCAAGCTGCCCTGGGGCGTCACTTCGCCGGCGGCCTGGGCGTTATGGATGCCGAAGGCGATGGGGTCCATGCCCACGGCCTCGGCCAGCATATCGGCGTGGCTGGCCGTGCAGAAGGTGGCCTGGACGTTGCCGTAGCCGCGAAACGAGCCGGCATAGGGGTTGTTGGTATAGACCGCCTTGGCGATGTAGCGGATGTGCGGCACCCGGAAGTGGGAGGTGAAGGTGCGCATCATCACGTACGGCGTGGTCGCCCCCCACGAGGTATGGGCGCCGTTGTTGAGCAGGCTGTCGACGTCCCGGAAGGTCAGGGTGCCGTCCCGTTGCACGCCGCTGCGCAGGCGGATCTCCACCGGCTGCCGGGTCGGGGCGTTGATGAACTCCTCCTCCCGGTCGAACAGCAGCTTCACCGGCCGGCCCGTGGCCCTGGCCAGGAGCACGCAGATCGGCTCGAACGGGTAGACGTCCAGCTTCGAGCCGAAGGCGCCGCCGACGGGCGGCTGGATCACCCGGATGTCGCCCGGATGGATGCCCAGGGCGGGTGCCAGGTCCATCTTGAAATTGTAGGGGTACTGGGTCTGGGAATAGATCGTCAGCTTGCCGTCGGCGCCGAAGTCGGCGATGGCGCAGGAGGTGCCCATGCAGCAATGGGTGACGTAGGGGAGTTGGAAGGTGGTTTCCAGCACGGTGTCGGAATCGCCTTCGCCGGCGGCGATATCGCCGTGTTCGAATTTGTATTTCAGCCCGATGTTGTCGGGATGCGCCTCGTCGACCACAGGCGCGCCGTCCGCCAGGGCGTCGTGGACCGAGAACACCGCCGGCAGGTCCTCGTATTCGACCTCGATCAGCGCCAGGGCGGCATCGGCGACCGCTTCGCTTTCGGCCGCCACGGCGGCGACCTCGTCGCGGATGCAACTGACCTTGTCCGCCTTCAGCGGTGTGTTGTCCTTGCCGATGCCGAAACGCAGGGGCGGCAGGTCCCGGCCGGTCAGCACCGCGTGCACACCCGGCAGGGCCTCGGCGGCGGTCTTGTCGATCCGCTTGATGCGGGCGTGCGGCCGGTCGGCGTGCAGGATCTTGCCGATCAGCATCAGCGGCAGGCGCATGTCGTTGATGTAGCGGGTGCGGCCGACCGCCTTGTCCAGGGCGTCGGGCTTCGGCACCCGGGTGCCGATCAGGGTGGTCTTCTCGATCGCCGTGGTCATTGGTTGACCTCCGCCGTTTCGTCAGCAGTCTGGTCCAGCACGGCGGCCGCCGCCTCCAGCACCTTCACGTAGCCGGTGCAGCGGCAGATGTTGCCTTCCAGGCCGCGCCGCAGGGCGGCACCGTCCAGGACCTCGCCGCATGCCAGCAGATACTCGGTCTGCATGATCAGGCCCGGCGTGCAGTAGCCGCATTGCACGGCGCCGAACTCGGCGAAGGCGCGTTGCACCCGGTTGGGGCCCTCGGCGCCGCGCAGCCCCTCGACGGTGAGGACCTCGCGGCCGTCGCAGTCGACGGCGAACATCAGGCAAGCGTTCAGCGAGACGCCGTCGACCAGGATGGTGCAGGCGCCGCACTCGCCCTCGCCGCAGGCCAGCTTGCTGCCGGTCAGGTCGAATTGCTCGCGCAGCACGGTCAGGGTGCTGGCGCCGATCGGCACCTCGGCCCGGGTCGGCCGGCCGTTCAGGGTGAAGGTGATCTCAATCGTCTTCGGCATCGCGCAACAACCTTTCGGCATAGACGCCCAACAGGTGCCGGCGGTACCAGGCACTGCCGCGCACGTCGTCGATCGGGCTGGCCTCCTCGGCGATGGCGGCGGCGGCCTCGGCGATCGCCGCCTCGTCCAGCGCCCGGCCCTCCAGCAGTGCCTCGGCCTTGCGGGCCCGCAGCGGCGTCGGCGCCACCGCGCCCATGGCGATGCGCACCCCCCGCAAGGCATCGCCGTCCCGGATACCGGCGATGCCCAGGGCGACGATGGAAATTTCCAGGGCCGGCCGCGGCCCGGACTTGCGATAGCGGGCCCAAAAGCCCGCCGCAGGTGCCGGGAACACTACCGCCGTCAGCAGTTCCTCCGCCTCGATGCAGGTCTGGCCCGGGCCCAGGAAGACCTGGTCCAGGGGCAGGCGTCGGCTGGCCACGGCGCCGTCCCGCCAGGCCGCCAGCTCGACCTCGGCGTCCAGCAGCAACAAGGGCACGATCATGTCGCCGGCCGGCGAGGCGTTGCAGATGTTGCCGCCGACGGTGGCGGCGTTGCGGATCTGCGAAGAGGCGAAACTATCGGCGGCCCGGGCCAGCACCGGTGCCGTCTCGGCGATCAGCGGATCGGCCAGAACATCGGTCATGGTGGTCAGGGCGCCGATGCGGATTTGGCCGTCGTCCCGGCCGACGCCACGCAACTCGCCGATGCGGGAAATGTTCAACAGGGTGCCGGCGTCCGTGCCGCCGCCGTTGCCGGCCTGCAGCATCAGGTCGGTGCCGCCGGCCAGGACCCTGGCGCCAATCCGCAGGGCCTCGGCCGCCTCGGCGATGGAGGCGGCGGCGATGTAGGTCCGGAACCCGGTCACTCCCTTAGAACCTCACCGGTTCCTCGAAACGGCCGTAGACGTCAGTCAGGCGGCCGGTGATCTCGCCGACCGTGGCGTAGCTCTTCACCGCCGCCATGATCGCCGGCATCACGTTGTCGCCGGCCTCGGCGGCGCCCTGCACCCGGTCCAGTTCCGTGGCCACGGCACCGTCGTCACGGGCGGCCTTGATCTGCTGCAGGCTTTCGATCTGCATCTCACCGTCGGCCTCGTCATAGGGGTGGAACTCGACCTCGCGCTCCTCCTCCTCGATGCGGTAGCAGTTGACGCCGACCTTGCGAATGTCGCCGGACTCGATGCCTTGATGGGTTTCGTAGGCCTGGGCCGAGACATCGGCCTGGACCAGGCCCTCGGCGACCAGCTTGACGATGCCGCCGCGGTCATCCACGTCGGCCATCACCTCCCGCATCTTCTCCTGCATCTGCGCCGTCAGGGTCTCCATGTAGTAGGAGCCAGCCATCGGATCGACGGTGTCGCACAGGCCCATTTCCTCGATCAGCACCTGCATGGTGCGCAACGAGATGCGGGCGGAATACTCCGTCGGGATGGTGTAGGCCTCGTCGTACGAACAGAGCGCCATGGTCTGGGTCCCCGAGAGGGCGCTGATCAGGGCGTAATAGGCGCCGCGCACGATGTTGACCTCGGGCTGTTCCAGGGCCAGGCCGCCGCCGCCGCCGCCGGCGATCATCCGCATCACCATCGATCGCGGGTCCTTGGCGCCGTAGTCCTCCCTCAGGATCCTGGCCCACAAACCGCGACCGGCGCGGAACTTGGCCACCTGTTCGAACAGGTTGCCGAAGATGTCGAAGTTGAAGGACAGCCGCGAGGCGAACTCGTCGACGTCCAGGCCGCGGGCCAGGGCCTCGTCGATATAGGCCTTGCCGATGCAGAAGGCATAGGCCATCTCCTGCACCGGATTGCAGCCCGATTCCCGAATGTGATAGCCGCAGATGCTAACGGGGGAGTATTTCGGGGCGTGCTCGGCGCAGTACTCGATGGTGTCGCCGACCAGCTTGATCGAGGCGTCGACCGGGAACACCCAGGTGCCGCGGCCGATGAACTCCTTCAGGATGTCGTTCTGGGCGGTGCCGCGCAGGTTGCGGATGTCGTAGCCGCGCTTCTCCGCCATCGCCAGGTACATGGCGATCAGGGTGGTGGCAGCGCCGTTGATGGTCAGCGAGACGGTGATCTTGTCCAGGTCGATGCCGTCGAAGGCGATCTCGAAATCGCGCAGGCTGTCGACCGCCATGCCGACCCGGCCGACCTCGCCGATCGACATCGCATCGTCGGAATCCAGGCCGATCTGGGTCGGCAGGTCGAAGGCGACGTTGAGGCCGGTCTGGCCGTTCTCGATCAGATACTTGAAGCGCTGGTTGGTCTCGTGCGGATTGCCGAAGCCGGCATACTGCCGCATGGTCCAGGGCCGGCGGCGGTACATCAGCGGATGGATGCCGCGCACGAAGGGGTATTCGCCGGGCAGGCCGATGGCCTCGCCGTTCATGGCCTCGGCCACGTCGTCGGCGGTGTAGACCGGCTTGATCTCGATCCCCGACTCGTTGATCACCGGTTTGGATTCCGAATTCGATACGGTCATGGCAGCCGCTCCTTGATGAAGTCGGTGATGTCCTGCAATTTCGAGCCGGTGGCGAAGACGCCGTCCAGGCCGATCCCCTCCAGGGCGGCGACGTCCTGGGCCGGGATGTTGCCGCCGATGATCCACAACTTGTCCGCCAGGCCCATTTCGTCGATCAGTTCCTTCAGCCGCCGGCAAAACGGCAGGTGGGAGCCGGCCAGGCTGGACAGCCCAATCACGTCGACGTCCTCCTCCAAGGCGGTCTGGGCCACCGCCTCCGGGCTTTGCCGCAGGCCGGTGTAATGGACCTCGAAACCGGCATCCAACAGCGCCCGGGCCACCACCTTGGCGCCCTGGTCGTGGCCGTCCAGGCCCGGCTTGGCGATCAGGACCTTGGCGGGGCCACTCATCGGCTCAGCTCCCGAGCCACGGTGCCCTTGAGGATTTCCGAGGTGCCGCCGCCGATCAGGGTGAAGCGGATGTCGCGCAGGTAGCGCTGCACCGGATATTCCATGGCGAAGCCGTAGGAGGCGAACACCCGCGCCGCCTTGTCGCAGATCGTCGCGGCGGTTTCCGAGGCGAACAATTTCGCCATCGCCGCCTCTTTGTTGTGCGGCCTGTCGGTGTCCTTCAGCCAGGCGGCGTAGGACACCAGGTGCTTGGCGGCCTCCAGATCGGTGGCCATCTCGCCCAGTTTCTGCTGGATCGCCTGGAAGCGGTCGATGGTGCGGCCGAACTGGCTGCGTTCGCCGGCATACTGGACCGCCGCGTCCAGGGCGGCCCGGCCGACGCCTATGGCCAGGGCGCCGGTGATGATGCGGGCCTCCGCCAGCAGCTTGACCAGATGCATCTCGCCCTCGCCCTCCTCGCAGAGGCGATGGCTGGCGGGGACCCGGCAATCGTCGAAGGCGACCTCCGACGTGGGCAGCGCCCGCACCCCCATCTTGTCGATGGCGCGGCCGATCACCAGGCCCTCGAAATCCCGTTCGACCAGGAAGATGGTCAGCTTGTCCTGTTCGCCGGCCTTGGCGAAGACGGTGAAGAAGTCCGCCACCGGGGCCGAGGTGACCCAGGTCTTCTGACCGGACAGCAGATAGCCGCCGTCGACCGCCCGGGCCGTGGTGGCGATCGACTTCAAATCGCTGCCGGCGTTCGGTTCGGTCATGCAGATGGCGCCGATCTTCTCGCCGCGCAGAGCCGGCTTCAGCAACCGTTCCCGGATCTCGTCGTTGCCCAGCATGTGGAGGAACGTGGTGCCCATCAGCGATTGCATGGTGGCGGCGGCGGCCACCGCCAGCGAGCCACGGGCCAGTTCGGTGACCACCAGGCAGAGGGTGGACAGATCGAAGTCCGAGCCGCCGACGTCGGCCGGATAGCGCATGCCGAAAAAGCCCAGCTCGCCCAACTGCCGGAACAGATCGTGGGGGAATTCGTGGGCCTGGTCGATCTCGTCGGCCACCGGCGCCACCCGTTCGTCGCAGAAGCGGGCGAAGGTGTCCTGGATGGCCCGCTGTTCCTCGCTGAGTTCGAAATCCATCGCTTCCGTCCAGCCTAGTCCGAGCCGTCGCCGTCGGGCGCCTCGGCATCGAACCCATAGACCTCCCGCGCCACCTCGGGCGAGATCACGCCGTTGCGCACCTCGTCGGCCAGCCGCGCCCGGTCCCGCCGCAGCGGATCGCCGTAACCGCCACCGCCGCCGGCGAACTGGTGGTAGACGGTGCCCTTGGGCACGGCGTCGATCAGGTCCTTGTTGCGCGGCACCACCTCGGTACCGTCGGGATAGGTCAGGGTGATCGAATTCAGGGTGCCGTCGCCGCCGCCGAACAGCCCGAAGGCCGGTTCGAAATCGCCGTCGCCGAAGGTCACCAACTGGGTGTCGTCGGAGCCGATGCGGAAGATCGTCTCGGTGCCCAGGCCGCCGCGCCACTGGCCGGCGCCGGCGGAATCGCGATGATATTCGTGCTTCAGCAGCAGGTGCGGCGTCTGCTGTTCGAACATCTCGTAGTCCTGGTCCAGCACCCCGCCGGAGGCATCGATCATGCCGATATGGTCATAGCCGTCGGTGCCGTCCATGGCGCCCGAACCGCCCTTCATGCACATGAAGCCGATGTCGACGAAGGGTTCGTCCTTCTCCGGATCGTTGCCGGTGCTCAAGGAACACAGCAGGTTGTTCCAGCCGGCGGTCACCCGATCCGGCAGGGCCGGCGCCAGGGCCCGGATGATGGCGTCGGCGTTGGGCGGGCAGAGGTGGTTGCCGAAGGTCGTCGCCTTGGGATAGCCGGCGTTCAGGATGGTGCCCTCGGGGATGTCGATCTGGATCGGCTGCACCATGCCCTCGTTGTGGGGGATGTCGGGGTCGACCATCTGCAGGAAGGTCAGGATGGTGGCCGAGGCGGAGGAGGTATAGGTGCCGTTGACGAAGCCGTCGGTCTGGGCATCGGTGGCCGAATAGTCGAAGCGGATGTTGCGGTCCTCGACCTCGATGGTCACCCGGATGGTGAACTTGGTGCCCTCGTGGTGGCCGTCGAAATAGACGTAGCCTTCGCCGCTATAGACGCCGTTCGGGATGTTGGCGATCTCCGCCTCCATCATCTTGCGGGTGGCCTCGAACAGCGCCTCCTTGTGGGCGGTTAGGTTCTCCAGGCCGTACTTGCCGAGGAGTTCCAGCATCCGCCGTTCGCCGATGGTGCAGGCGCCCATCTGCGCCCGCATGTCGTGCTGCACGATGTCCAGGCGGATGTTGGCGAAGATCAGGTCCCAGACGTCCTGGCGCATCTTGCCCCGCTCGATCACCTTGACCGGCGGGATGCGCAGGGCCTCCTGCCAGACCTCGGTGGCGTTGGGGTTGTAGCCGCCGCGCACGGCACCGCCGATGTCGGCCTGATGGCCCTTGACGGCGGTCCAGGCCACCAGCTCGTCGTCCAGGAACACTGGCTTGTAGACGGCGACGTCGTTGTTCTGGTTGCCCATGCTGAAGACGTCGTTGTGAAAGATTACGTCGCCGGGGTGAATGTCGTCGCCGAAATACTCGATGATGTACTTGCACACGGGCGCCAGCGAGAAGGCCAGGATCGGCAGGTTCTCGGTCTGCTCCAGCATGTTGCCCTGGCCGTCGTACAGCCCGGTGACGAAATCCTTGGCCTCGCAGAGGATCGGCGAGCGGGTGGTCTTCTCGACCGAGATGCTCATCTCGTCGGTGATCGACTTGAAGGTCCGGGCATAGACCGACAACAGGATCGGGTCGATGGTCTGTGCCGTGCCGCTCATGGCGCGTTCTCCCCCAGGGTGGTGGCCACCAGATCCTCGCGGCCCTTGGCGTAGAGCGCGAAGGAGCCGTACTTGTCGAGTATGCAATCGAACGACTGAGAGATGAAAATGGTCGTTGTCACCTGCTCGATCAATGCCGGGCCGGTGATGCGGTTGCCGAAAAACAGCGCATGGCCGTCATACACCGGCACCACCGCGAAGCTCTGGCTCTCCGGGATATAGACCCGGCGTTCGCCCTTGACGGCCGCGGCGGCATCGGCGCCGTGCCGTTCCTGCACCTGGAATTCCGGCTTGTCGGTGCCGCCGACCGCCTGCACCCGGACGTTGATGATCTCGACCGGCACCTCGGCGTCGGCCAGGGCATAGCCGTACAACCGGTTGTGTTCGTCGTGGAAGGCGGCCGCCACGGCGCCGGCATCGGCCCGGCGGATGGCCTCGATCGGCACCGCGAAGGAGACCTCGTGGTACTGCTTCAGGTAGCGGCAATCCAGTTTCACGGTGAACTGCCGGCGCGCCTCGGCGATGTGCTCATGGGCCAGCAGCTCGCCGCCCTCGGCCATCATCTCGTCGACCAGCCGGCCCAGCTCGTCCCAGTCGGCGGCGTCCAGGTTGGCGACGAAGGTGCGCACGAAATCGTGCAGCAGATCGCTCATCAGCATGCCGGCGGCGCAGAAGATCGAGGATTCGCGCGGCACGATCTGGAACGGGATCTCCAGCTCGCTGGCGATCAGGCAGGCGTGGATCGGGCCGGCGCCGCCGGCCACCACCATGGGGAACTCGCGCGGGTCGAAGCCGCGCTTGATGGTGATCTCGCGCGCCCCCTGGGCCATGTTGGTGCAGACGATGCGGTACATCCCGGCCGCCGCCTCTTCCACCGACATGCCCATGGGCTGGGCGATGTGTTCTTCGATCGCTGCCCGGGCGGCGTCCGCGTCCAGTTCGATGGCGCCGCCAGCGAAAAAGCCGGGGTTGAGATAGCCCAGCACCAGGTTGGCGTCGGTCGCCGCCGGCCGGCTGCCGCCGCGGCCGTAGCAGGCCGGGCCCGGATCGGCGCCGGCGCTTTGCGGCCCCATGCGCAGCAGGCCGCCCTCGTCGATCCAGCCGATGCTGCCGCCGCCGGCGCCGATGGTGTGGATGCCCAGCATCGGCAGGGCGATGCGATGTCGGTTGATCTCGCCCTCGGTCACCGTCAGCGGGCGCTCGACCACCAGCGCCGCATCGAAGCTGGTGCCGCCCATGTCGACGGTCAGGCAGCGGTCCTGGTCGTGGGCGGCGGCATAGACCAGGCCGGCGCCGGGTCCCGCCGCCGGTCCCGACAGCAGGGTCAGGGCGGCCTTCTCCTTGGCCACCGCCGGCGCCATGACGCCGCCGTTCGACTGCATGATCATCAGCACGCCGGCGAACTCGATCTGCCGCAGGCGGTCGACCAGGCGGTCGATGTAGTTGTTCAGGATCGGCCCGACATAGGCGTTCAACACGGT
>JASLMH010000115.1 GCA_030746635.1 Alphaproteobacteria bacterium | reverse complement strand
GTTCTTCAGGGCGTGGCCGAAGTTCACCGCCCGGTTCACCAGGCCGCGGGCGCGGGCGAATTTGATAAAGTCGGTGCGCAGCACTTCCAGCATCTCCGAGCGCACCAGGCGCATGATCAGGGTCAGTTGGAACATGCCCAGGGTGAAGGCCGGCATCAGGATCGACTTCCAGCCCGATACCGTCAGCAGACCGGTGGTCCAGATGCCCAGGTCGACCACCTCGCCCCGGCCGTTGGTCGGCAGTTGCGGCAGGAAGGCAATGTCCTGCGAGAGCACCCCGAACAGCAGGATCAACAGGATACCGATCAGGAATGTCGGCAGCGATATGCCGATCAGGGAGACCGTCAGGAACGCTTTCGAGAGCCATCGGGAGGGGTAAAGCCCGGTATAGACCCCCATGGGGATGCCGACGATCAGCGAGAACAGGGCGGCGATGCCGCTCAATTCCAGGGTCGCCGGCAGGCGCTCGGCCATGATCTCGTTGACCGGCCGGCCGATGCGGTAGGAAATGCCGAACTGGCCCCGCAGCACCCGGCCGACGAAGTGCACGAACTGCACCGGCACGGGGTCGTTCAGGCCCAGGCGCTCGCGCATCGCCGCCCGCTCCTCCAGCGGGGTTTCCTGGCCGACCATGCTGTTCACCGGATCGCCCAGATAGGTGAACATGGAAAAGCCGAGCAGGGCGACGACCAGCATCACCACCAGGGACTGCAGGAAACGCCGGATGACGAAGGCGATCATGGCTGGCTCGGCATCGAGAAATTATCAGTCAAAGAAATCGCCCGGGCCCGGGGCATCCATAACGACGCCCCGGCGCCCGGGCTACAAGACTACGCGACGATGGAACTATTTCATCATCACGTGACGCCACTTGAACTGGTTGTCGGCGCGCTGTTGCACGGTCACGCCCTTGCGCACGCCCCAGGCCACCGCCTGCTGATGCAGCGGGATATAGGCCTGATCGTCCAGGGTCATCTTCCAGGCTTCCTGGATCATGGCATTGCGCTTGGTCGCGTTGGTCTCCGACAGGATCTTGTCCGTCAGGGCGTCGACCTTCGGGTTGCAGTAGCCGGTGATGTTGAACTTGCCCCGGCCCGAACCGTCGTCGCAACCATGCAGGTTGTACAGCGGGTTCCAGCTATCGAAGCTGCCCGGCGTCCAGCCCAGCAGGAAGAAACTGGTGTCCCAGTTCGGCTTCAGGATCTTCTTGAAGAAGATCGCCTTCGGCTGCGCGATCAGGTTCACCTTGACGCCTATCTTGGCCAGCATCGAGACCACCGCCTGACAGATCGCCTCGTCATTGACGTAGCGGTTGTTCGGGCAGTCAAACTCGATCTCGAAGCCGTTCGGATAGCCGGCATCGGCCAAGAGCTTCTTGGCCGCGCCCGGGTCGTAGGCATGCCGCGCGTTCAACGCCGAACTGGCGCCGTTGATGCCCTGGGCGATCATCATGCCCGAGGCGCTGGACAGGCCGCGCATCACCTTCTTCTTGATCGCCTCGACGTTGATCGCCTGATAGAAGGCCTGGCGCACCCGCTTGTCCTTGAACGGGTTCTTGCCCTTGACGGAGGTCCGAAGCGCCTCGTCGCGATGCTGATCGAGACCGAGGAAGATGGTGCGCAACTCCGGCCCCACCAACATCGAGGTGTCGGCGTTGCCGTCGACCCGCTTCATGTCCTGCACCGGGATCGGATAGGCCATGTGCACCTGGCCGCCCAACAGCGCCGCCACCCGGGTGGCGTCCGAGGCGATCGGCGTCAGGGTCACCGTATCCAGGTTATGTTCCTTGTTGGCGTTGTCCCACCAACTCGGGTTGACCTTGGCGACCGACTTCACATCGGCCTCGTGGCTGACCAGAATGAACGGGCCGGTGCCGTTGGCGTGCCGGGTGGCGTAGTTTTCCTGATCACCCGCCAGCTTCTCCGGGCTGACCGCCTTGTTTTCCTCGGCCCAACTCTTCGACATGATCGACCAGGTTTCCCATTCGAAGTAGATGATCGGGTTGGGAGACTTGGTGATGAAATCGACCGTATGGGCATCGACCTTGACGACCTTGGTGTCGCCGGCGATCCGGGTTTTCAGATCGGAGCCGTCGGCCCGCACGCGGGAGGCGGAAAACACCACGTCATCGGCGGTGAAATCGCGGCCGTCATGGAACTTGACGCCCTGGCGCAGATGGAAGCGCCAGCGGGTCGGCTCCATCACTTCCCATTTGGTGGCCAGGGCCGGCTCGATCTTCAGGTCCGAGCGCCGGCGGATCAGGCCTTCGTAGATGTTGGTCAGGTAGCCGAGCGTGAAGGTCTCGTTCAGGTTATAGGGGTCCATGGAACTGGCGTCGCCCTGGAACGCGAACTTCAAGTCGTTGCCCGCGGCCGCCGGCAATGTCATCGCCGCCGATACCACGCCTGCCAACAACAGGGTTTTCAGTCGCATCAGTTGGTTCTCCCTGCGCTTATTCCGATTTTTGCGGATGTTTCCGGTTGTCCCGCGGCGGCACGCATACTCCGCCGCGCAACGAGCCTGAAACTTATCCACAAAGCGGGTCCGGCACAATCGGGCGATTGCAAATAAATCGTGGAAAAAGTGCCGCGCGCCGCCGTTGGCGAACGCGACTATTGTTTGTTCCGATCGAAAAACCGCCTAGCGGGCGTCGCGGAAGCCGTTGGTGATCGGGTAGCGGCGGTCGCGGCCGAAGTTGCGGGCGGTGATCTTCACGCCCGGCGGCGCCTGCCGGCGCTTGTATTCGGCGACGTACAAGAGGTGTTCGATCCGCTTCACCACGGCCGCCTGGTGGCCGCGGGCGACGATCTCCTCGAAGGCCATCTCCTCCTCGACCAGGCAACGCAGGATGTCGTCCAAGGCGTCGTAGGGCGGCAGCGAATCCTCGTCCTTCTGATCGGGGCGCAATTCGGCCGAGGGCGGCTTGGTGATGATGTTCTCCGGGATCACCCGGCCGGCCGGGCCCAGGGCCCCTTCCGGTAGCTGCTGGTTGCGCCAGCGGGAAAGCTCGAAGGCGGTGGTCTTGTAGACGTCCTTCAGCACCGAAAAGCCGCCGCACATATCGCCGTAAATGGTGGCGTAACCGACCGACATCTCGGACTTGTTGCCGGTGGTCAGGACCATGTGGCCAAACTTGTTGGAGATCGCCATCAGCGCCATGCCGCGGGCCCGCGACTGGATGTTCTCCTCGGTGATGTCGGCCTCGCGGCCCTCGAACAACTCGCCCAGCATCGCACCGAAGGCGTCCACCGCCGGCTTGATGGTCACCGTGTCCAGGCGCACGCCCAGCATTTCGGCACAGCCCTCGGCATCCTCCAGGCTGTCGCCGGAGGTGTATTTCGAGGGCAGCATGACGCACCAGACCCGATCGGGGCCCAGGGCATCGGCCGCCACGGCGGCGCTGAGTGCGGAATCGATGCCACCCGAAAGGCCCAGGATCACGCCCGGGAAACGGTTCTTGTTGACGTAGTCGCGCAGGCCCAGGGTCATCGCCTGGTAGATCGCCAAGAGGCCGTCGTCGGGGGCCGTGCGTGGCCCCTCGGCGCAATGCCAGCCGTCCCCGCCCCGGCGCCATTGGCTGACCACCAGGCCGGATTGGAAGGTCGGCATCTGCAGCGCCAGCGAGCAATCGGCGTTGACCACAAAACTGCCGCCGTCGAACACCAACTCGTCCTGGCCGCCGACCTGGTTGACGTACAGCAGGGGCAGGCCGGTCTCGGTGACCCGGGCCACGGCGTGGTTCAGGCGGACGTCGAACTTGCCGTCCTCGAACGGCGAGCCGTTCGGCACGATGAGGATTTCCGCCCCGGTCTCCGCCAGGCATTCCGCGACATCCGGCGTCCAGATGTCCTCGCAGATCGGCAGGCCCAGGCGGACGCCGCGAAAGTTCACCGGTCCCGGCGGCGATCCGGCCGCGAACACCCGCTTCTCGTCGAACACGCCGTAGTTCGGCAGATCGTGCTTGAAACGGGCGGCAACGATCTCGCCGCCGTCCAGCACCAGTACCGCGTTGTACAGCCCGCCGTCCTGACGCCAGGGCACGGTCAGGGCCAGGCCCGGGCCACCGTCGCCGGTTTCCGCCGCCAGGGCCCGTACCGCCGCCTCGGCCTCGTCCTGGAAGGCCGCCTTCAGCACCAGATCCTCGGGCGGATAGCCGCTGATCACCAGTTCGCCGAAGACCACCAGGTCGGCGCCCTGCCCGGCTGCCTCGGCCCTGGCCTGGCGCACCAGATCGGCGTTGCCGGCGATGTCGCCGACCACCGGGTTGATCTGCGCCACGGCGATGTTCAATGCCTCGCTCATGGGGCGATGTTTAGGCCCTCGATCACCGTCGCGCAATCGGTGCGGAGGCATCCGCCGCCGCTTCGTGTTGTAATGCCCGGGCAATGGCAACGAGCCGAGGGCCCATGGACCTGCTACGAGGCGCGATCTCTCGCCTGTTCTTCGCCGGCCTTTTTCTCGGCGGCGGCGGCGCCCTGATCTGGTGGTTCTCGCCGTTGGAGACGGCGGAACTGGAGGTCACGGTGATCAAGCCCAGCGTCTGGCAGCCGGGCGCGCCCTCGCCCTGGCGGGCCCAACCGGACTGGGGCTACGACATCATCTTCTGGGCCGAGGGGTATTTCTGCGTCTTCCGCTATTACGTCTGGCATCCGGGCTTCTATTGGATCAACGGCGGCGAACAGGCCGAAACTGCCCTGGCCGACGGCGACCGGATCACCGTGCGTTATCGCCGGTCCACCTGGGACTATGCCGAAGAGGCCTTTGGCCGGGACTGCAAGACAGGCCGCCCCCTGCCGGGCAGCAAGCCCCGCCTGCCGTACGGTCACCAGGCGATGATAGCGAAGATCGAGGTGGTCGATCTGTACCGCGACGGTTCGCTGGTGATGAACTGGCTGGCCGGCTGGGCCAGTTGGGGTGTCCTGGGCGCGGTGTTGACGATCCCCGGGCTGCTGATCCTGTTCGCGCCGCTGATCGACGCCATCGACCGCCGCCGTCGCCGCCATGGCCCCGGCTACCCGCCGCGCTTCCCAACCCGAACCACATCGACCAAAGACAGAAAAGGAGACCGCGATGTCGGTCATCATGATCCTCGATAACGAGGTCCACGACGCCGCGAAGTACGAGGAGTACAAGCGCGCGGTACCGGCGCTGATCGCCAAGCATGGCGGTGAATATCTGGCCCGCGGCGGCGAGCACGAGGTGCTGGCGGGGGATTGGCAGCCGACCCGCCTGGTGATCTTCCGCTTCCCCAGCCGCCAGGCGATCAACGACTTCAACGAGGATCCCGACTACCAGCCCCTGAAGGTCCTGCGCGAGTCGGTGACCACCACCCGCAATCTGCTGGTGGTCGAGGGCCTTTGACGGCCGCCAGCGGCCCGCCGGCGTGGCGAGGGCGAGAAACGAAGGCTAATATCGCTGGCATTGGCGGGGAAATGACCATCGGCTGGAGGGCGTTGTGACGGAGTTCGGTATCGGCCAGTCGGCCCCCCGCATCGAGGATCGGCGGCTGCTGACGGGCCAGGGCACATTCGTCGACAACCTGGACTTTGCGGGCGCCGCGCGGGCGGTGATCGTGCGCTCGCCCCATGGCCACGCGGACATCCTCTCCGTCGAGGTGGCGGCGGCGCGCCGGGCGCCGGGGGTGCTGGCGGTCTGCACCGGGGCCGAATTGGCGGCCGAGGGGCTGGCCGGCATCCTCTGCCTGGTGCCGCCCCTCGAATGCGACGGCCGCCGGCCGTTCCTTCCGCCCCATCCCCTGTTGCAGTCCGAACGGGTGCGCTTCGTCGGCGACCGGGTGGCGATGGTGGTGGCGGAAACCCTGGACCAAGCGCGCGATGCGGCGGAACTGGCCGAGGTCCGTTACCGTCCGCTGCCGGCGGTGGTGACGCCGGGGGGGGCTTGCGCGCCGGAGGCGCCGGCGTTGTGGGACGAGGCACCGGACAACTTTTGCTTCCGCTACACCGAGGGCGATCGGGCCGCCACCGAAGAGGCCTTCGCCCGGGCCGACCATGTGGTCGAGCTGGACCTGATCAACAACCGGGTGATCACCAATTTCATCGAGCCCAGGATCGCGGTCGGGGTTCATGACGCCGCCTCCGACCGCTTCACCCTTTATACCGGCACCCAGATGCCGCACCGGGTGCGGGCCAGCATGGCGGCGGTGTTCCACCGCCATGACGGTGATTTCCGCGTCGTCGTGCCGGACGTCGGCGGCAGTTTCGGCAGCAAGATGAGCGCCTATGCCGAACAGGCCCTGGTACTGTGGGCCGCCCGGAAACTGCGCCGGCCGGTGAAATGGCTGGCCGACAAGGCCGAGGGTTTCGCCACCGACCCGGCCGCCCGCGACAACGAGACCCACGCCGAACTGGCCCTGGACCGGGACGGCCGCTTCCTGGCCGTGCGGGTGCGGACCCTGGCCAGCATGGGCGGTTATCTTTCCAACCTGACCACCCAGGCACCGATCAACGGCCTGACGCTGTTGTGCGGACCGTACGCCATGACGGCCGGCTTCGCCGCCGTCGAGGGGGTGTTCACCAACACCGTGCATACCGACGTGATGCGCGGGGCCGGCCGGCCGGAGGCGACCTATGCCATCGAGAGGCTGATCGACCGGGCGGCGGTGGAACTGGGCATCGACGGGGCCGAGTTGCGCCGGCGCAACCTGATCCCGGCCGACGGCTTCCCCTACACCACGGCGTTCGGTCTCTCCTACGACGGCGGCCTGTTCGCCGGCAATTTGGAGGCGGCGCTGGAGCGGTCCGACTGGGCCGGCTTTCCGGCCCGCCGGGCCGCCGCCGAGGCGCGCGGGCAGCTGCGCGGCATCGCCCTGATCTGCTACGTACAGCGCAACGGCGGCCGCCTGATGGACGAACACGCCCAGGTCCGCATCGACGCCTCCGGCCAGGCCACCCTGCTGATCGGCACCCAGGACAGCGGCCAGGGACACGAGACCGCCTATGCCCAGATCATCGCCGACCACCTGGCCTTGCCCGCCACGGCGATCCGGGTGGTCGAGGGCGATACCGACCGCGTCGGCTACGGCAACGGCACCGGCGGCTCGCGATCGATGATGGTCGGCGGCTCGGTGCTGCGCCTGGCCTGCGAAAAGATCGTCGACAAGGGCCGTCGCATCGCCGCCCACCTGTTGGAGGCCGATAGGGGCGATATCGAGTTCGCCGACGGCCGTTTCACCATCTCCGGCACCGACAGCGCCGTCTCGTTGAGCGAGGTGGCCCGGGTGGCCCATCGCCAGGATATGCTGCCCGAGGAGATCGAGACCGGCCTGGACGAGCGGGCCAATTTCCGGCCGCCGAATTTCTCCTTCCCCAACGGCGCCAACGTCTGCGAGGTCGAGGTCGACGCAGAGACCGGCGCGGTCGAGATCATCCGCTATACCGCGGCCGAGGACTACGGCACCCTGGTCAACCCGATGCTGGTCGAGGGGCAGGTGCACGGTGCCCTGGCCATGGGCTTCGGCCAAGCCTGGCTGGAACATACCGTCTACGACCCCGATAGCGGGCAGTTGCTGAGCGGCTCGCTGCTGGACTACGCCTTGCCCCGGGCCAGCCACATGCCGCCGATCGACCTGGTGCTGAACCCTGACGCGCCCTGCCTGAGCAATCCCCTGGGCGCCAAGGGCGCCGCCGAGGGCGGCACGGTGGCGGCGCCGCCGGCGGTGATCAATGCCCTGCTCGACGCCCTGCGCCCCCTGGGTGTCGACCATATCGACATGCCGGCGACGCCGGCCCGGGTCTGGCGGGCGATCCAGGCCGCCCGCCCATGAGGGGTCGTTTGCGCGCGGGCACAAACCGTTTAGGTTGCCGCCGATCGGTTTCGCGGGAAGGACAGTGATGACGGACGCGACGAACCACCAATACGTTCTGGCGCGACGGCCCGAGGGCGCCTTGCAGGAGAACAATTTCGCCTGGCGCGAAGGGCCTGTACCGGAACCGGGCGATGGCGAGGCCGTGGTGCGGGTGCTCTACCTTTCGCTGGACCCGGCCAACCGGGGCTGGCTCAACGAGGTGCCGACCTACCGCCCGCCGGTGCCGCTGGATGGCGTCATGGCCGGTTTCACCATCGGCCGGGTGGCCGCTTCCAAGCGCGACGACCTGGCGGTGGGCGATCTGGTGGAAGGCGACGGCGGCTGGCAGGACTATGCCGTGTTCGGCCCCGACGACGAGATACACAAGCTGCCGGCCGGCGACGACCTGATCGCCCGCATGAGCGTCCTGGGCGTCACCGGCAAGACCGCCTTCTGGGGGCTGTTGGATGTCGGCGCCGTGAAGCCCGGCGAGACCGTGGTGGTCTCGGCCGCCGCAGGCGCCGTCGGCTCCATCGCCGGTCAGATCGCCCGCATCAAGGGTTGCCGCGTGGTTGGCCTGGCCGGCACGGACGAGAAATGCCGCTGGCTGACCGAGGAATTGGGCTTCGATGGCGCCATCAACTACAAGGACGAGCACGTCGCCAAGGCCCTGGCTCGGGACTGCCCCGACGGCATCGACGTCTATTTCGACAACACGGGCGGCGATATCCTGCAGGCGGCGCTGTTTCAAATGAACCAGGGCGGCCGCATCGTCTGTTGCGGCGTGGTCTCGCAATACGACACCGCCCGGCCGGCACCGGGCCCACACGGCGTGCCGGGCCTGCTGGTGGTGCGGCGCCTGCGCATGGAAGGCTTCATCGTCATGGACTACGACGACCGTCGCGAACAGGCCGAGGCGGAGTTGGCCGGCTGGGTCGCCTCGGGCGAGTTGCGCTACAAGGTCGACGTCATCGACGGCCTGGAAAACGCGCCGAGGGGCCTGATCGGGCTGTTGTACGGCGACAATATCGGCAAGCGGATGATCCGCGTGTCGGAGGAGCAGCCGGCATGAACGTGGCCACCGACGAGCGCCGGGAGAAATTCGAGAAGCGCATCCTGGGCCCGGGCTTCGGCGCCGTGCTGGGGGCGAAACTGACCCATCTGGCGGACGGCCATTGCCGCCTGCTGCTGCCCTGGCGCAGCGATCTGTCCCGCGGCGATGCCCTGGTGCATGGCGGCGTCATCGCCGCCCTGATCGACAAGGCCGGCACGGCGGCGGCCTGGTCCTATCCCGACCTGGACCGCCTCTCCCGCGGCGCCACCGTCGCCATGAACGTCAATTTCCTGGAGGGTGCGGCGGAATGCGACCTCCTCGCCGAGGCCCGGGTGGTCCGCCGCGGCGGCTCCCTCAGCGTCGTCGACATCGACGTCAGCAACCCCGACGGCGCCCTGGTCGCCAAGGGCATGGTCACCTACAAGATATCGCGGCCGCGAAGTTAGATGCGAGTCCGTTCACACGGAATCACGGTTGCCAGGTCGCGCCCGAAAATGACGAGAGGGCGCGGCAATTGAGGGGACAGGATTTAATCCTGTCCCCTCAATTACCGCGCCCGGACCTGACCCGGGCACCCCTAGCGGTCGCCAACGCCGAGACAGTCAATTTGGCAAACCGTCGTCGTCGTATCCGATGATTTCCTCGTCGGTCAGGTCGGTGTTCACCGCCTTGGCCCTGGCGGTTCGACTGATGTCGTCGATGCGTTTCTCTTGCACCGCGTCGTTCCCAAGGCGCCGTTGAAACGCCACCTCGCGGCGCAGCAGCTCGAGCACGATCTGCGTCGCGCCTTTACCAGTGGCGGCTTTCAACTCCGCCAGCAGGGCCTCGGCTTCGCGATTTCTGATGTTGATGGCCATGGCGATCGGACTGACAAGGTTTAGGCATTGTCTTTGCCACATCAGCCGGTCGGCGGCAATCCGGCCGGATCGGGGAATGGTTCGGGGTCCAGGAAGCGGCGCAGGACGTTGGAGGTGATGCGGGCGACGTTGTTGTCGTAGCCCTGGTGGGCCAGGCTGGAGACCCAGGCGATCGAGCCGGTGCTGAACACCGCGCCGCCGTTGGGGCATTCGAAGAACACCATGTCGGCCCGCACGTTGGGATCGTCGAACCAGGGCATGGTGGAGAGGAAATCCTCCTTGGTGCGCAGCATGTCGGGGCCGAATTCGTCGGCCCGGGCCAGCACCAGGGTGTGCGGCGGCGTGCCGACACGGCTGTCCCAGCGGTCGATCTCCTCCCCCGCGGCGGCGCCGCCGACGCTGCCGAAATCGCCGATCGGCTCTTCCCCGATCCCGGCCAGGGCAAAGGCGGCGCGGGGATCGTCGGCGCCGGCATGGCGCCGGTAGTGGCTGCCGTCCTCGAAGCCCTGGGCGGCGAAGCCGACGCCGACCAGCCGGTTCGGCGGCCGGCCGATGCGCCGCCACAAACCGCCGTATTCGCCGTTGAACGAGTGGTAGTACTCACCCGGCTCGGCCATCCAGGCCCGGGTGCCGTCCTCGGCCCGGCGCACTTCGATCACCCCCGGCAAATCGTCGTGGAAGGCGATGCGCCAATAAAAGCCGTTGCCGCCCAGGTACATCAGCCGGCCGCCGCCGCTGAGGTAACCGTCCACCGCGTCCAGCATGGCGGTGGAATAGTATTCCGGGTGGCTGCCGGTCAGCACGCAACGATAGGGCCGCAACAGCGCCTCGCCCTCGGCGTGCAGGTCCTCGTCGGTGATGATGTCGACGGGCTGGTCGATCTGATCCAGCCAGGCGACGATGTTCAGATCGACCGGCAGGCCCCAGGGCCGGTTGTCGCCGGGCTTCATGTTCAGCACCGGCCGCAGGCGCGAGGAATAGTGCACGCCGCTGCGGTCGTCGTGCGGATCATAGTGCGAATGGCCGACCTCCGGATGGCTGGCCAGGAAGCCGTCGTTGACCCATTCCGGCGCGCCGTCGCCGAACAGCAGGCTGGGCCGCAGCCGCTGCCGGGTGTTGGCATAGGACATATAGGTGGCGGTCGGCAGCAACAGGGCGGCGCCGGCGCTGGCCCGGCCCTTGGGCGGCAGCACGAAGAAGGGGATGCGGTCCACGTCGTCGCCATGGCGCAGGCTGGCGGCGTAGACGCCGCTGGGCAGATCGTCGGGCACCGTGTAGCTGAAGGCCGGCCGCCAGCCGGCGTCGTACAGGTCGTCCTGGTGGAAATGGATGGCGCCGTACTGATCGGGGGCGTGGCGCCAGCAATGCTCCTCGCCGGTCCAGTTGTGGCCGGTGACCGCCCGGGTGGGCAGGTTGACCAGCCGTCCGTGCAATTGGTTGGCCGATAGATCGGCGATGCGCTGGTCCGAGATGTGCTGCGAGAAGTCCCAGGCGCCGACCACGGCATCGGCCAGATGGCCGGGGATCGCCGCCGCTTCCAGCGCCGCCATCTCCTCGTTGGTGAGCATGCGGCTGGCCAGGCGCGGCCGGTCGATCCTGCCGTTGAAATGGCCGCCCATGGGGTCGTCATGCCAGGCCGCGAACAGGAACGGGGCGTCCACCGCCCCAGGCGTGATCGCCGGCGCCAGGGTCTCGAGCCGTTCGGCGCCGCGGGAGATGGCGCGGTCGCCGGCCGCCACGGTCAGCGGCCGCTGCACCAGGCGCAACGCACCGCTGGCGCCATCGTAGCCGGCGGCGACGAAGGTCCACTGCCCCCGCCGCAGCGGCACCCCGGTGGAGACCGCCGCCCCTTGCCCCTGGCCGTCGCCCAGCAGCAGGCCGAGGCTGCCGTCGGCCTCCAGGATCAGAGCGAAGCCGGCGTCCTCAGCTTCCCGCCAGCGGCCCATCACCGCCTGCCGAGCCGCCCCCGGCAGGGTCGGCTGGATCATCGCCTGCAGGGTGAACGACGTCAGTTCGCCCAGCGCCGCCGCCGGCACCGTCCCGTGGGAGCCGCGATGGATCGGCTGATAGGTGCCCGGATAGTCGCCGTTGCAAGGGGCATCGATGGGCTCCTCGCGTACGCCGATGCCGCCCGGCGCGTCATCGCCGCCCAACAGGCGCACCAGCCGCGCCTGGTAGTCGCCCGCCTCGTAGCAACAGGTCATGAACCGCACCGTGTCGCCCGGCCGCACGGCCAACGGATCGCAATAACCGGTGATGGTTCTCTTTCGCAGCTCTGGCATGGCAGGCACCCTGGACGGTCGCCGACGACGGCATGGCGCGAAAACCCTAGCGGTCCGGCACCGCCGCCGTCTACCATCCGGCCGGCGAAGGGAGGCGCCTGGATGATCGCGACCATCGAGCCGCCGGGCGGGCAACTGTCCGGCCCGGAACTGATCGCCCGGGCGGCCGCCCTGGTGCCGATCCTGCGCGAGCGCGCCAACAGTTGCGAGGATTTGCGCCGGGTACCGGACGAGACGGTGCGGGACTTTCTCGAGGCCGGCCTCTACCGCATCGTGCAACCCAGATGCTTCGGCGGTTACGAGCAGGGCCTGCCGGTAATGGTCCGCTGCATGATGGAGGTCGCCCGCGGCTGCCCGTCCTCGGCCTGGGTGCTGTGCCTGACCGCCGCCCATACCTGGTGGGCGGCGCTGTACCCGGCGGAGGCGCAGGCGGAGGTGTTCGGCGATGATGGCGACCTGCGTTTCCCGCTGATCTTCGCGCCGACCGGCCAGGCGCTGCCGGTGGACGGCGGCTATCGCCTGGACGGCACCTGGAACTATGCCTCGGGCTGCGACAATTCGAACTGGCTGGGCGTCAACGCCCTGATCCCGCCAGCCGCGGACGGCCGGCCGCCGGCGCCGGTGATGTGCCTGATCCGGGCCGACGACTACCGGGTCAACGACAACTGGCACGTCATGGGCCTGCGCGGCACCGGCAGCAAGCAGGCCGTCGCCGAAGGGGTGTTCGTGCCGGAGCGCCGGGCCCTGGTGCTGCAGACCCTGGACGAGGCGCCGCCGCCCGGCGCCGCGATCCACGACAACCCGTTCTATCGCGGCCCGGCCGGACCGATCTTCTTCGCCGAGATCGCCTCCATCGCCGTCGGCATCGCCAAGGGCGCCGTCGAGGCCTTCGATGCCCGGGCCCGGGTCAAGACCACGCCGTTCAAGCCCGGCGTCCTGCTGTTCGAAAGCGAGGCAGCGCGCGGCCGCCTGGCCCGGGCCACCGCCATGGTCGACGCGGCCGAGGCGATGCTGCTGCGCCAGGCGGAAACCTACATGGAGATGCTGGCAACCCGGGTGCCGGCCGGCCAGACCCTGAACCTGGAGGAACGCGCCCGCATGCAGTTGCAGTTGCAGCACGTGGTCGAGGAGTCGGGCAAGGCGGTGGAGCTGCTGTTCGTCGCCGGCGGCACCTCGGCGATGAACGACGGCGAGCCGTTGCAGCGCTATTTCCGGGATATCAGCGCCCTGCGCACCCACTACTTGATGGACGGCGATCGCGTGCGCGACAATTGGGGCCGCTTGAATTTCGGCCTGGAACCGTCGACGCGGACGCCGGGCGTCTAGACCTAGTGGGGGACGACATGGCGGAGATCCTACAGCAGGGCAAATTCAGCGCCCCGCTCGAACAGGCCGCCGTCGCCGCCGCTTGGGCCGGGCGCGGCTATTCCTGCCGGCTGTTCGTCGACCCGCCGGGGCAGCAATGGCTGGATTTCGTCCATGACTGCAACGAACTGGTGACGGTGGTCGAGGGGCGGTTGGAGATGACCGTCGGCGACGAAGTGTTCATCGAACGCGGCGCGGTGCATTCCGTGTGCAATATCCATGCCGGCACCACGAAGTGGCTGTTCGGCTATGACTGAGCGAGTGGGAGGATACGAGACATGACTACGGATGCCCTGGACGCGGCGACCCTGCGGCGTTTGACCCTGGAGTTCACCGAGAAGTTTAACGCCAACGATTTGGACGGCATGATGGCCTTCTTCGCCGAGGACGCGGTCTACTACCAGCATGACGGCGAGCTGGCGAAGGGCATCGCCGCCATCCGCGCCGCCTTCGAACCGCAATTCGAGGGCGCCTTCGGCAAGATGGCCTTCATCCAGGATGATCTGTTCGTCGATGCCGAAACCGGCAAAACCATGGTCAGCTGGCTCTGCACCCTGGAGACCAAGCGCGGCGCGGCCGGCTGGCGCGGCCTGGACCTTTTGCACTTCGACGCCGACGGCAAGATCGTCGCCAAGCTGACCTACGGCAAGGCCAAGGCCCTGCGCCTGGACACCGTGGCGGCGACCTGACGTGACCGCCCGCCAGCCCCGGGCCGAGGCCGCCCTGGTCGAACGCTTCCAGGCCCTGCACGAAATCGCCGCCGTGGCTCATGCCCGGCTGGAGCACAACATCTGGGACTACCTGGTCGGCGGCACCGAGACCGAGACCACGGTCAAGCGCAACCGCCATGCCCTGGACAGCCTGGGCCTGCGGCCGCGCATGCTGCGCGATGCCAGCCACGTCGATCTGTCGACCAGCTTCCTGGGCGCGGAGCTGGAACTGCCCCTGGCCACGGCGCCGATCGGCTCGCTGGAATCCTTCGATCCCGAGGGCGGCGCGGCGGCGGCGCGGGCGGCCGGCCGCCAGGGCATGGCCACCACCCTGAGCTCGGTCTCCAAGCCGGGCCTGGAGGAGACGGCGGCGGCGGCCGACGGGGCGAAGATCTTCCAGCTTTACGTCCGGGGCGACGATGCCTGGGTCGACGACCACGCCCATCGCGCGGTCGAGGCCGGCTACCTGGCCTTTTGCCTGACCGTCGACGTGGCGCTGTACAGCCGGCGCGAACGCGACATCGCCAACCGCTTCGTCAAGCCCTGGCGGCGCACCGCCGGCGGCACCGAATACCAGGCGGGATTGAGCTGGCGGCAGGTCGAGGGCTTCAAGCGGCGCCACGACATACCGCTGTTGTTGAAGGGCATCATGACGGCGGAGGACGCCGTCCTGGCCTGCGAACACGGTGTCGACGGCGTCTGGGTGTCCAATCACGGCGGCCGGCAACTGGACCACGCCCTCGGCAGCACCGCCGTCCTGCCCGAGATCGTCGCCGCCGTCGACGGCCGGGCGGCGGTGGTGGTCGATGGCGGTTTCCTGCGCGGCACCGACGTGATCAAGGCCCTGGCCCTCGGCGCCGATCTGGTCGCATTGGGCCGGCTGACCGGCATGGGCCTGGGCGCCGCCGGCGAGGAAGGGCTGGTCCGCGCCATCGACCTGTTGGCCGAGGAGATGCATACCGCCATGGGCCTGATGGGCGCCGCGAAGCTGGCCGACCTGGGCTCGGACTTCGTCGCCGAGGCCCCGGCGGTCGATCGGCCGCACGTGCTCAGCGCCTTTCCGCTGCTGCCCGACGATGTCCGCTGAAACGCTCTAGTTTTTCGGCGCGCTAACGATCAGCGCCTTGATGGTGTCCTCGCCCAGCGAGCGCATTGCCTCCAGCCGATGCAGGCCAGTCACCAGGACATAGCGGCCCTTGCCCTGGCGCACCTGGATCGGTGTCCGCTGGCCCTCGTCGATGATGCTCTCGGCGATTTCCTCGACCTTGCCCTCGTCCAGCCGGCCCCGGTGCTTGGCGGGGACGTAGATCTGGTCGATCGGCAGGACGACATCTTGCAGCATGGCGGCGCCCTCCGCGCGCATCATACTGCAAAAGCCGGCCGACTGTCGGCGGCGACAAGCCGGTTCAACGCCGAGGGACTTTCGGTCTACCCTGGGCAAGCTTTGGGACGGAAACGGAAAACGCCGTGAAATTTCTGTTGTTGCTGTTGATCGTGGTCGGCGGCCTGGTCTGGTGGCTGGGCGCCCGGCGCGTGGTCACCCTGCTGGGCGTGCCGAAAAGCTGGACCACCCGGCGGGGGCAGATCGTCTTCGCCAGCCTGATCATCGGTGCCGCGCTGTTGATCACCCTGCTGCCGTATTTGCCCTGATCATCCACCCACTTTGCCGTTACACTGCCGGCTAATCCTCCATACAAAAGGACCCACCCCATGGCCGGCAACCGACCGCATCGACCGGGCCGACATTTCCTGCAGATCCCCGGCCCGACCAACGTGCCGGACCGTATCCTGCGGGCCATCGACCGGCCGACCATCGATCATCGCGGACCGGAATTCGAGCAACTGACCCACCAGGTGCTGGCCGGCCTGAAGCCGATCTTCGGGACCGCGGGAGCGGTGGTGATCTATCCGGCCTCCGGCACCGGCGCCTGGGAGGCCGCCCTGGTCAACACCCTGTCGCCCGGCGACCGGGTGCTGATGGCCGAAACCGGCCATTTTGCCACCCTGTGGCGGCAATTGGCCGAGCGGCTGGGGTTGGCGGTGGAGTTCCTGCCGGGCGATTGGCGCCACGGCGTCGACCCCGGGGCCGTCGAGGAACGGCTGGCCGCCGATGCGGCCCGGGCCATCAAGGCGGTCTGTTGCGTGCACAACGAGACCTCAACCGGCGTCACCTCGCGGATCGCCGAGGTCCGCCGGGCGATCGACCGGGCCGGCCATCCGGCCCTGTTCATGGTCGACACCATTTCCTCCCTGGCCTCGATCGACTATCGCCACGACGAATGGGGGGTCGACGTCACCGTCGGCGGCTCGCAGAAAGGCTTGATGCTGCCGCCGGGCCTGAGCTTCAACGCCGTCGGCGAGAGGGCGCTGGCGGCCGGCGAAACGGCCGGGCTGAGCCGGTCCTATTGGGATTGGCGGGCGATGCTGGACAGCAACGCCAAGGGCGCCTTCCCCTACACGCCCGCGACCAATTTGTTGTACGGCCTATCGGAGGCCATCGCCATGCTGGAGGAGGAAGGCCTGGACCGGGTGTTCGCC
>JASLMH010000114.1 GCA_030746635.1 Alphaproteobacteria bacterium | reverse complement strand
CGCCTAGCCGGGCCAGGTCTCCCGGATCGGCTCGCTGCCGTCCCATTCGATGGCGGCCTGGCGGACACCGTCGAAGATGCGGGCTCGGGCCTCGGTCAGGTGGGCCATCTCGATCACCGTGCCGGGATGGCCTTCTTGTAGGAAATAGACGAAGCGGCCGCGCGGGCTGTCGGCCTCCTGGCCAGCGGTGTAGCCGGCCGCCAGGGCGCGCTCGTAGATCTCGTCATAGTTCTCCGGCCAGGTGGAAAAATGCTGCAGGCCCTCGTGGCCGCGACCGAGGAAGTCCTGGTACATGGTCGGCGCCTCGTCGCGTTGCTGGATCAATTCCAACTGCACGTCGCCGGAATTGGCCAGCGCGATCGACAGATGCGGCGCCGACGGGCTGCCGCGATAGCGGAAATCGACCATCGCCAGCTTGTCGATGTAGAACCAGGGGCCGACCTGGCAGACCTCGATCCAGTGCCGCATGGCGGCGTCGATATCCCGAACCACATAGCCCATCTGCCGCAGGGGTCCGAACAGTTGGCTCATGAATTGTCTCCTCGTTCAGGCCGCGTCGCGCCGGGGTTCCGCAGTCTCGCCTAATCTAGCGCGCGGCCGCGCGGTATTCCGCCAGCGAGCCGGAGTGCATGACCCGGCCCATCAGCGGCCGGCCGACGATCTCCTCGGCGAGCCGCGCCGCCTCGATCAACGCCTCGAGGTCGATGCCCGTTTCGATCCCCAGTTCATGACACAGGAACACCATGTCCTCGGTGCAGATGTTGCCGGCGGCCACTCTATCCTTGAGGCGGGCGAACGGGCAGCCGCCGAGCCCGCCGATCGAGCTGTCGAAGTGCCGTACCCCCATTTCCAGCGCGGCGAAGACGCAGGCGCCGCCGAGCCCGCGCGTATCGTGCAAATGCAAGCCGATTTCGAGCTCGGGAAAGGCCTCGCGCACCGCCCCGATCCGCTGCCTGATGGTATGCGGGTCGGCCCAGCCCATGCTGTCGTCGAGATCGATCCGGGGCAATTCGCGGCCCTGCTCCCGGCACAGCTCGACCACGAAGCGGACTTCGTCGATGACGGCCGCGATCGGCACCTCGCCCTCGAAATTGCAGCCGAACGCCGCCAGCACGTAGACCTGCTCCAAGGCGACGCCGTGGTCGTCGTAGAGCGCCGTCCATTCGTGCAGCCGGGCGCGAGCCTCGAGCTTGGTGCAATTGTTGTTGGAGAGGCAAAAGCCGTTCGAGGCATAGAGAACGACGTTGCCGTAGCGGTCGACCTGCGGCGTCGCCAGGGCCTGCTCGAAGCCCCAGGGACTGAGCCACAGCGCGGTGTAGCGCACGCCGGGGCGCTTCTCGATCGCCGCGAACAATTCCCGGGCGTCGGCCATCGTCGGCACGACTTTCGGATTGACGAAGGAGGCGACCTGGATCCGACTGACCCCGGCGGCGGCAATGGCATCGACAAGAGCGACCCGCCGCGCCAAGGGAAATTGCCGGTCCTCGATCTGGAACCCTTCGCGCGGGCCGTGTTCGTGGAACGTCACGCGGTTTGGCAGATCCGACATGGGTGCCTCTCTGGTTCCCCGTCCCGAAGCTCAGTGCTGCATCATGCCGGGCAGCCACAGGGCGATCTTCGGGAATAGCAGGACTAGCGCCACGACCGAAATTTGGCAAATCATGAATGGCAGGATTCCCCGAATGATACCCGACAGCGGTACGTCCGGGGCGATCTGCTTGACGACGAACAGGTGGATCCCGATCGGTGGCGTGATCACGCCGAGCTCGGCCTGCAGGACGACCAGCACGCCGAACCAGACGGGATCGATGCCCAGGTCCTGCACGATCGGAAAGAAGAACGGCAGGGTCAGCATGACCATGCCCACCGGATCGATGAACATGCCGAGCACCGTCAGGATGACCAGCATCACCACGACCACCGTCAGCGGCGACACGTCGAGGGATTGGATGAACGCGACCAGCGCGAAGGGAACGCCGGAGAATGCCAGAAAACGGCTGAAGATCACCCCGCCGACGATGATCAGGAAAATCATGGCGCTGGTCCGCGCCGTGGCGGCGAGTGCCTGGCCGAGGGTCGACCAGGACAGCCTCCGGGCCGCCGCGACCAGGGCGAGGGCGGCGAGGGCGCCCAGCGCCGCCGCCTCGGTCACCGTCACCAGGCCGGTGTAGATGCCGCCAAGCACGACCAGGACAAGAATGCCGAACGGCGCGGTCATGCCGAGCGAGGAGATCCGCTCCTTCCATCCGATGCGGTCGGGATGCACCGGCGCCAGGCGCGGGAACCAGCGCGCGGTCAAATAGGCAACCAGGATGAACAGGCCGGCGCTTAGCAGACCCGGCCCCACGCCAGCCATCAGCATCCTGCTGATCGACTGGTCGGCGATCAGTGCATAGAAGACCAGAAAGGCGCTGGGCGGGATCAGCGCGCTCAATGTCCCGGCCACCGCCACGGTCCCCGCGGCGATGCCGCCGTCGTAACCATTGCGTCGCATCTCGGCGATCGAGACCCGGCCGATGGTGGTCGTCGCCGCGACGCTTGAACCCGACACCGCGGCGAAGATGGTGCTGGCGCCGATCGCCGCCATCATCAGACCGCCCGGCAGCCGCCCGAGCCAGGCGCGGGCGGTGGTATAGGCCTGTTGCGCCATCCCGGCGGCGACGGCGAGTTCCCCCATCAGGACGAACATCGGGATCACCACCAGGGTGAAGCTGGCTACGTTGCTGTAGGGTTCGGTGGCGAGGAAGTTGCCGGCCAATGGAATCCCGCCGAGCAGCCACAAGCCGGCCGCCCCGACGAGTGCCAGGCTGAAGGCCACCGGCAGGCCGAGGACAAGCAGCGCCATGAGGGCGACGACGGCGCCGGATCCGATCGCGAGGGCATTCAAGTGCGATTCTCGCCGCTGCCGAACAGTCGCGCGATGGCGGTGGCCAGCTCAAAAGCGAGCTGCAGGCAGAGAAACAGGCAGCCCAACGCCACCATGATCCGCGATGGGTAGATCGGGAAGGCAATCAGGCCGGCGGCGTATTCGCCCATTTGCCAGCTTCGCCAGGCGAGTTCGCCGGTCGCCCAGGTCATCGACCCGAACAACCCGAGCGCCAACGTCGTGGTGAAGGCCCGCAGGGCGGCGCGGGCGCGGCCGCCGAGACGCTCGGTCAGGAAGCCAATGGCGATGTGACCGCCTTCCACCTGGGTTTGCGCAAGGCTGGCGAAGATGACGAAAACGAGAAGCAACTCGACGCCTTCCAGCACGCCGGCAATGGGTTGCCCGGCGACGTAGCGCAGCCCCGCGTCCAGCGAGATGGCCGACATGATGGCGAGCAGGGCCGCGTTCGTGCCGAGGCCGAGCGCCCGCTGGCTTGCCTTCAGCGCCCGTTCAGCATGCCGCAGCCACATTACCCCGCGTGCTTCTTCAGCAGTTCCTGGTAGCGGCGCAGCGCTTCACGGCCGGGCATGCCCTTGGCCTCCATGCCGTCCGCCCAGGCATCCCACATGGCCCGCATCGAGGCACCAAGCTTGGCGCGCTCGGCTGGCGGCCATTTGTAAAACTTGACGCCGCTGGCTTTCATCGTCGCCATGGCGGCCGCCAGGTCCTTGGCGTAGTCCTCGGCCAGCCGCTCGGTGAATTCCCGGCTGACCTGGCGAATGATCTTCTTGACGTCGTCCGGCAGGCCGTCCCACTTCTTCTTGTTCATGATGGCGACCGGTCCGGCCGGCGCACCCAGGTAGATGCGGGTATGGTGCTTGGCGACCTCATGCAGTTTGGCGCTTACGTTGGCGGTGACGAAGCCGACATTGGCGTCCAGGGTTCCGCGGGACAGGCCTTCATAGACCTGGGGCCACGGCAGCGCCGCCGGCGTGCCGCCGAATTCACTGATCAGTTTCGGCCAGGCCCGACCGATGACCCGGACCTTCAGACCTTTCAAGGCCGCCAGACCGCCGACCGGCTTGGTGGAGATCAACTCCTGGTCCGAGACGCCCCAGGCATAGAGCGGTTCGACGCCCGTCTTGCGCATTTCGTCGCGATAGAATGTGAAATCCGGGCCAAAGATGAGCTCAGAAACCGCCCGTAGCGCCGGGCCGATCTGTTTGCTGATGCCGGGCAGGAAGAACAGCCCGGACATCGGCGAGACCGACGGGTTGTAGGCCTGCACCCAGATGCCGATATCGACGGCGCCGGAGCGGGTTCCCTCGTAGATGTCGCGCGCCTTGAGTAGACTGCTGGCCGGGTAGAATTCGATCTTGACCTTGCCGCCGCTACGCTTCTCGACCTCGTCCGACCACCATTTCGAACGCTTGGTTCGGGTCTGCGTCGCGGCCCCGAAATCGGCCTTCTTGAGAACGATGGTCTCCGCCACCGCCGGTCTGCCAAGAAACGCCAGGGGCAGGGCCAGCAGCGCGGCGCCGGCCAACATCGTCAATCCACGCAATTGCTTCGTCATGACAAGTCCTCCTTGTGGTTTTTTTGTTTGGTTCCGGCCCGACTTTGTTCGCCGTAGCCGTCCGGTAGCGCGCGTTCGGGTGGTCCGGCGTACCGCGCGCCCAGCGCTTCGGGAATGATCCGAAGCGGAACACCCTCGCGAATTTCCTCGACGGTGTGGGCGACCAAGGCGGGCAGATAGCCGATGATCGCGATGCCCACCATCTCCAGCGGCTCGAAGCCGATCTCAAGCAGCACGGCGGCGATCGCGCCGGCAAGATTGACCGGTAGCGGCCGGCCCAGACGCTCCGTCGCCTCTGCCTCCAAGGCCTCGAGAAGCCGCCCCGATTGGCCCCAGACGCCGAGCTCCGAGGCGATGCCGCGCAGCGCCTGCGCCCTCGGTTCGGCTTGCTTGTGCATCGGGTGACCAAGGCCCGGGACCTTCCGCCCGGCATCGCGGTATTGCTCCAGGATCAGGCGGGCCACCTCGTCCGTATCCAGACCGTCGGCCTGCGCCATCCGATGGCCGGCGATGAGCATCTCGGCGCACTGTCCCGGCGAACCGGTGACCGAGCCAAAGGCGATGACGCCGGCGGCTATCGCCGCCGCCGGCGCCTCGGGCGCGGCCGAGGCGGCGAAACGCGCCGGCGGCACCGCCGAGCTGATGAACTGCTGATCCAGCCCGGTGCGCAGCACGGCGTCCAGCGCCTGCGCCTGGGCCGGCGTCGGCAACTCGCCCTTGATCACCAGATAGGTCGTCTCGGCGAAATTCAGCCGCTCGATAAGCTCCTCGGCGCGATAGCCGCGGACCAGAATCCGGCCCTCGCCGGCCGAGCCGATCTTGGTGGTCCAATAGCCCTCCCAGGGATCGGTGGGCGGTGTCATGTCCGCTCCCCCGCGCCGTGAATCATCCGCTCCTCGCCGCTCCAGTACCTGGCCTTGGCGTCCCGGCGCGAGATCTTTCCGACCGGGGTCTTCGGCAACTCCGGGAGGAAATCGAGTGACTTGGGGATCATGAACGGCGCCAGCCGCTCCTTGGCGAAAGCCAGGAGGTCCGCCTCGTCGACACTCTCGCCCTCGCGCAACGCGACCACCGCCTTGACCGCCTCGCCCCACTTCTCGTCCGGGATCCCGAACACCGCCGCCTCGAGGACGGCCGGGTGCTGGTACAGCGCCTCCTCGACCTCCCGGGGATAGACGTTCATCCCGCCGGTAATGATCATGTCGCCCTTGCGATCGACCAGGTAGGTGTAGCCGTCGTCGTCATGGCGCGCGAGATCGCCGAAGTGGAGCCAGCCATCGACGATCGTCTCATCGGTGAGGGCGGGCTGGTTCCAATAGTGCGTCATCGCCCATGGCGCGCGGACACACAACTCGCCGACTTCGCCGACCGCCACGTCCTGGCCGTCCCGGTCCAGGATTCGCACCCGGCCGCCGAATGAGTTTTCCTTGCCGCAGGACAGCAGGCGTTGGTCATGGCCGTCGATCGCCGCCAGATGCTGCGCCGGTGTCATATGGGTGTTGAGGCAATAGGCCTCGGTCCCGCCCCAGCCGGTGTGCAGGATCGACCCGAACCGTTCGATCGCCCGCCGCACCAGGGCGGCCGAAGCCGGTGCAGCCGCATAACAGATGAACCGCAGACTGGAGAGATCGTGCCGGTCGATTTCCGGGTGGTCGAGGAACATCTGCAACAGGGTCGGAATGGCGAGCAGATGGGTAACGCCGTGTTGTTCGATGGCGGCGAAGGATTGCACCGGGTCGGGCGCCGGGAGAATAACGGCCGTGCCGCCGGTGACCCATCCCGCGTCCATCAGCCGCGCGGCGAAGTGGCTCATCGGCATGTACAGCAGCCCGACATCGCCGGGTTGGCGCTCGGCCATGGCGACCCAGCCGATCATCGCCGCCTGGGTGCTGGCATAGCTGTGGGCGACCCCCTTGGGCTTGCCGGTGGTGCCCGAGGTGTAAAGGATCTGCGCCAGGTCCTGCTCGTTTCCGCGCACCTCCGGGGCCTCGCCGGCCTGCGCTTGCAACAGGGTTTCGTAGTCGTGAACACCGTCGTCGCCATCGACCACGATCAGGTGGCGCAGCGTCGGTAGGCGCGCCGACAGCGCCATCGCCCGCGCCGCCAAGGACGAGGCGGGCACGATCAGCACCTCGGCGCCGGCGTCTTCCAGCATGTAGGCGTGATCAGCCTCGGTCAGGATTCCCAGCATTGGGACGAACGCCGCGCCCGTCCGCGCGATGCCGATCAGGGCTTCCATGAACTGGTGGTTGTTGGCCTGCAGTACCGCGACCCGGTTGCCCGGCCGGACGCCAAGGTCCAACAACCCCCGGGCCAGGGCGCTGGCCCGGGCGTCCAAGGCCCGATAGGTCAGTTCGGTTTCACCATCGATGACGGCGACGCGGTCCGGGTACCACCGCGCCGCGCGGCCAAGATAGTATGCGTATGGGTGGATCATCGCCGATCGGCGGCCAGCCGTCGCCGTGGCACCTCCGCCGCCGGTCCGAAGTCGCGCTCTCTCTCGTTGGAACCAATCATGCCGGCAGGCCTCCCTCCCGCGACGGCACCTCCGCCTAGGGTAATTTTGTCGAGTGGAATTTGATTGTCAAGTGATACTTGATAATCTACTGCCGCATGGATACCCTGCCCAGACTGGCCGGACGGTCGTTGCCCCGGCTCAACCATCCAAAAACACCATTCATGACCGGTTGGGTCCGCGAGTCCGGGATCAATCTTGACGCGCGCGGAAAACCTTTGCCGCGACATGATCTAGCGGCGATGGAGATCTTTGAAGATGACCAGTCAATCAACCCAGACGGCAACGCCGGCCGGCGTCCTGACGGGAATTCGCGTCCTCGATTTCACCTCGATGATCGCGGGGTCCTACTGCACCCGCCTGCTCGCCGACCTCGGTGCCGAAGTCATCAAGTGCGAGCCGCCGTCGGGCGACTACGTCCGGGTGCCGCCGCCCCTGCGTGACGGCAAGAGCGCCTATTTCGCGCATCTCAATTGCGGCAAGAAGTCGTTGTGCATGGATCTCAAGCATCCAGCGGCAAGACGGACGGTCGAGGAACTGGTGGCGCTGTCCGACGTGGTGGTGGAGAATTTTCGGCCCGGCGTCATGCGGCGACTTGGACTGGATTACCCGGGCCTGAAGGAACTGAAACCCGATATCATCTACTGCGCGATAACCGGATATGGACAAACCGGTCCCGATGCCGGCCGGCCGGCCTATGCGCCGATCATTCATGCCGACAGCGGCTATGATTTGGCCAATTTGAGCCACCAGGCCGGCCTCGATCGGCCGCTGCGAACCGGTCTCTACGTCGCCGACTATTTCAGTGGCATGACGGCGATGGCCGGAATTCAGAGCGCATTGTTGCACCGCGAGCGGACCGGGGCCGGCCAGGTCGTCGATGTCGCCCTGATGGATACCATGCTCAGCATGTTGGTGTACGAGACCCTTTCGGCCCAGTTCCCGGTCGACGGACCGGTCATGCTCTACTCACCGTCGGCGACCCGAGACGGCCATGTCATCGTCATGCCGATAACCCAGGGCAATTTCGAAGCCTTGGCGGATGCCGTCGGCCACCCGGAATGGAAGTCCGACCCACGCTTCGCTGCCTATGCCGATCGGCTAGTGAACTGGGATGCGTTGATGGCGCAGCTCGAGCGCTGGACGGCGGAACGCAGTTCGGCGGAATGCGAGGATCTGCTGACCGCGGCCGGTTGCCCGTGCTCGCGTTACCGGACCGTCGGTGAAGCCATGCAAAGCGCCCAGAGCCGACATCGGGGCGTGATGGCCGAGGTCGATGACGGCGCCGGGCCGTTCCTGGTAACAAACGCGCCGCTGAAATTGTCGGCCGCACCATCGGCGGCCCGGCCATGGGTCGCGGAATGCGGCGCACACAACCGGGAAGTCCTTTGTGACCTGCTCGGCTACGGCGACGACCGGGTGACGGACCTGATCAACCAGGACGCCCTGATCGCCGCCGACGATCGCTGAATATAGGCTGTCGATGCCCGCGCGCCTCGCTGTCGGTTCACCATGGATGTCGGCGTTTATCAATTGTTCCTAAAATACCAAGTGACACTTGACAATCGAGCGAAGCAAAAATACTTTCATGATCAAAACCCGTACCGGGGGCTGCCGGATGCCGATGGGCCGCCCCGGCCGGAAGCTGGGAAGCCCGCAAACGGGCCGCTGGCAAGGGAGGGGATGGAGAATTGCTTCGCAACCAATCGGAAGAACATGAGCTGTTCCGGCAGTCCGTCCGCAACTTCGTCGAAAAAGAGATCACGCCGAATGTCCTGACCTGGGAGTCGGAGGGCGCGGTGCCGCGCGAGATCTTCGAGAAGGCCGGGGAACTCGGCTATCTGGGTCTGCGCATCGGCGAGGATGTCGGCGGCAGTGGCCTGGACTTCCGCTATACCGGGATTTTCGTCCAGGAAATGATGCGCTGCGGCTCGATCGGCGCGCCGGTCGCCTTGCTGGCCCATGCGGAATTCGCCACCAAGGTCGTCGACCGCGCCGGCTCCGCCGACCTGCGGGAGCGGATCGTCCGTCCGGCCGCCGCCGGCAAGATGATCGGATCATTGGGGGTCACCGAACCCGGCGCCGGCAGCGATGTCGCGGCCTTGCGCACCAAGGCGGTGCGCGACGGCGATGACTACGTCATCAACGGCTCCAAACTGTTCATCACCAACGGCACCATTTCGGACTTCGTCACCACGGCCGTGCGCACCGGCGGCGAGGGTTACGGCGGCATTTCCCTGATCGTCGTGCCGACCGACACGCCCGGCTTCAGCCGTGGCCGTCGATTGCGGAAGATCGGCACGCACGCCTCGGATACCGGCGAGATCTTCTATGACGATTGCCGGGTTCCGGCGGCGAACTTGGTCGGTGAGGAAAACGGCGGCTTTCGGCTGATCATGGAAGGCTTTGTCGGCGAGCGGCTGGTGCTGTCCTTCCTCGCCTGCGCCCACACTCGGCTGATGTGGGAAGAAGCGCGCCGCTATGGGCACGAACGGCATGCCTTCGGTCGGCCGTTGCTGGCCAACCAGGTTTGGACCCACCGGCTTGCCGATGTGCGAACCGCGCTGGAAGCCGCCGAAGCCCTCACCGAACGCGCCCTCGATCTGCACCTGCGCGGCGAGCCATGCGATGGTGAAGTGTCGATGGCCAAGCTGTTCACTTGCGAAATCGCCGTCGACGCGGCGCGGACCTGTGCGCAGATTTTCGGCGGCATGAGCCATATGGAGGAATGCCTCATGGGGCGCCTCTACCGCGACAGTCTGGCCCTTACCATCGGCGCGGGCAGCAGCGAGATGATGCGCGAAATCATCGCCCGCAACGAAGGCCTCGCCGTGCAAGGCGCCGGCCAATGAGCCGAATGGATTCGCCCCCTCGCGCGATCCGCCTGGCCGGTAGCGGTGAAACCGGGCCCCTCGGCGAGGACCCGCGATCGATCCCGGAAATGGTCCTGGAGGCCGTCGACTTGGCGCTGGCCGATGCGGCTATCGGCCATGACGCCATAGATGCGGTAACCACCGCCTCGGTGGATCTTTTCGACGGTCTGACCGCCTCGAATATCGCCGTGACAGAGGTCGTCGGCGCGGTGATGAAGCCGGAATGCCGGATCGCCGCGGACGGCCTGGCGGCGGTGGTGCATGGCGCCTGCCAGATCTGGTCGGGAGCTTACGATACCGTGCTGGTCGTGGCCCACGCCAAGGCCTCCATGGCGCCCAACGCGACCCTGACGGAATGGGCGCTGGACCCGATCCATCAACAGCCCCTGGGCATGAATTTTCCGATCGCCGCCGGCCTGCAGGCCAATGTTCTGGCCCTTGCCGACGCACAGGCGGAGCGGCGCTGGGCCGAGTTGGCGGCCGATCGGCGCGCCAGCGGTGACGGCGCCATGGCGCCGAAGCTTTCGGCGGCCGAGATCCTGGCCAGCGAACCCGTCGCCTCGCCGCTGCGCCAGGGCATGTGCGCGCCGTTGGGCGACGGTGCCTGCGCCGTGGTCCTGCGGGCCGCCGGCGAGGGCATGGACGGTCCCCTCCTGCGCGGCGTCGGCCATGACCTGGAGCCCCATGCCCTGGGCGACCGGGACCTCGGCCATTGGTCCGGCCTGGCGCGGGCCCTGGATCGGGCCTGCGCGATGGCCGACCTGACGCCGGAAGACGCCGATTTCGATCTGGCCGAGCCATCCTGTCTCTACCCGCACGAGGAGGAGCTGTTTCTGGCCGCCGCCGGTTTGCCGGACGGCGCCCTTGTCTCGCCGGATGGCGGCCTGATGGCGGGCTGCGTCCCGGTGGTCGCCGGCCTATCGCGGTTGGCGGCGGCGGCCAGATGGCTGCGCCTGGCCGGTAACGAGGGCAAGCGCGCGCTGGCGCACGGCTCTTGGGGGCCGGCCGGTCAGGGCCAGGTCGTGGCGGTTCTTGACGGAGCTGGGCAATGAGACCGGTCGCGATCATCGGCACCGGACAGACCGACCACGCCCGCCGGCGCGACGATGTTTCGCAGCCGGAACTGGTGCGCGAGGCGGCCAGCCGGGCGCTGACCGACGCCGGTCTGCGGCCGGCGGACCTGGACGCCGTGGTGATCGCCAATATGGAGCTGTTCGAAGGCCGGGCCATGCCGGAACTTTGGGTCGGCGAAGGCGCGTTCGCCAACGGCAAACCCTGCATGAAGGTCGCCACCGGCGGGACCTCGGGCACCAGTTCCTGTATCGCCGGTTTTCACCAGGCCGCCTCGGGCCTGTTCGATGTGGTCCTGGTGGTCGGCTTCGAAAAGCATTCGGAAGGGCATACGCAAACCGGCATGGCGCTGACCGACCCGTTTTGGGACCGCGCCGTTGCCTCGGGCGCTCTGGGCAATTTTGCCCTGTCGATCTCCCAATACATGGCCGAACGGGGGGTGACGGAGGAGCAAGCGGCACGCGTGGCGGTGAAGTCCCGTCGCAACGCGGCGCGAAATCCCCATGCCCATCTGAAGGATGCCGACGCCACCGTCGACGATGTCCTGAACTCCAAGCTGCTGGCCCACCCGGTGCGCCTGATGGACATGTGCCCGCAATCGGATGGCGCGGCGGCGATCGTCGTTGCTTCGGCTGACAGGGCCAGGGAGCTTTGCCCGCGCCCGGCCTGGGTGAAGGCGGCGGCGACCCGGCACGAGCAACCCTACATCGGCGATATCGAGCGGCGATTGCTGACCATGCGGACCCTGAAGGATGCCTCGCGGTCGGTCTATGCGGCCGCCGGAATCACCGAACCCCTCCAGCAGTTCGACGTGGCGGAGATCTACGAGCCGGTGACCTATGCCGAATTGGCCTGGTACGAAATCCTCGGATTCTGCCCGGAAGGGGAGGCCGGCCGCCTGATCGAGGACGGGGTGACGGAGATGGGCGGCGAACTGCCGGTCAATCCATCCGGCGGCGTGTTATCGGCCAATCCGGTGGGCGCGACCGGCGTCATCCGGATGGCCGAGGCGGCATCGCAAATCCTCGGCCGCGCGGGCGCGCATCAGGTCGAGGGGGCGGAGACGGCGTTGGTCACCGGCTATGGGGTCTATGCCTGGGCCGACGCGGCCATTCTGGGGAGCGCGGCATGAGCGAGCGGATTTCCGTGGCCATCGAAATGGCCCAGGGCTGGCGCTATTCCTCCGGGGACGCCATGGCGCGGTTCTCCGAAGGCCTGCGGCGAAAGCGCATCGAAGCGCTGCAATGCGGCGGCTGTCGGCGCCGTTATCTGCCGCCCCGGCCGGTCTGCGGCAACTGCCATCTGCCGCTCTCCGACTGGGTGCCGGTGTCGGACAAGGGCACCTTGGAGGCCTGGACCGTGGTGTTCCTGCCGTTCCTCGATGCGCGCACCGGCGAGGTGCGCGATGGACCCTATGGCATGGGTTTGATCCGTCTCGATGGCTCGGATGCCACCTTGAACCACTATCTCGCCGAGAACGATCCGGCGCGCCTGGCCGTCGGCATGCGGGTGCGGGCGGTCTGGCGCGAGGAGCTGCGTGGCGCCATGGATGACATTCTGCACTTCGAGATCCTGCCATGATCCGCGAAGGTTCGATCAACATTCCTTTCCTTTATGCCGCCGGCAAGGCGGGCAGCGAATTCCTCGTCGCCTTGCGTGACCGGCAGCAACTTCTCGGCTCCCACTGCCCGGCCTGCGCCCGCACCGTGGCGCCGGCGCGGGCCTTTTGCCCCGGCTGCGGCGGCGAGGAGATGCCAAGCGTCGACATCGGACCCGGCGCGGCCCTGGTGAGTTGGACGGACGTCCCCGGCCGGGGCGTGTTCGCCCTGGTGCGCCCGGACGGCGCCGACAACGCGATGCTGCACAAATTGCTCGGACCGGCCGAGGGCCTGCGTCCCGGTAGCCGGTTGCGGGCGGTCTTCGCCGACGAGCGGCAGGGGCATATCACCGATATCGAGGGCTTTGAAATCCTCGGCGAGGGATCATGAGCATTCGCACCGACCGCGAGCGGGGCGTCCTGTCCGTCGTCATCGACCGGCCGGAGGCGCGCAACGCCCTGAGCCTGGCCATGGGACGGCAGCTCTGTGGCGTCTGGGAGGAATTTCGCGACGACCCGGACCTGCGGGTCGCGGTGCTCAGCGGCGCCGGCTCGCAGTCCTTTTGCGCCGGCGCCGATCTCAAGGAAGTGGGGAGCTATTACCGGTCGATGACGCCGCTGGAGCGCCGCGAGCGCGGCGAACGGGAGCCGGGCCTGGGCGGCATCACCCGCAACCTCGATCCCGGCAAGCCGATCATCGCCGCGATCAACGGCTATTGCCTGGCCGGCGGCCTGGAGATCGCGCTCGCCTGCGATATCCGGCTTGCAGCGCCGCATGCCAAGTTCGGTTTGCCGGAGGTGACCTGGGGTTTGATCCCGGGCGCCGGCGGTACCCAGCGGTTGCCCCGCGCGGTGCCGATGGCCGTGGCGCTGGAAATGCTGCTGTCGGGTCAGGCGATCGACGCCGAGCGGGCACTGGCGATCGGCCTGATCAATCGGATCGTCCCGGCCGATGATCTGCTTGCGGCGGCCATGGAGCTGGCGGCGCGGATCGCCGCCAACGCTCCGATCGCCGTGCGCGCGGCCCGGGCGGCGGCACGCGAAGGCGCCCACCTGCCGCTGGCGGAAGGTCTGCGCCTGGAGCAGTTCTACGCCGAGCCGGCGCGCCAAAGCGAAGACGTGCGCAAGGGGCTCAAGGCATTCGCCGAAAAGCGGACGCCGAACTTCAAGGGAAATTAACTCGATGACATATGAAACGATCAAGTGCGAGACCAAGGACCAGGTTTTGCGGCTGACCTTGAACCGCCCGGATGTCCTGAACGCCTTGAGCGCGAAGACGCTGCACGAAATTCACGATGTGGCCAGGGCGGCGGATGAAGATGACGCGGTACGGGTCATTCTGATCGACTCGGCCAGCGACCGGGCCTTTTCCGCCGGCATCGACGTCGCCTACGTCAAGGACATGGATGCCTTCGGCTCGCGCGGCATGGGGCAGTTGCTGCATCGCACCTTCCTGGCCCTGCGCACCATCACCAAACCGGTGGTGACCGAGATTGACGGCCTCTGCCTCGGCGCCGGCCTGGAACTGGCCCTGTCCTGCGATTTCATGATCGCCTCCGAACGTTCGCGGTTCGGCCTGCCGAACATTCACCGCGGCATACCGGCGATCGTCGAAGCCGCCCTCTTGCCGATCGCCGTGGGCATCCAGGGCACGCGGGAACTCTGTTATCTCGGGGAGTTCTGGGACGCGGAAAAGGCTGAGCGCCGGGGCCTGGTACAACAGGTTCATCCGGCCGATGAGCTTTCCGCCGCGGTCGACGAGCTTTGCCGGACCTTGGCGTCGAAAAGTCCATTCGCCTTGGAATCGCAAAAGGAAATTATCCACAAATGGCTGACCACGGATCTCGAATCCGCCATCGATTTTTCCATCAACACGGTCGGTTACAGCTGGCTGACCAAGGACCAGCAGGAAGGCATGGATGCCTTCGTGGAAAAACGCCCGGCCAGTTTCAAGGGGGAGTAATCGAATGGCCCCGACCATCATTACCTGTGCCCTGACCGGCGCCCAGCAAGGCAAGGAAGCCAATCCGGCCCTGCCGGAACAACCCGACGAGATCATCGCCCAGGGCCTGGATGCCTGGCGGGCCGGCGCGGCGATCCTGCATTTGCACGCCCGCGACGGGAACGGCAAGGCGAGCAGTGACGTCGAGATCTTTCGCCGCATCGTCGAAGGCCTGCGCGGCGCCGGTTGCGAGGCCGTGCTCAATCTATCGACCGGCGGTGCCGTGGCCGGCCTGCCGTTGGACGAACGCATCCGCCTGGTACCGGTACTGCAGCCGGAAATCGCCTCCTTCAGCGTTGGCGGCGGCAGCATGTTGGGCCGCTACGACCGGGGTGCCGATGCCTGGGTCGGCGATCGTTTCGTGCAGCTCTTCACCTCGCATGGCGAGATGGAGCATGTCGCCCGGACCTTTCGCGACAATCGCACCCGGCCGGAGCTCGAGGTCTACCACAGCGGTATGCTGAACAATATCGCCGCCCTGCAGGAGCGCGGCGTGCTGGACGACCCGCTGTTGGTCAATTTCGTCATGGGCATTTCCGGCGAATGCACCAAGGCGACCGTGAAGAACCTGCTGTTCATGGTCGAGGGTCTGCCCGCGGGGGCCGAGTGGCTGGTCTCGGCCATCGGGGCCAGCAATCACTTCCGGATGCTGGGCGCCGTTTTCGCCATGGGCGGCCATATCCGCGTTGGCCTGGAAGACAATGTCTATTACGCCCGCGGCGAATTGGCCGCGTCGAACGGCCAAGTGGTCGAAAAAGCAGTCCGTATCCTACGCGAACTTGGCGGTGAGCCGGCGACACCGGAGGAAACCCGCCGGATTCTCAATCTTTCTGGAGGAACAACGACATGAGCGGAGACGCCATCGCCATCGATGCCTGGGCCACCTTGATCACGCCGGAGGGCGTGAAGCATTTCCCCGAGGACTACTTTCATATCTTCCGGAAATACAAATCGCCGATGGCTCAGTTCGAGGGTCAGTCGCTCGATGCCATGGTCGCCGACATGGATGCTTCCGGCGTCGACCGCTGCGTCCTTTCGACCTTCTACCACAAGGACACGGCGGTCAGCAGCATCGAGGACGTGGCCGCCAGCGTGCGCCAATACCCGGACCGTTTCGTCGGCGCCGGGACCGTGAACGTGTTGCAGAAGCCGATGGAGGTGGTGCGGGCGATCGAATACCAGGTCAAGGAACTGGACATGCGGGCGATCCGCCTGGAGCCCTACATGTACGGCGACGGCACCGTCGGCCTGCCGCCGAATGACAAGCACTACTGGCCGGCCTATCTGAAATGCGTCGAACTCGACATACCGGTGGCCATTCAGGTCGGCCATACGGGGCCGACCTTGCCTTCGGAATGCGGTCGGCCGATCTATCTGGACGAGGTCGCGCTGGCCTTCCCCGAACTGGTCATCATCGGTTGCCACCTGGGCCAGCCCTGGCACGAGGAAATGATGATCCTGGCCTGGAAGCACGACAACATCTACATCGAAACATCGGCCCGGCTGCCCAAGCATTGGCCGGCCGAGTTTGTCAGGTTCGCCAAGGGCGCGGGCCAGGACAAGGTGATGTGGGCGACCGACTATCCGCTGTTGCCGTTCCGGCGCACGCTCGACGAACTCGAACCGTTGGAACTTTCGGACGAGGCCTACCGAAAGATCGTGCGCGATAACGCGGCGCGGGTCTTCAAGATCGGCTGAATGCCATGCCGATAAACGAACTCCTCGCCACCATCCCCTATCTGCCGTCGCACCAAATCGAAGTCACGGCGGAGGGCGAAGGTACGGTCAGCGCGCGGATGCCGTTCCGCCGCGAGGTCACCAATCTTGTCGGCACGGTGCACGCGGGCGCCTTGTACACCCTGGCGGAAACCGTCGCGGGCGTGGCGGCGAACAACCTGGTGACGGGCGCCCACGTGGCCCCGCTGTTGCGCGAGGGTCACGCCAGGTACACGCGGCGGGCCGAATCCGACCTGGTGGCCGAAGCCAAGATCTCGACCGAGGTCGCGACCCGGGCCAGAGGTGCGTTCGAGCGGGAGCGGCGCGCCGACGTGGCCGTCGACGTGACCATAACCGATGCCGAAGGCGAGGCTGTCTATGTCGGCAATTTCGACTATGCCCTGAGGGAGATGAAGC